>DATAXU010000017.1:0-11458 GCA_036272955.1 Verrucomicrobiia bacterium
TCCGGGTTTGACGCCTTGCTGCCTAACAACGGTGGTTACGCCCTGGCCCAAAGCCCAGCCTACCAAGCCGGCGGTCTCGGAGATAATTACTATCCCTCGACCGGTTACCTGCCCCACACAGGCTGTGAAACCGCGCCCGAAGCCGGGCTTTACCATTACACCGTCGTCACCAACAATGTGATTGAAGGCACTAACATCGTCGCGATCGGGTTTCACTACGTGGCGCTCGGCGGGAACGGGTTGCCGCTGGATTCCAATTCCGACAGCATCGCCGATTACCTCGAGGACGCCAACGGAAACGGCGTCGGCGATTCCGGGGAAATCAATTGGCAGGTTCCGGGCGACCTGGGCCTGACCGTCACGATTATACGACCGGCCAACAATTCAGAAATACCGTGAGCAGCAAGCTTGACTTTGGGTCGCCTGTGCAGTTCACTCACGGCGAGCAGTGTAATTGTGTCAACGCGCCGTAAATTCCTGTTTGATTGCTCCGCGGTGGTGGCGGCGACCTTGACATTTCCAGCCGCCATTCTGGCCGATTCGCCCGCGCCGTTTAGGAAGCCGGGGTCGTTGAGTGAAATCCCGTGTTCGGCGTTTGCCAGGCATGTAAATACGGGCTTTCGCATCCGACCCAAGGTGGGGAGCGCGATTGAACTTATGTTGACAGATGTGACGGCGCGGCCCGAGAAACCGCCCAAGCCCGGGAAGCGGCCCGCGCCGGATACCGCCTACGAAAAATTTTCGCTTTTATTCTCCGGCGCCCGCGACGAATTGATCCCGCAGGAGACCTACACGTTTACGCACGAGGCGCTGGGGCGATTTGATCTATTCATCGTGCCCATCTGGACGAGGAATCCAATTAAAATGAATTACGAGGGGGTGATCAATCGCCCCAGGCATTGGAGTTTCAACGAAAATCAAAGAAAAGGATAAATCATGTCAAACCCATATCTCGGTGAAATACGAATGTTCGGCTTCAATTTCACCCCCGAAGGCTGGGCTATGTGTAACGGCCAGCTACTGCCCATTGAGCAAAACCAGGCCTTGTTTGCCCTGATTGGGACGTACTATGGAGGCAACGGAACGACTAATTTCGCACTTCCCAACCTGCAAAGCCGCGTGCCGATACATCAAGGAACCGGCATCGGCCTCAGCCCTTACGAAATAGGTGAACTGACTGGTACGGAAACAGTGACATTGACAATCAACCAAATACCCGCTCATACCCATCCGGTAGGTTGCAGCAGCGGAGGCGGCACTGTGGCGAGTCCGGCAAACGCCTATCCGGCGGTGGAATCCACCGGCACTTCCCTTGATTATAGCAGTTCGACCAACGCCACGATGAATCCATTGATGAATGGGGGCGCGGGCGGGAGCCAGTCGCATACCAACATTCAGCCGGTTTTGTGCGTCAATTTTTGCATCGCGCTCCAGGGGATATTTCCCACGCGAAGTTGACCGCGCCCCGACCCCAAGCGTGATGAACAAACGCACACACACTGAAACGCCATTGCGGGCCTTGCTTTTCATTGCGCTCTGCTTCGCGGCGTGCCCGGCGTGGAGCAACGTGGTGGCGTATTCGAGCAGCAGCGCGACCCAGTTAAACAACACGATCTCTGACACGGCGCATGCCATTTTCACAGCCACCGGATTCGGCGACAACGGCGGCAATGGCGTCAACCGTTGCACGGCGGTCGCTGTGGATTCCTCGGCGCAAAAGATTTTTATCCTGGACGGGGGAGCCGACGAAATCTGGAGCATCAACTTTGACGGCAGCGGCCTGACCGGTATCGCGAGCACCTCGCCGGGCACCCCGACCGATTTGGCGCTGGATACCGTTCATCAGCAGATTTATTTCACCACCAGCAGTTTCACGCAGAGCAACAACACCATTCAACAAGTGAGTTACGCGGGCGGCACTCCGAGCGTTCTTTTCACGGCTTCCAATGGCGTCGGCCGCTGCACGGGCATTGCGCTGAACCTGGCGGGTTCTCAGATTCTATTTTCCGACGCGGGTTCCAATGCGATTTGGAGCATTCCGCTGGGGGGCGGCAGTTTGACATCGCTGGCGAAAAACCTTCCAGGCGCGCCGCTGGACCTGACGTTGGATGCCGGTCGTGGACTGATTTATTTTGTCACGAGCAGCACGATTCAAGGCAGCAACACTGTGGAGGAGGTTTCCGTGTACGGTTCGGGGGCGGAGGCTGTAATCATCGCAGGCGATGGCAATGCGATCGAGCGCTGCACGGGCCTGGAATTCGATCCCTCCACATCCATGCTTTATCTGTCCGACGCCGGGGCGAACACGATTTGGAGCACAAGCCCGCCGTTATTCCGCAGCGTTGCGGCAGTCGAAACCCGCGTTTTGCCGACGGTCAAACACCTGGCATTATTGCCCTTTTTGGAAGTGGCGGTATTGAACCTCAACGACAGCGGTCCGGGTTCGCTGCGGCAGACGATTCTCACCGCGCCGGCCAACACGACGATCATTTTTAGCAACGGGCTGTTTTCGTCCAAGTCCGGCGTGGTCAACCTTGACACCATCAGCGATTCGAGCTTTGGCCCCTCGGCGATCATTGTGACCAACCGGGTTTCGATCCTTGGACCCGCCGGCTCCAACGGCATCATTATTGCGCGGTCGAACGGGGCGCCCGCGATGCGGTTGTTTCTCGTTGAAGAAGACGGCTCGCTCACATTGGAAAACCTCACCATCAGCAACGGCTTTGCCCAAGGCGGCGCGGGAGGAGGCGGCGGCCAGCGCGGCGGAAGCGGGGGAGGCGGCGCGGGGATGGGAGGAGCCATTCTTAACTTCGGCACTCTGAATTTGGGGAATTCAACATTCGCCGGCAACGAGGCAATCGGCGGCGCGGGGGGAGAGTTCGGCGACGGCGAAGGAAGTGGCGGCGGCGGTGGCGGCATGGACGGGCCTGGGGGAGTTGGCGGCATGAGCGCAATTGGCGGCAATGGAGGACCCCCGTCCGGCGGAAATGGCGGCACCAATGCCGGCAATGGATTTTCCGGGGGAGTCGGCGGAGGCGGTGGGGGCGGCGGCAGCGGACCAGGGGGCAACGGCGGTTTTGGTGGATTTGGCGGGGGCGGTGGCGGTGGGGGAGCTTGGAATACAGCGGGATTTGGCGGAGGCCCCGGGGGTTCGGGCGGGAACGGCTCCTTTGGCGGCGGCGGCGGCGGCCCCGGCGCCGGGACTCCTTCAGGGTCGATCGGGCTGGGAGGATTTGGCGGTGGCAACGGCGGAACCACTTTCGACAACTCGGGAAATTTCGGTAGCGCTGGCGGTGGCGGCGCGGGTTTTGGCGGGGCGTTGTGCAGTATTGATGCGGTGACCACCATTACAAACTGCACGTTCTCCGGGAACGTGGCCGAGGGCGGTCTGGGCGGAACTTTGTATGGTGAGTCTGGCGGCAATGGCTTGGGACTTGGCGGCGCAATGTTCACAATCGACAGCACACTGGATCTTCTTAATTCGACCTTTGCCTATAACCAGGCCGATAAGGGCGGCGGGATTTGCAACGCCGGGGCGGATGAGGTGCCGGGCATTTTTATTCGCAACACCATTCTCGCCGAGACCGTCGCCAACGCGAGTGATTATCTTTCAACCAACCTCACCGGCCTCACCAATCTGGACCTGGGCAACAATAACCTGATCCAGGTCAATGACGGTTTTGCCGGCGGCATTGTTTCCACGGCGAATCCTCGTTTGACGCCGTTCCAGGACAATGGCGGCCCCACGTTGACCTACGCGCTGCTCAACGGAAGCCCGGCCATCGATGCCGGCGACAACACCGGCGTGCCCGACACCGATCAACGCGGCTACCCCCGCGTGGTTGAAAGCAGCGGCGGCAGCGGTCCGGCCACGGTGGATTTGGGCGCGGTCGAAAACGGCCTGGTCCGGCTGACGGCCCTGCCGCAGACTCCCGGGGAAATCACGGTCAACGGACTTGAGATGTTCCTCACCGGCGAGACCAACCGCACTTACGTCGTTGAGTCTTCGTCCGACTTGTTGAACTGGAGCCCGATCAGCACCAATCTCATCCCGCCGCTCGGCGTCACGAATTTTTTCGACACGGGCGCTTACGCCTCTCCGTACCGGCGCTTTTATCGGGACTTCGCGCTTCCCTCGCAATGATTCGCGGTTGAATTGATTTCGATTTTTGGTTCAATTGCGGTTTTATAAATCAGACAACCGATGATTGCATTCCTTCATGGCAAAGTAATTGATGCGCTGCCCACTCACGCGACAATCGAAGTGAATGGCGTCGGCTACGACGTGCTCATCCCCCTTTCCTCATTCGACAAACTTCCCGCGCCGGGCCAAATGGTGCGCATCCTCACCCATCTTGTCGTTCGCGAGGACGCGCATGTCCTCTACGGCTTTATGACGGCGACGGAGCGCGAAATATTCCGTCTGCTGATCAACACCGTCAGCGGGATCGGCCCCAAGATCGCCCTCAATATCCTGAGTGGCATCACGGTCACAGCCTTTCGCGGCGCTGTGTCGGCGGGGGATTCCAAGACGCTTTCACAAATCTCCGGTGTCGGAAAAAAAACCGCCGAGCGCATTATCATCGAACTCAAGGACAAAATCGGCCCCGGCGGCGCGTTGGAAGCGCAAAGCGAGCGGCGCTCTCTCTCCGCCGACGAACAGAAAGTCAACGACGCCGTCCTGGCGCTCGTCGCTTTGGGTTACAAACCCGCCGATGCCCACGAAACCATCCGCGCGACCCAGGCCGCGCTTGGCCCCTCGGCGGGAATCGAGGATTTGGTGCGCGCCAGTTTGCGCAAAGGAGCCTGATGACGACGATGGCAGGGCCACCCTCAGGAATTGTCACACCGCATCCCGTCGCGGGACACCGACGGCTGGCGGCATTTCTCCTCACCTCCCTCTTGCGCCTCTGCATGCCCACGTGGCGGGTCCGCTGGAAAGATTCCGCTCAATACCCGGAGACCAAAGGCCCGGTGATTTATTGCGTCTGGCACAATCGATTGCCCCTCGCGCTGGCGAGCTACGGCGAGATCCCCCGGTCCATGTGGCCCGCCGAAGGTCTGGCCGCGATGACCAGCGCAAGCCGCGATGGCGGGTTGCTGGCCAACATCGTCGAGCGTTTCGGCGTCCAGCCGATTCGCGGTTCGACCAGCCGCCGGGGCGCGCAGGCTCTTTTGGAAGCGACCACCTGGATGGAGCGCAACTACAGCATCGTCATGACGCCCGACGGCCCGCGCGGACCGGTCTATCGGATTCACAGGAAAGGCATCATTCAATTGGCGAAAATGACCGGCCGCCCGATTATTCCCATCTCCAATTTTACGCGATGGAAAGTCCGCGGCGGAAATTGGGACCGCCTGCAGATCCCCCTCCCGTTCGCCCGCTGCGAACTGCGTTACGCGGCGCCGATCTGGGTGCCCCGCGACGCCAGTGACGCCGCACTCGAACAATTGCGGATCAAGCTGGAAGAGTCGATGCGCGCGATCACGCGGGATTGAGGCTAACGCTGGTAATATTTCCGCCGGTCAAGAATCGCCAGCACGTAAGCCTTCGTTCCCGGAAACCCGATTTGCCCGATGAACACGGAGCTGTTGGTGGCCGCGGCGCCGGCAAGCCATTTCACCACATTGCCGCGCCCGGCGTTGTATTCGGCCAGCGCGTAGGGAATTGGATCATCGGCATGAGTGTAATGGCGGGAAACTTTTTTGAGGTAAAACGCGCCAGCCTGGACATTGGTGACGGGATTAAGGCAATTGGAATGATCGAAGGATTGAACATGCTCGACCATCGCCCATTCCATCGCCGCGGATTCGCGAATTTGCATCAGGCCCAATTCTCCGGCCCGCCCGCGCGCGTCGGGATCGAAACGGCTTTCCTCCCAGACGACCGCTTTGACGAGCGCCGGGTCCAAATTATACCGGTGCGCCGCGGCGGCAATGGCGGCATCAAACCGATGCTCGCGCCAATGCCTGGCGCCATAATAAGCCACCAGCGCAATCACAGCCAGCAGCAGCACGAATGCGCGCAGACGTTTCAACCGGAACAATAGACAGCATTTGCGCGCATTTGCGGAGGAAAAATTCAACGGCGCCCCATGTCACGCGCGACATTGACAAATTCGCGCCGCCCATCAACTCTCTTCTCATGGAAAAAATCGGATTTGTCGGTGTCGGCCGGATGGGCGCGAACATGGCGCGGCGCTTGAAAGATCAAGGGTTCGCCATTGCCGCCGTCTATGACGTGAACGCTCAAACGGCGCAAACCCTCGCGCAGGAAGTGGGCGCGGAGACGTGCGCGGACTTGAAGCAAGTCACCAAATTATCGGATGTCATCATTACCGTCGTCAGCGATGACAAGGCGATGAAGGCCATTTTCCTCGGCGGATTGCTGGCGCGCAGCCGCGGCAAATTATTTATCAATTGCGCGACCGTTTCGCCATCCACCCACATTTGGGTCGAGCAAAAGGCCGAAAAAACCGGCGCGCAATCGCTGGAAGCCTGCATGGCCTCCAGCATCACCCAGGCGCGCGAAGGCACTCTTTACCTCATGTGCGGCGGGAAGGAAGAAGCCTTCAACCGCGCCAAGCCGATCCTGGAGAAACTGGCCGGATCGATGCGTTACATCGGCGGTTCCGGCAAGGCGGCGGAGGTCAAGGCACTGGTGAACATGGTAATTAATATCAACACGGCCGGATTGGCCGAAGGCCTCGGTTTGGGCGCCGCGCTGGGCCTGGACCTGGCGATGCTGCGCGAAGTCTTTTCACAAACCGGCGCGAACTCCCGCGTCCTGCAAACCGATGGCGAGGACATGCAAAACCGCGAGCACAGTTGCTTTTTTTCCGCCGCACACGCCGCAAAGGATTCGGGCATCGCCTTGCGCCTTGCCCGCGAACAGGGTTTGAATCTCCCGCTGGCCGCCGCGACGAAAAAGCAATACGATACCATGGTCGCTCATGGCTTGGGCGATCTCGACAAATCCGGCATCGCGGAACTGACGTTCAAAGGCAGGTCGCCGAAAAAACCGGCGGAGCCGCAGCCCGGCCAGCCATTATAATCCGCGGCGTTTGCTAAAAATCCGGTCGGCTTCGTCAAGGCTGTCCTTGGCGCCGATGTCAAACCAGATTCCCGGAACGCGCCACGTATAGACGGGCGTCCGCGTGTAAAGCCATTGCACCAACCGTCCCGGCTGGTCCGGATTGTTCTTTTCCGCCATGTACTGATGAATCAGCGGCAGGGTCGCTTTGGGATAATAATAAAGCGCAATGCCCGTCAGCGTGCTCGTCGGCTGCTTGGGCTTTTCCTCAAAAAACGTGATTTTGCCCTGCTCATCGAGCGTGATCGAATTGTACTTTTTAATTTCTTCCAGGCTTCCGACATCATAGACCGCGAGCACCGGCGCTTTCTTTTCGCGGCAAAGCGCGCCGAACCCTTGCAGCCCTTCGCTGAAAAGATTGTCTCCCGCAACCACGATCAAATCGTCGTCAATTTTTTCCCGCTTCAATACGAGATGAATGTCCCCGATGGCGCCCAGTTTATTGGTGTCATCCGTGGAGCCGTCGTTGACGATCGTAAAATCCAGTTTCGATTTTGTGGCGTGGTAATTGTCCGCCCATGACTGGAACTGTCCCGCGAATTTGGCGTTCGTGACAACATAGACACGGTCGATGCCGCCGATGGGGCTGAGATTATCCAGTACGTAATCGATCATCGGTTGCCCGCCCACTTTCAGCAGGGGTTTGGGCTGTGTCAGCGTCAACGGATACAGGCGCGTTGCATATCCCGCCGCAAGTATTAGTACCTTCATATGGTTTCAAGCTGATTTTCAAACAGGCTCGGAGCAATTCTTTTGGCAAGCGCCTCGGAACGCTCAAAAATCTCCCGCGCCGATTCGCAATTCAACGCGAAGTCCGCAAGTTCCTTCGTATCCGCCATTTTAAGGCGGCGGATCAGGTACTTGACTTGCGGCAGTAACGGCGGAGCCATGCTCAACTCTGTCACACCCAGGCCCAACAGCAATGGGGTTAACAACGGATCTCCCGCCATCTCCCCGCAAACGCCGCACCAGATCCCATTCCGCGCCGCAGCGTCCGCCGTCCATTTGATCAGCCGCAGCACCGCCGGGTGCGTCGGTTCGTAAAGCTGGGCGATGCGCTCGTTCAACCGGTCCACCGCCAGCGAATACTGAATCAAGTCATTGGTTCCAATGCTGAAAAATTTCACCCTTCGCGCCAGCATATCGGCCGCGATCGCGGCGGACGGAATTTCGATCATCGCGCCGATTTCAATATTTTCATCAAATGGCTCCCCCTCCGCGCGCAATTCATTCTTGTATTCCTCGACAAACGCGTTCGCCTTTTCAATTTCGGCAAAGGAGGAAATCATCGGATACATGATCCTGACGTTCCCTTCGGCGCTCGCGCGAAGGATTGCCCGTAGTTGCGACCGAAAAACTTCCCTCTCCTCCAAACAAAATCGAATCGCGCGCCATCCCAAAAACGGGTTCATCTCCATCGGGATCGGCAGGTGCGAAAGGAATTTGTCGCCCCCCAGGTCCAGCGTCCGAATGATCACCGGGCTGGGCTTCAACCCGGACGCCACCTGGCGATACGCCTCATATTGCTCGTCCTCCGTCGGCAAAGTATCGCGATTGATAAACAAATATTCCGTCCGAAACAGCCCGACTCCCTCGCAACCGAAGTTCTGCACCGCCTCCACGTCACTTGGCTTTTCGACGTTCGCCGCGAGGGTGATTTTTGTTCCGTCCACCGTGATCGCCTCCATGCCCTGGATCGCATTGAGCTTTTCCTCGATGGACGCATGGCGGCGGACCAATTGGCCGTATTCGAACAAAGTCTGGTCGGTGGGATTGACAATCAGCGACCCGTTGTAGCCATCCAGCAGCGCGTGGACGCCGGTCGTGAGTCTTTTGGCAACGCCTTTAAGCCCGACAATCGCCGGCACGCGAAGCGAACGGGCCATGATTGCCGTGTGCGAAGTCTTGCTGCCGACGTCCGTGCAAAATCCCAAAACCACCTTCCGGTTGATCACCGCCACTTCGGACGGAGCCAAATCGTCACTGACGACGATGCACGGCTCGCGCAAATTCTGGAGGTCCGGGTGCGTGCCGTGCCCGAGCAAATTGTTCATGATGCGCAACGTCACGTCGCGCATGTCCGCGGCCCTTTCGCGGAAATACGCGTCGTCGATCGCGCTGAGTGTCGCGGTGTATTTTAGCGCGAATTCCTGGAAAGCGGCTTCGACGTTGATTTTTTTCGAGAAAATCGTGCTATTGACGGACTCGATCAAAGTGGGATCTTCGAGCACCAACAGATGAGCGTCGAAAATGCTGGCCTCCTGGACATTGAGCGCTTCGCTGACTTTGTGCTGCACTTCCAGCAATTGCTGGCGCGTCAGCGCGAGGGCCTGTTCGAACCGCTGCACCTGCAATGGCAGTTCCGAGTCAGGGACTTCGTATTTGGGAATGTCAGCCTGGGCTTTGTGCAGCACGAAGATTTTCCCCTGGCAAATGCCAGCGGAAACAGGAATCCCCTTATAAACACGCTCTCCTGTTTGCCCTTGGTCTGTCATACAAAATAGTTACTGTGAATCGCTTTTTTTGCAAAGTTATTCTTGGGAATACTTTACGATAACCGGTTCGTCGCCGGATTCAATCATTAATAAACGCGCATCGCGCCCGATTCGGCTTTGATTTCCCGCCCGTTCCCGATACACTTTCCCAGCCTTGAAACCAGACCGAACAGCCAGGAAGAACACCGCTTCGTCCGCTCGTTCCGGCTTGCTCGCGGCGGGCAATTGGATCACTGACCAGGTCAAGATCATTGATGTCTATCCCCAGCGCGAGCAGTTGGCGAACATCCGCGCCCAATCCCAGGGGACCGGCGGCGCGCCCTACAATGTCCTCATCAGTCTCGCCCGTTTGCAGGCGCCCTTCCCGCTCATGGCCGCAGGCATGGTCGGCCACGACGATTTGGGCCGCGCCATTCTTGAAGATTGCCGCCGCCACAGCATCGACACCCGCCATCTCGAATCAACTCCCCTGGCCCCGACTTCCTACACCGATGTCATGACCGAGGCCGCCGATGGCCGCCGGACCTTTTTCCATCATCGCGGCGCCAACGCGCTTTGGACCGGCGCCGGTTTGAATTTTCAAAAAGTCAAAGCCCGCATTTTACATCTGGGCTATTTGCTGTTGTTGGACGCATTGGACGCGCCGGATACCAAATACGGCACCAAGGCCGCCGCGTTGCTCCGCTCCGCGCAGGAGGCCGGCCTCAAGACAAGCGTCGATGTCGTCAGCGAAGACAGCGACCGCTTCGCGCGAATCGTTTTGCCCGCCGTTCGATATGTCGATTACTGCATTCTCAACGAAATTGAAGCCGGCAAAACCACCGGTTTTAAAATCCGCGAACCCGGCGGAGCGCTCAACACGGTGTCGCTTCGCCACGCCGCCGGTTCCCTGCTGCAAGCAGGCGTGCGCGATCTCGTCGTGATTCATTTTCCCGAAGGCGCCTTTGCCCGCACGCGCAAGGGCGAGGATTTCTGGCAATCCTCCCTGGATCTTCCCGCCAAACACATCGCCGGAACCGCCGGGGCCGGCGACGCCTTTGCCGCCGGGGTCCTGATGGGATTGCACGAAGGGTGGGATTTGCCGCGATGCCTCTTCACGGGTGTTTGCGTGGCGGCCGCCTCGCTATCTCACGCGACTTGCACAGGCGGCGTGAAATCATTGCCCGCGGCCCTCAAACTCGCCCGCAGATTCGGCCATCGGGCCGCCCTTCGTCCCTGATTCCTACGCCCGTTCCATGTATTTGCCCGTGCGCGTATCGACTTTGATTTTCTCGCCCGTCTTGATGAACAGCGGTGCCTGAACGGTAATTCCCGTTTCCAGCACAATCGGCTTCTGGACGTTGTTGGAGGAATCGCCCCGAATCCCTTCCGGCGCATCCGTCACCGCTAGGACAACACTCGACGGCATTTCAATGGAAACCGCCTTGTCAGCGACAAACGTGACCGTGACGGTGCCGTTCTCGACGAGGAAATTCTTCGCGTCCCCGACGATGTCCGGTTGCAGCGTTGTCGTCTCGTAAGTTTCGGGATCGGAAAAGACAAAATCGTCGCCATCCTTGTAGCTGAAATCCATCTTGCGCGTCATCATCGGCACGACCTCGATCTTCTCGGTCGAGCTGAATCGCACATCGGAAGCCTTGCCGGTGCGGATGCTTCGGAGCGTGGCCTGGACGAACGCGCGCAAGTTGCCGGGTGTGCGGTGTTGAGTGTCCAATACCACGGAAACATCGCCATTGTAATTGATGGCCATGCCTTTGCGTAAATCATTTGCTGATGGCATAAAGAATTGTATCACCCCCGCCGCCTAACATTAAAACAGCGAAGGGCCGGAACGTACCAAAGCTTCGGCGGAAATCAAGCCCTTAAATTT
>DATAXU010000018.1:0-62506 GCA_036272955.1 Verrucomicrobiia bacterium
ATCGCCAATCCGATCCCCGTCCCCGGATATGCTTCGCTATGAATCCTTTGAAACATCTGAAATAGCCGAGGTTTCCCATCGGCGTCAATGCCGATCCCGTTGTCCTCAATCCAAAGACGGACCCCGCCGTCCCTGCGTTCAGAATAAATGCGCACCCGGGGAATCGTGTTTGGCGCTACAAATTTCACCGCATTGTCCAATAAATTTGTGAAGCACTGCGTCAGCGAAGCTTCATTTCCTCTCACTGCCAGCAGCGGCGTTTCTATTTTGACCTCCGCTCGTGGCGGCTGAAATTCCTCCCGCTCGTGAATAATGCTTTGGATTATTTTTTGCACATCGGCGGACTCGGTGGTGATCGGCGCGCGCGCCACGCGCGTGAACTCAAGCAAATCCAGGATCAACTTGTCCATCCGTTTGGCCGCGCCGATGACCTTTTTGAGCAAGTCGGCCCCTTTGGTCTCAATTTTTTCACCGTAATCCTTCAACACGATTTCTGAAAAGCTTTCAATTGTGCGCAGCGGCGCGCGCATGTCATGGGACAGGCTGTACGAAAAAGCTTCGAGTTCCGCGATGGTTTTTTCGAGCGTGGATGTTCGCTCGCAAACCTGCCGTTCCAATTCTCCGGCATAAGATTGGAGTTTTTCCTTCGCCTCAGCGAGCGCCTGCTCCGCTTGCTTGCGTTCGGTGATGTCGCGGGCAATTTTGGATGCTCCAATAACGTTCCCCTCGTGATCTTTAATCGGCGAAATGGTCAGCGAAATCGGAATGTGGCGCCCGTCTTTAGCCACCCGAATCGTTTCAAAGTGATAAACGCGCTCGCCCCGCCGTAATCGAGCGAGAATCTCATCCTCCTGTTGCCGAAGTTCCGGGGGGATTAACACTTTGATAGATCGCCCGATTATCTCGCTGGGTAAATAACCAAAGATGCGCTGCGCTCCTTCGTTCCAAGTCGTGATAATCCCATGCAGATTCTTGCTGATAATTGCATCATCGGAATTTTCCACAAGCGCCGCGAATCTCAGCGCCGTCAATTCCGCGGCACGGCGCTCGGTAACATCCCGGAAAACCAACACCACCCCCATCAAGTCCCCCGCGCTTCCACGTATCGGCGCTCCGCTATCGTCAATGGGCCGTTCGGTTCCGTCCTTTGAGATGAGCACAGTATGATTGGCCAACCCCACGACCTTTCCTTCCTGAAGAACTTTATTCACGGGGTTTTCAGCCGTTTTTCGGCTAAATTCGTTGACGATTTTGAACGCCTCGTCCAATGGAACGCCGAGAGCCTGTCGCGTTTTCCACCCGGTCAGATGCTCCGCCGCCGAATTCATAAACGTCATGCGACCATCCCGGTCCGTCGCGATCACCGCATCGCCGATACTTGCCAGCGTGACACGAAATTGTTCTTCACTCTGTCGCAACCGTCGATGGACATGCTCTTCACGGCTGATGTCTCTCGCGATTTTCGATGCTCCAATGATCTTTCCTTCTGAATCAACCAGGGGCGAGACGGTAAGGGAAATTTCCACAAGCGCGCCATTTTTGGCCCGTCGGACAGTTTCGTAATGTCGGATGCGTTCGCCCCGTTTAATTCGCTCCAGAATGAGCGGTTCCTCGTCCACCCGTTCAGGGGGCATAAGCATAGTGACCGACTGCCCAATGGCCTCCAGGGGCGAATAACCAAAAATCCTCTCCGCCCCTTGATTCCAACTGGTGATGATTCCATTGAGATTCTTGGTAATGATGGCATCGTCGCTGGACTCCACAATGGCTGCCAGCAGCGCGCGGGATTGTTCGTCGAATGGACTCATATTATCCCAACCTACGTCAGACGCCCGACACTCGGTATGAGGTGTCCTCCTACGCCCCGAATCAGCAAAATGGAGCGGATTGGTGAGCCAGCAAAGCCCGCCGCGGTCGTCAAAGCCACTTTCCCGCTTGACATACATAGCGCCAATATGCATAGTCCCGCCACGATGACGAAGGAACTTGTGGCTGCCTCCACCGAACCGCTAATCCTGTCCCTCCTTTCCAGGGGCGAAAGCTACGGATACGAATTGATCCAGGAAATCAAGCGTCTCTCCGGGGACAAACTCAAATGGACCGACGGAATGCTTTACCCCGTCTTGCACCGCATGGAGGACAACGGCTGGATCAAATCCCGTTGGGTGGAAGTTGAGAGCGGGCGCAAGCGCAAATACTACTCACTCAAAAAGGATGGCCGCCAGGCCCTTCAGGAAAAGCGCGAACAATGGACCGTGATTTACTCCGTTCTCCGCGGTCTGTGGAAAGGCCAACATGTTTAATCTCGAACGCGCTTTCTCCGATTGGCGTCGGGCGATGTTGGCCGCCGGTGTCAAAGCGCCCGTGCCATTGGAAGAATTGGAAAGTCACTTACGCGAGGACTTTCTAAAACTCGTGTCAGCCGGAAAGCCAGAGGCCGAGGCCTTTCAACTTGCCGTTTCGCGCCTGGGAAACCCCGCTTCCGTACGAATGGAATTCGACAAGATTAAGCGCACGCCAATCACGCCCGTGAAAATCGGCTCAACGCTCTGGATCGCCGCGACCATTCTGACGGCGGCGTTACTATCAAGACGCCTGTTTAACGGAAGGCTGGACCTGGTTCTATACGCACACATCGTCACCGTCACCGCGGGCTATTGCGCCGTCTATCTGATAGGCAGCTTCGGCATTTGCTATGTCTGCTACCGATCGTTTCATGCGTTATCGCCGGTTCGTCAACAATCATTGGATCATGCCGTCCAACTATTCAGTTATCTTGCCACAGCCCTGGTAATCGTAGGGACGGTGCTGGGGATGATCTGGAGCAAACAACATTGGGGCAAATATTGGGGATGGGACCCGCGCGAAATCGGAGCTTTGTCCCTGTCTGTCTGGCTCGTCGCCCTGACTGCCATGCAACGATTTCGCCAAAAAAGCGATCGCGCCACAATGCTGATGTGCATTGGCGCAAACGTCATCGTCAGTCTGGCCTGGTTCGGCGCCAACATCATTGTCAACAATTCCGCCAAGCACGGTTACGGATTAGGACACTACTGGCCCCTCGGAGTCTTCCTAGCCCTCCAGTTTTGTTTCCTCATAATGGGCTTCGCCCCCTCCGACGAAGTCCCCGCATCGTAAAATATTTTTCAAAAACCGCGAATAACCAATTGCGGACTGGCGACCAGCGGTGCCAGCCACCACGGCCAATCTCGCTTCGCGCGTGAATTCAAATCCTATCCGCGGGCTTGACGCACCAGGAAGACCGCGCTAAGACTCTTCTTACGATGGGCGTTAAATTCATTAACCTTCGCCGCAAAGGTGCCGTATCCGCCTTCCTGCATCCATGTGTCCTTAGGCTAATGCCGCTGCTGGCGCTATTGACGCTGCCCGCAGTGGCGAAAGCCCAGTTTCTTTACGCCACCACTAACGGCGCCATCACCATCACGGGATACACCGGTCCCGGCGGCGTTGTAACAATCCCCAACTCGACCAATGGGCTGCCCGTCACAACCATCGGTGCTCTTGCCTTCTTCGACCTCTACAAATTGACCAGTGTCGCGGTGCCCGATAGCGTCACCAACATTGAGTCCCAGGCGTTTTCCAATTGCGGTGGCTTGACCAACGTAATGATCGGCACCAACGTCATCTGCATCGGCGAAGAGGCGTTTGAATACTGCTCCAGCCTTCCGAGCGTTACCATCCCCGATAGTGTCACCAGCATCGGAGACGGAGCATTTTCATACTGCGCCCTGACCAATTTCACGATCCCCGATAGCGTCACCAACATTGGGGTTTCCGCGCTCTACTGCGCCAGCCTGACAACGATAACGGTGGATGCCGAAAATTCGTTTTATAGCAGTTTGAATGGAGTGCTGTTCAATTCGAACCAAACAACGCTCCTTGAATATCCCGCCGCCAAAGCAGGAAACTTTCTGATTCCCGGCAGCGTCATCAACATCGGGCCAGGCGCGTTTGTCGAATGCTCTGGCCTGACCAACATGACGATCCCCGACAATGTCACCAACATCGGTGAAGCAGCCTTCCAATACTGCCACGAACTGGCGAGCGTCACGATCGGCGACGGCGTTACCTCCATCGGGAACTCGGTCTTTTTCGGTTGTTCCAGCCTCACCAACGTCACGATTCCCACCAACGTCACCAGCATCGGGGTTTCCGCGTTCTCTTACTGCTCGACCCTGGGCAGCGTCGCTCTTCCCGCCAGCATCACCGACATCGGCGACGCCGCGTTCTCCAACTGCGGTTTGACCAATGTTACGATTCCACTCAGCGTCACCAACTTCGGAGAGGGCCCGTTTGCCGGGTGCAACGGGCTGAAAGCGATAACTGTGGATCCACAGAACCCCTTTTATACCACTGTGAATGGAGTCTTGTTCGACAAGAGCCAGACCACGCTGGTTGAATACCCATGCGGCATCACGGGAAATTACACCATCCCTGACAGCGTCACCACCATCGCAGACGGAGCGTTCGGTAACTGCTCGAGCCTGACCAGTGTCACGATCCCAAACAGCGTCATCACCATCGGAGACGACGCGTTCACTTACTGCTCTCTCCTGCCCCGGGTCACAATCCCCAACAGCGTTACCAACCTCGGAGCCGATGCGTTCTATTTCTGCTCAGACCTGACCAACCTCACGCTGGGAAACAGCGTCACTAGCATTGGAGACGACGCGTTTGAGGAATGCACTCTCCTCACCAGCATCACAATCCCAAACAGCGTCACCAGCATTGGCGACTACGCATTTGAGGCTTGCTTTGCCGTGACCAACGTCACGATTGGCTCCAACGTCACCAGCATCGGCGACTGGGCGTTCGGTCAGTGCAACATGACCCGCGTTACGGTCCCGGACAGCGTCATCACTATCGGAAACGAAGCGTTCGCTTATTCCAGCCTGACGAACGTCACGCTGGGCGACAACGTGACCAACCTTGGAGAGGGCGCGTTTGAATACTGCGACCTGACCAGTGTCACGATCCCAAACAGTGTCATCACCATCGGAGACGATGCGTTCTATTACTGCGATACGATGACCAGCGTCGCTATCGGCGATAACGTCACCACTATCGGAGACCAGGCGTTTGAGTATTGCACTCACCTGGCCAGTGTCGCCATCCCCGTCACCGTCACCAGCATCGGAAACGATGCATTTTACAACTGCGACAGGCTGGCCAGCGCAACAATCGGCAATGGCGTCACCAATATCGGAAACGATGCGTTCGCCGTCACCAGCCTGGCCAGTGTCACGATCCCCAATAGCGTCACCACCATCGGAAGCAATGCGTTTTATTATTGCCAAAGCCTCGCCAGAATCTATTTTGCGGGTAACGCTCCCATGGCCGCTTCGATTGTCTTCGAATATAACACCACTAACGCGACCGTATATTATTTGCCAGGAACCACTGGTTGGGGTTCAACTTATGGCGGACTTCCGACAGCGCTGTGGTTCCTTCCAACCCCGGTGATTTTAAACAACAGCCCAGGCTTTGGTGTGCAAGCCAACCGGTTCGGTTTCACGATCTCCTGGGCGACTAACAGTTCCGTAGTCGTCGAAGCTTGCACGAATCTGGCCAATCCGATTTGGGTTCCGATCCAAACCAACACGCTCGCCGACGGCTCGTCCTATTTCAGCGATTCCGAATGGACAAATTACCCCCGTCGTTTCTACCGTCTCTCCACCCCGTAACGTTTCCATTCTGCGACTAAACAACCTGGGAAGACGGCTTGCAAATTCGTGGATAAGGGTCAATTTAAATGAAAGGCCCGCGCCGTTCGTGGGCAAGAAATCAAATGGGAAATCCCGCTCGTGAAAATGATAATCCGAACCACGGTATCATATGCCATCTAATCACCCTTCGAACCTTCGCTTGGCAAAAATACCCCTTAATTCCGGGACTGGCGCCATCCCCGCTCTGGGTTTCGGAACGTTGATCCCGGACCCTGCTGAAACCAGGAGTGCCACCACGAACGCATTAAAGGTTGGATTTCGCCACTTTGATTGTGCGGAACGATATCGGAATGAGCGCGAGGTAGGTGAGTCATTGCAGGCAGAATTCGCAACCGGAGCTATCGCCCGTGAGGAAGTATTCATCACCACGAAGCTATGGAATACCAATCATCGCCCAGAACGCGTCGAGCCGGCGTTCGACGCGAGTCGCGAGCGCCTCGGAATCAGTTACATAGATCTTTACCTCATCCACACCCCCTTCGCGTTTCAACCAGGAGACAACATGGACCCGCGAGACCAAAGTGGTAATATCATTTACGACCGAGACGTCAATCTCCTTGAAACCTGGAGAGCTATGGAAAGTCTCGCCGATCAAGGTAAGTGTAGAGCCATAGGATTATCCGACGTCGTTCTTGAAAGCTTAGTGCCTCTCTACGAAGCCGCAAGGATCAAACCCGCCGTGGTCCAGGTTGAATCGCACCCGTATCTGCCTCAAAGCGAGCTATTGGACTTCTGTAAGCAGAAAGGCATTGTTTTTTTGGCCTTTGCGCCCCTGGGTCATGGACTACGACCTGGCCCGCTTGAAGATCCCACCGTTCTGGCAATTGCCCGACAAACTTCCCAGACCCCAGCCCAAGTCCTGCTCGCCTGGGCCATCCAACGTGGAACCGCCGTCCTGACCACCGCGAAAACTCTGGATCGAGCACGCGAGAACTACAACATCTCTGAGATACCAGAAGCTGCCGTTGAGGAAATCAACCGAATTCAAACCAGAAGCAGGCTCAACTCGGTGATAGAGACCGGCGTCCCAGGTTTCATTGCGAAAGGTGGCTGAAATGCAAGCCTCGTAAGGAAAGAGCGGCGCCAGTGGTAGAAGCTAGAACCCGCGCGATGCGACTAAACTAAAACCGGATTAGGGACCAATTGCCCCGCGGCAGCCGCTAACTCCTGAGCGCGAATTTTCTGCCCCGGTTTATCAGAAGGCCATCCAATAATTCCCGCATGATTTACATTTTCAGGTACAGGCTGCGCTTCAACTCGGAGCATCGCCGCGTGGACAACTCCGACGGTTACGTCGGCTCGCCCGTATAATGAGGGCGGCGGTTTTCGAAAGCGGACAACGTCTTCGCCGATCTTCCACAATTGAGACTCACTCAGGTCCCTGTGCCGCGTGACGGAAAGATCAGGGTAAGGATGGGGAATAAATGCGTCGGGCCGGACGGTCCTGTCGCTCCGAACCCATCGGCTGAAGGTTATAAAACGAGCCAGCTTCTCGGATTCAGGAAGCACACCTGCGTTCATTTCACTTGGCCAAAACTTCCGAAACCAATTCCAAAACGACTCCTGGAACTTCGCCGAAAAATGGCTCGGTTCCGTACCGCTTCCGCAATCCTAGTGACGCAGCGTAGTGCAGCTCACCCTGTGGACCAATGCTTACCGATAGAAGGCGTCGCGAACTGCGAAACCATTCAAATGTCAGGTGGCCGTCAGGCTCCGCACTAATCGAAAACACCGGAATTCCAATTGGCAACGCCTCAATAAACTTATAAGCCAATAGGTAGGTTTCACTTGAAATCGCCGCCGCCCCTTGCCCATCCCAGTTCGGCTTTTTGCATTCTTCCGCCACCGAAGAAAGTTCCTCAAGACTGGCCCGGTGCGACGCACCAAAAGACTGGGACGCACACAAATGGCGGCAGCTATCCTGGAAGGCGGAGGCGATTTGGCCCGCTTCCGCACTCGTTGCGGGACTACGCGAAAACCGCCAGGAACAAAGAAACGCTGACGTTGTCATCTCCAATATCATTTAAAACTTTGCTTAACTTTCTCCGTAATAGTACCAAAGAACGCCTTGTTTTTCAACCATCGCATTTCGGCGAGGCGATCCTCAACCCATTTAATATCCGAAGAATCCGCCGCTTGTAAAACAGAAACGTCGATATCCACGATCAATGCCGGACTGCTCGTGCCCAAAGGCTGAGGCGGTTGTAACGCGCGAACAACGTTCATCGTATAAGGCTGTCCCGGCACCCTGAAAGTGTCCATATGCAGAAAACCGCTAAATGGCAGATCCAAATTCACGGGAGTCTTGGGATGTGGTTCGATATAGTCCTCAAGTTGAACCGCGCCCGTGGGCAATTCAATACGGTTAATAAATCGGACTCCGAGTCTCTCGATTTCCGGCGGCCTTGCCACCTTCGCGTGAATCCTCCATAACCGCATTGCCTCAACTTGCAAACGGCTCCAGTCCTGATACGGTTGCAACCGGCTGAAAGTGAAGCCATCCCGGTCGAATGTCGCTACGTTACGCCCGTCCCCAGATTTAAATTGCAGCCCCTTCCATAAATCCTGTTGATTCGTTGTCGCCAGCGGACCCGGCATGATCGTAAAGCCAACCACTAATGAGTTTTGCACCGCCATTTGCGGATAATCCGCTAGCTGAGGCTTTAATACGTTCGCTATTGTCGTCTCATCCCATGGGACAGTGGCTCTTGCCCGCAAGGCGATGATGGCCTCCACGATTGGCGCGTGTGGCAAGTGCTCGAAGGTTTGAGTGGCGTCAATCTTGAATTCGCTCATCGCTGGAGACACCGAATACAACCTAAAGGATGGAAAATGCCAGAAAATTATATTCGGCCACATTTCAGGCCGTCGATCACACGCCATTTTTGCTTCGGACGATTCAATCTCAATGCGGAGGCGAATGAATTTTACCCTTTACAAAACTCCCCCAGCTTTTCCCAAAGCTCCTCCACCGACCCGCTATTATCCACCGTGCAGTCCGCCAGCGCGATGACTTTATCGACTTCCTGCGCACCGGAAGCCGCCGACCGCTCGTAATCTTCGATCCGCCGAAATTCTTCAAACGAAATATCGTCCCCCGTCCGGTTGCGTGCCCGCGCCCGCGCGTACCGCGTCTCCAGAGGAGCATCAATGGCGAGCAGCGTGAAATCAGGGCCGAACCGCCGTCGAAAAAACTCCACTTCCGCCGTTCCGCGAATCCCGGAAATAACGGTGTTGCCAGACACCTGGTTGGCGGCCAGTTCCCCCAAATAACTCATGCCGCGCGTCCTCTTGGCGTCGGCGGCAAAAACGCTCATATGCGCCCGATCTGTGGCCAAGCCTTGCTTGCGCATTTCCGCCCGCAAGGTATCCCCCAGCGAAACGTGCGCGAAGCCCTTCGAAACGAAAAAATCCGCCGCGGTATCTTTGCCCGAAGCCGGTTGCCCGCATAAGCCAATGATCTTCATATCCCACGTGCCATTGCGTCACCCGTCGCCGTCAGACCCGGCCACGGCCCCACGCCGCGCCGCCCCCTTGCAAGGTTCTACGAAAGCCCTTTGACCCTCCACGCCGCGTCCAACAGGTTCTTGTCGTACGGGTCGGGCACGGTTCCTTCGGCGGCAAAAAGATAGAGGGCACATCGGAAAACATGCCCGGCCACACTAACAACGTAGGCCATGCACATCAACGAAAAAAGCCAGAGGACTCCACCGATGCCGAACGTCCACCAACTCTTGAAAATCCACGCAAACGCGCCCACCGCCAGCAACGGCACCAGCGAGACCATAAATATCACGGCGTTCGCCGCCGAAAACCCAATGTATCCAATCAGCCCCTCGCCCCACGTCCGCTTCAAGGTCGTCGCGGATTGCTGGAGGATCTTTACCGGGTTGTGCATGGATTGTTCCTGGATGATCACCGGAATCGCAAACACCGCCGCGACGCTCCACGCCATTCCGACCAATCCCATCATAATTCGCCCCGCGAACGGCAAACGCTCCTCAATGCTGCGAATGATCCATCCGACCACTCCCGCCAATAGCGACCACGCGAGAATCGCGCGCAGCCGCCCCCGCGCAACGCCAAACCCGCGCCGAAGCGAAACACCCTTGCCGTTGAGCGCCGTGATGATCTCGCTGTAAAATGCCACGTTGAAAAAAGTCGCCAGGAACATCGACCCAAGATAAAGCGGAAGCACCCAAACCGAATTCCAGAACGAGGGATGCGGCGCCATCGAATTTCCAGGACCCGCCGTGCTCGTGGGATGGCCGGTTATTATCCTGCTCAGGGCATTGCGCAGGCTGGTTGGCGGTTGATACTTGGGTACAACAACAGGTTTCGGAAAATACAGGTTTTCCAATGCCTCCCAATGTTGCTTTTGGGTAATATGGTAACCGGTATCATGCAAAACCATCGGCAGAGCCATCGCCGAGATAAATACAAGCGCTATGACAGACGTCAGCAGCGTGATTACAAGCGGAAAGCAGAGCAGTTTGGGGTGGCGAAAGACGATAGTTGCGGAAGCCCTGAAAAGCTGCCAGCTAACAGTAAATTTCTTGTTCATAGTGTTGATGGGTCCCTTTCTTTGATGAAGTTTAACAATTCGCTTTCGGTGACACCGCTGGTGCCCGCATCGCCCAGCAGCCGGTGATAAAGTTCCTCGAGTTTGGCCCTCTTCTCTGCCACGGTCGCCTCCGGCGCGCTCGCGGGAGTTTGAGGCTGGATGAACGAACCGCTGCCCCGCTCGCTAAGGATGATTCCCTTCAATTCCAGCTCCCGATAAGCCTTGGCAACGGTATTCGGATTCACATTCAAATGCCCGCTCAGCGCCCGAATCGTCGGCAATTGGTCCCCCGCCTTCAGCGAACCATCCGCCAAAGCCGCACAAGCGTGATTGATGATCTGTCGATAAACCGGAATCCCGGAATTATACTCGACCTTCCACTGATTCGTTCCCTTATCATTCATACATATTTAACTATTACACTAGTACACTATTACACGTCAAGGCGTTTTTTAGACGTATTTATGCGAATTTTTCACTTACAAATTCAACGGAAAGAAATAAGTTCATGCAATCGGCCATGAAAGCGCTTCCCCTGTCCATTGCGATCCTTCTCCTTTTCGCTTCCTCGCTTTGGTCCGCACCTGCCTACAGCCTCGTCCAAGGCATCGACAAGTTCGACGGTTCCCTCCGCGCCTGGCACTTGTTGGAAACCAACGGCTTCGTCGTCGCCGATCCTTCGTACCAACAAATCTTCGAGCCGTACCTCGACGCCTCGCTCCCACCCTTCATCACAACCGACTCCGCATGGCAGACCTACGAAGCTCTGCTGGCCGGCGGCATCAAACAATTGGGCCTGCGTCAAATCCCATGGCGTTGCACAACGTCAGGCCTGGAGTTCCTGATGGCGCACCCCGAAACCCGTTCCGTCGCCGCCGAGAAAGTGCTGCGGGAAATCTCCGGGAACAAAGCAGTGGACGCGATTAAAAATCTCAACGAGACCCTGCCCGCCGATTCGCTGACAGGCGAATCGCTGCGCGTGCTCGCGACCCTCCAACAACCATTGCCCGACCAACTCGCGCCCGCGTTCCATTCCGAGGCTTGGGCGGCGAAGCAACTTTGGACGCAACTCGCCGGAGCCATCACACAAAGTCATTCCCGCAAAGCGACTGACGAGATTCCCATCGGCGCCGACGACCGAAGTCAGGATTGGTCGAAGAAAGGCGTCGTGGCGCCGTATCCGGATTTTTTCGCCGGGCTGGCCAGGTTGTCCCGTGAAACCGCCGGCGCAATGGACAAGGTGGGACTCGACGAATCATTCGACGCCAGAGCGCTCGCGCAGAGATTGCTCGACGGCGTTTTTATTCAACAAGGTGTCGCGGCAGTCGTCCCGGAAGAGACGGTGAAAATGGCGAGGGAGAGCGCCGAGTTCGCCCAATTCTTCGCGCAGTATTCCGAAGCGCATCCCTCTCAATCCGATCCCGCCGGCAGCGTGGCGGCAGCGCAGCGTTCGTTGAAAGATTTGGAGACGATCGCGCGCCGATGCCTCAACGCCGGCGTCCCCACCGAGGACGACACCAAGGTATTGCAAAGCCTTTTTGATCAGCGCCTCACTTCGCCACGATTGCTCCGCGACTTCGCCGACACCTGCGACAAACTCGCCAAACTGGCGCGGGACTATCGCGACGGCAAAGCATTGAGCGACGACGACGAAAAATGGATGGCCGCCTACGGAATGCTATTGGCGGGATACTCGATTGTCCCCGGCCAGGCAGCGAACGATCTCTCGACAATCACGGCATTGGGAACGAACGCCGCGAACAATTCCATTCTCTGGGCGGCATTGGGCCAGCCGCAGGCCCTGTACATTATTTTGCCTTCGGAAGGGCGATTGCAACTTTACCGCGGCGCGGTGACGACCTACCGCGAATTCACACGCCCCGCCTCGGACTCGTCGGATGACAAATGGTGGCAAGAGCAGTTGCAAAGCGGCAGTGTCCCCGCGCCGCCCGCTTTCACCGGGAGTTTTCGCGCGGAAAAAAACGCCCTGGACATCCTGGATACGGTGAATTCTCAGGGGCCTGATTCCCAGGACTTCCAGGCGATTCAGCAAAGCATGACGGCCTTGCAATTACGGGTGACGGATGCCGATTTGCCCGCGCTCATCGACGCGCTCGCAAAGTGCGACATCCGATGGAACGGCGGTGTTTCGGCGGGAATTACCGCGGCCATTGCAAAGTTGAACTGGAAGCCGGAAGAAAAAAACCTTCTCGCGCTCCTTGATGCGGACGACGGCA
The DNA here is from genome assembly GCA_036272955.1 of Verrucomicrobiia bacterium. Lineage (GTDB taxonomy): Bacteria > Verrucomicrobiota > Verrucomicrobiia > Limisphaerales > Palsa-1400 > DATAUD01. The sequence goes on from DATAXU010000018.1 coordinate 12,549, forward strand.
TTCATATCGGCCCCGTGGTTTCGATTCTGTTGCAGCATCCCGAATGGCTCGACGCAGCTTTTCTGACGGACAACTTCGAGCATGGTTCGTCGCGTTCTCGTCGCGTCTTCACTCTCCTTTTGGGACACGCCGCGGTAACGGATCGGACCCGGCCGATACTCTTGCAGGCTTTGGCGGATGAATCTCCCGGTGTGCGTTGGCAGGCGGTCCTGGCCATCGGCGATGTCTCGTGGGACACCGCCGAAAAAATTTCACCACTCCTGGACAGGCTCAGCGACAGCAACGAAATGGTGGGCGCGGCGGCCGCGGCCACACTGGGAAAAATCGGGGCCACAAATGTCGCGCAGCTTCTATTCACAAATTTGCAGAAGCGGTTGCAATCACCACGTCCGTCCGCCGCCGCCCTGGAGGAACAAACTGAGGCAGTGCGGGAGAATTTTCCGTCAGTCTTTAGTCCGCAGTCCAATCCTTTCGATCCTGGCAATCTTCTGGCTCGCGTGCAAATGGGAGGAATGCGCCGGTTTGGTTGGGACGCCCGGCGCGACTCGTTCAGCATCATTACCGCCCTCGTCGAATCGTTGGGAGAGCTTAAGTATGAACCCGCCACGGAAACGATCGTGGGACTGGTCGGCAGTCCCAATACAATTGCAGCAGTGAATGCGTTGAAAAAACTCGCGCCGGCGGAACTCACGAAACGTTTGCTCGCCGTGGCCGACGACAAAAACGCTCTCGCGCAAGCCCGCGACGAAGCGTTGACCCTGCTCAGCGACGCCCCCGGCGCAAACGCCTCCGATCTGGTTCCGCTGCTGGACGATCACACAGCGATTCCCGGGATGCGTCCGATGCCGGGACGGGAATGGCGAATATGCGACCGAGCCGCGATGACGCTCGCGGCATTATTGGGACGCTCAGTGCGACTGGCGCCGATGATGCCCGTCGAGGAACGCGACCAGCAAATCGACCAGGTAAAGCAATGGTTGAAATCGGCGTACTGAGTCGGGAGCGGGGATGCGGCATTGCTTTTTCGACTGGGATTTTGCATCTTATTACCGGCACAATGATGCAAAGGTCCCATTCCATTTGCGTGGCGCTGTTCCTTTTAACGGCAGCGCTATCGCTCAATGCCGAAACCGATATCCGGCGGGATGCGGTCGTGCAGGTCGTCCAGGATGTCATGCCGTCGGTGGTCAACGTGGCGACAGAAAGCATTGTGGAATCGCGTGATGTCTTTGATGAGCTTTGGCGGCGATTTTACGGATACCCAACCGGGCCGGAGGTGCATAGTTCGCTGGGTTCCGGCGTCATTATTTCAGACGATGGATATATTTTGACCAATCTTCACGTCGTCAAACGCGCCAGCCGCATCCAGGTGAAACTTTCGGACGCCGCGGGCGGGGGTCTTTATGACGTGCAGCCGATCTATGTTGGAACAACGAAAGTGGACGTAGCGCTGCTGAAGATCATTCCCAAAAAGAAAGGCGAGAAGTTTAAGGCGATCAAGTTTGCGAGGGACAACGATCTATTGCTGGGCGAGACAGTGGTGGCGCTGGGCAACCCGTTTGGGTTGGGCGAATCAGTGAGCAGAGGCATTCTCAGTTCCAAACGCCGGGCCGCTCCCAAAGAGAACGAGGATTTGAAGATGGAAAACTGGCTGCAAACCGATGCGTTGATCAATCCCGGCAACAGCGGCGGTCCGCTGGTGGATCTGCGCGGTGAAATGATCGGAATCAATGTCGCCATTTACCAGGGAGCGCAAGGGATCGGGTTTGCGATTCCCGTCACGGACGTGCGGGAAGCCTTAAGCGAGGTTTTCAACCCCGAAACCGCCTCGCGCTGGTTCGGCGCGCATGTCAGTGTCGCCCCGCCATTGCTCGTTAAAAAAATCGATCCCGGCAGCCCCGCGGAGGTGGCCGGACTCGAAGTTGGGGACAATATTTTATCCGTCAATGGGACGGCCGCAGGCGATTACATCAATTTCAACCGGACGTTGCGGGAAGGCCCGCAACTAACGCTTGTTTTGTCGGTGCAACGGGATGGGGAGTTGCGGGACATTCATGTGCGGATGGTGCCGTTCAAGGAATTATTTCAGCGACGGCTCGGGTTGGATTTGCAGGAATTGACCGGCGAACTGGTCGATCAACTTGGACTTGCGCGGCTCGGGGGACTGGAGTCGGGCCTGCTGATTTCTCGGGTGGAAAAAGACAGCCCGGCCGAAAAAGCAGACCTGCGGGAGTATTATTTGGTCAATGGGATTGATGACCGGCCGGTGCGAAATTATCTCGATGCGTTCGAAGCGTTGTCCGGTTTGAAGAGTGGAGCACCGGCGGATTTGACGGTCCTCGTGCCGCGCGTCCGCAATAATTTGATTTTAGGCTACCAACAGGGAGAAACCGAGGTTAAGCTCAGGTGACCGAGGCGCCCTGTTAGGAATGATGATCGAAGTTTCCAATTTGACGAAACGCTACGCCGGAAATACCGCGGTGTCCGATCTCTCTTTTACCGTCAAAAGCGGCGAGGTCGTTGGCTTGCTCGGTCCCAACGGGGCGGGGAAAAGCACCACGATGCGCATTTTGTCCTGCTTTATCCCGGCCACTTCGGGCAGCGCGCGTGTGAGCGGCCTGGATGTTTTTACGCAAGCTGACGACGTGCGCCGCCGTATTGGGTATATGCCGGAGAATAACCCGTTGCATCCAGATATGCGCGTGCGCGAGTATCTAAGATTCCGCGCCCGCCTCAAAGGGCTTGGCCGAAGCCGGACGCGCCAGCGCGTGGAAGCCGTCATCGCCCAATGCGGATTGACGGACGTCAGCAAGAGAATCATTGGACAACTTTCCAAAGGGTACCGGCAGCGTGTTGGCCTGGCCGATGCGTTGGTGCATGAGCCGGAACTCATTATTTTGGACGAACCGACCATCGGGCTGGACCCAAGCCAGATTCGAGTCGTGCGGCAGTTAATCAAGGAATTGGCCCAGCGGCATACGGTGCTGATTTCGAGCCACATTTTGCCGGAAGTGGAGATGACGTGCAACCGGGTGATGATCATGCGCGAAGGGCGCATACTTGCGGCCGATACGCCTGAGAACCTGGAAAAGTCGATGGGCCGCAGCGGCCACATCATCGCGGAGATCGCCGCGCCAGTTGAGGAATTGCGGGCCTGCTGGGACCAGATGCCCGAGATCGCGCATTACAACATCGCGCCCGCCGAGGGCGAGTATCACCGTTGTTCTCTGACGGCGGCAGGGAGCGAAGACCTACGCCCGAAAATCTTTGCGGCGGTGCGGCAGCGCGAATGGAAACTGCGCGAACTGTTTCGTTTGCGCCATTCGCTGGAGGATGTCTATATTCGGCTGACGCGGCCGGAAAGTGAGGAAGAGTCGCACTAATGCAGGCTTATATGACGCTGACCCGGCGTGAGCTGGGAAGCTTCTTCTATTCGTGGATTGGGTACGTCGTTATTGCAGGCGCGGTTTTTTTGACGGGACTCAGCTTTGTCATCCTCCTGGACAAACTGCAGGGAGAAGCCACGCAATTGCCGATCACCGAGATTTTTTTAAGCCTTTGCTTCTGGCTGATCCTCCTCTTCTCTTCGCCGATCATCACAATGCGGCTTTTCGCGATGGAAAAGTATTCCGGGACTTTTGAAACTCTTATGACGGCGCCGGTGAGCGACCTGTCGGTGGTGCTGGCAAAATTCACGGCGGCGCTTGTGTTTTACATGGTGCTGTGGGTGCCGCTACTGGCCTGCATTTTGATTTTGGGCTGCTTCAGCAACGGCTCCAATTTGATGGATGCCGGGACTTTGGGGAGCACGTACCTGGGGATATTCCTGCTGGGCGCGCTTTACATGTCAATCGGCTGCTTTGCGTCATCGCTGACGCGCAACCAGATAGTGGCGGCGATGATTAGTTTTGCGGCTGGGCTTGCGTTTTTTCTCGCCAGTTACCTGAGCGACCAGCTTGCGGTGGAAAAGACATGGCAGGTGGAAACGCTCAACTCGATATGCATTCTCGAACAAATGAAAGATTTCGCGCGTGGCGTGGTGGACACCCGTTACATTGTTTTTTATTTGACGGTGAGCGCTTTCTTTTTATTCCTGACTTACCGGGTGATTGAAAGCCGGCGCTGGAAATAAAATGCCCCCTCCCAACCACTCTGAACCGAGTTTTTCTCGAGCGCACCGATGGGTGATCGGACTCAACACGGTGCTCGCCGTGGCGGCCGCCCTGGGCCTGGTCGTGATGGCCAATTATCTGGCCGGCGGCCACTTCGAACGTTACCAGTGGTCGCGCGATGCAGCCTTCAAATTATCCGAGCCGACAGTGCGGGTGCTCGATAACCTGACGAACGATGTGAACGTCACCATCTTTTTCCAGGCCAGCGGCCAAAACCCGGAAATCTACGAACTGACAAAGGCGCTCCTGGCGGAATACCAACACGTCAATCCCCGGCGAATCCACGTCAAAAACCTCGATTACACGCGGCTTGTCGGAGCGGCCAAGGAGTTGCTGGCGACCAATTCCCTTGTTGGACTTCAGGAAAAGGATTTTGTGCTCTTTCAATGCGGCGGGCGCTCGAAGATCGTGTTTGCCCGCGACCTGGCGGATTATGATTTCAGCGACTTGCTGGCCGGTCGCAGCCAATATGTCCGCCGAAGCGCATTTCGGGGCGAAATGTATTTCACCGCGGATATTTACGCGGTCAGCTATCCGCAGACGCTCAAGACGTATTTCCTCTACGGCCACGGTGAGAACAATCCGGGCGACCCGCACGGCGGCGACAGCAAACTTGGGCAAACGGGATATTCCACGATGGCGTCCATTGTGAAGAATGAAATCACCAGCGACTGGGACCGCCTTCTCCTGCAAGGCACCAACGGCATCCCGGCGGATTGCCAGTTATTGATCATCGCCGCCGGAGCGCACGAAGGAAAGATTTTGCCCGAGGAACTGGACAAGATCTCCACTTACTTAAAACAGGGCGGACGGCTGCTCGCACTCCTGACTGTGGATTGCGGGCTGGAGCCGGTCCTCAAGCAGTGGGGAGTTATCGTGGGGCCCTACCGGGTTGTGGACACGGATCCGAAATATTACGTCGAAAACCACACCTTCTACAGCGCCAACTGGGTTCCAGGCCATATTATCGTTAACCCTCTGGCCAGCGAAAAACAGTCCCTTCTCATGGTGTGGCCGCGGCCAGTTTTCAAGGTTACCCCGGAAGGGAAGGTCCCCGGTGCGCCGGAAGTCAGTTATCTTGCCCTTACCAGCACCAATGGAGTTGATGAAAAGAATCGCAGGGGCGAGTATCCGCTTCTCGCCGCCGTCGAGCAGGGCGTGATTAGCGGCGTCAGTTCGCCGCACGCCGGCGGGACGCGTATTGTCGTGGCTGGAGATTCAGATTTTTTGGATGATACGGTCATCCAGTTGGGGGGAAACCACTACTTCGCGGCGCGGGCGTTGAATTGGCTTTTGGACCGTCCACAACTTCTGCTGGAAGGCCTCGGACCCAAGCCGATCACGGAATACAGGTTATACATGAGCCGCTCGCAAACCAGAAAGGTCCAATGGCTATTCCTGGCGGCGATGCCGGGCGCGGTCCTTGCCCTTGGCGCTTTGGTCTGGCTGCGCCGCCGAAGCTGACGAAGGCATGAATTGGAAACCCACATGGGTTCTATTGACAGCAACGGCTGTTGTCTTCGCTTTCATCGTCTTGGTCGAACGGCCAATTCGCCTGGAGCGATTGCGGCAGGCCAGCCGGTCAGTTCTTCCCGGCCTTGACCCGGCGACCGTCACAAATGTCGAAATTCAACCGTGGGGCCAGTCCTCCATCCATGCCGAGCGCCGTCTCGGGAGTAAGGTTTGGCGGCTGACAGCGCCGATCGAATATCCGGCGCGCGGGGCGCAGATCGATGCCTTGCTTGATAGCCTGGCGAAATTGGAATGGAAGGACCGCATTTCCGACCAGGAACTCCGGGACCGCCCGGACGCCCAGGAACAGTACGGGTTCGTCAAGCCGCGTTTTTCCATCCTGCTGCAAGCCGGCGGCGTGGATCGACGGCTGGAAATCGGCGATCTTTCGCCATTGGGCGACGAAGTTTTTCTGAATCTCGTCGGCAGCACGGCCATTTGCCTGGCGAACGCGGATTTGATGAAGATGATTCCGCAAGACAAAGACCAGTGGCGCGACCTGTCACTGCTCGATGTGACGAATATGCCGTTTGATGAACTGACAGTGCGAACGGCGGCGAAGGAAAAACTGGACCTGCGGCGCGACCCCACCAATCATCTCTGGTTCATGAATCGTCCGTGGCTGGCGCGCGCTGACAGCGACGTGGTCAACGCGCTGCTCAACGAGCTTCAACACCTGCCTGTCGTAAGCTTCGTCTCGGATGATCCGCAGGCGGATTTGGAATCGTTTGGCCTGCAATCTTCCCCGCAAACGCCCACCCTGACATTGGTTTTTTCCAACGGCGCGAACCTTGCCGCCGTTCTGCAAATCGGCGCCAGTCCCACAAACCATCCGGAGTTCGCATATGCACGCCGCCGGGATCCCAGCAACGTCGTGCTGGTCGCGCGCGGGCCTTTCCGGGCCTGGCAGGCTGACAATACCAATTTTCTCGATCAACACCTTATCAGTTTTTCGCCCGACTGGATTGAGTCGATCGAAGCCCGCGGCCAGAATGCCTTTGCCGTCCGCAAACAAACCAACGGGCAATGGGACGTCGAGGCGCCGCACGGAAAAAGCTTCCCCGCCGACGCCGAGCTGATGAAGGATTGGCTGGAAGGACTGTCCGGCATTCCGACTTCAATCGAAAAGACCGTGGTGGCGGACCTGTCGCCGTACGGATTGAGCAGGCCTGCCCTCCGCTACTCGATCAAATTTGGACCCAAGGCTGGAAGCCGCGCGGTCGCCCACGTCGAGTTCGGAACCAACCAAAATGGGCAGGTTTTCGAACGACGGACGGACGAGGATTTTGTCAACACCATCGGGCTGGACGAATTTGGGCGCCTCCCTTACGCATCGTGGCAGATGCGCGACCGGCGGATATGGAATTTTGCCACGAGCAACGTCATTAGCGTGACGATTCATCAACTGGGAGGCACGCGCAAATTCATGCGCGACCCGGATGGCGCGTGGACATTCGCGCCGGGTTACAAGGGCCCACCCTTTATCAATTCACCGGAACTGGAGGAAGCGGTCCACCGGATTGGCCGCTTGACCGCCATCTATTGGGATGGACACGGCGATACTCATCTCGAACGTTTCGGATTTGCGCAGGCGGACCACAACATCGAATTCGAAATCAAAGGACCAAACGGCAGCAAAACGCTGCGGATCGCGTTCGGCAGTCGCTCGCCTTATACACACCCTTACGCGACAGTGGTAGAGGATGGGGAGCGCCTCATATTTGAATTTCCCGCGGACCTATACGAGAATTTTGTTGAGCATGACCTCATGATACCGGCAGCGCTACGCTAACAACCATAGGATGGGCCTCTTTTCTCAACACAAGGGTATTCGCAGAGCGCGGAAGGTTTTTCGCTGGTGCCGGTTGGTCGTCTGGTTTGTATTGTTGTTGGTGGTTGCGGAACTCGCGTACCTTCATTTGGTCGGCCTGCCGGATTTTCTCAAGCGCCCACTGTTGCGCAAGATACGCGAGCGCGGATTCGAGGCGCGGTTCACCAACGCGCACCTGACGTGGGGTCCCGCGATTCTCATCGACAACGCTTCCTTCAGCGGGACGAACGAAGCCGGCGCACGCCTTTCCGCGGGCATGACGGATATTCGGTTGAATTGGGATTCGCTTCTTCATGGCCGGTTGAAAATCGATTCCGTCGAGGTAGTCAGCGGGACGGTGCAGATTCCGGTGTCGCGACGTTACGGAAAGCGGCTTTCGATGGACAACGTCTATATGAAGATGAATTTGTCCTCCAATGATTTCGCCCACTTCGCCGAATGCACCGCATGGCTTCACGGGCTGCAAATTCGCGTCAACGGCGACGTCGCGAATTTTTCTTCCCTGCAGAATTGGAGGCTGCCCGCCCGGCTGCGGTCAAACACCAACCAACCGCCCGAAAACCCCAGCGAGTCCGTAACAAACATTCTTGAACAAATACACTTTGCTGAAAATCCAAGGCTGGAGGTTCATTTTTTTGCGGATGGCAGCAACATGAACACGTTCCGCAGCGAAGCACTGTTCACCGCGCGCGGGATGGAAACGCCGTGGGGCAGAGCCGGAGTGCTTGAAGTGCGCGGGGCTGGGGCGCACTTGCTCGATCCCACTAATCAGCCAGTGATGCAGGCGTCCGCAGCCGCGGATAAGATTACCACACGCTGGGGATCAGGCAGGGATATTTCGGCGTCAGTATCGTTTTTTCCGGATCCTACAATGCCTTTGAACACATGGTTGACCGCTTCCGTCACCGACTTGCGGGGAAGCAATTGGGTTCACGCAAAACGTGTGTCGTGGGATGGAAAGGCATTTCTTTCTCCGACCAATTTCGCGCCGTCGGCCGTTGTCGGAACTTTACGAGTTGACGGAGCCGGTTCTGAGTGGGGTTCGGCCGGCGCCCTTTCGCTACGGCTGAATGCCAGGCGCACGAACGCTCCGCCACCGGTCGATCCGGCGCTGGGAATTTGGACGCATTTTTCGCCTTATCTGGCTTCGTGCCACCTTGACGCGACCAACATCGACAGCCCAAAACTTCAATTCGAAAACCTGGCGGTGGACGCATCCTGGCAAGCGCCGCAGGCAACCATCGAAAAGATCGAGGCCCATTTGTATCACGGCCGATTGGGCGGTAACGCCAGCCTCAATATTGACTCACGGGAGATGTTTTGCCACGCCACAACGGATTTCGATCCCCACAAAATTTCCCAATTAATGACGCCAAACGCCCAACGATGGATTTCCGAATACACCTGGAGCAATCCTCCCGTGGTCAATGCCAGGATCCGCATGGTAGTACCGCCATGGACCAATCGACCTGACGATTGGCGCAACAGTTTAAAGTCGAGCGTGCAGATCGCTGGTGACTTTCAGGTTGGAGCGGCCTCATTTCGCGGCGTTGAGGTCATTTCGGCGAATTCGGCTGTTTTCTACACCAACCGGATCTGGCATTTGCCGGCGCTTCACGCCGAGCGTCCCGACGGCTCCCTCCAGGTCGATTACACAGGCAACGAAGTGACGCATCAATTTGACGTCCGCTTTGAAAGCCATTTGAACCCGGACGATGCGCTGCCGTTACTCAAACCGATGCAGCAAAAAATCCTGGGCGAGGCGCATTTTCCGACTCCGCCGGCGGTCCACGGAGAACTGAGCGGGCTCTGGCAAAATCCCGAAACGTTCTCCTTTGTCGGGACAGTTGCGGCGAGCAATTTTGTCGTTCGCGGCGAATCGATCGATGCGTTTAGCGGAAAAATAGAATACACGAATCACCTTTTGACCGGCAGCAATCTCGGCCTTTCTCAGGGGAAGGGCCGGCTCGATATTCCGCTGGCTTCGGTCGATTTTGTGTCAAAACGACTTTTCGTGACGAATGCGCAATCCACGATGGACCCGGCGATGCTGATCCGCCAAATGGGAACAAAGACCCCGGGGTTTTTGAAGATCGTTCATTTCGATACTCCGCCGAAAGTGCGCGCCAGTGGTTCCTTCGTTTTGGGAGATCCGTTGGCGACGGACATGCGCTTTTACGTCCAGGGCACCAATTTTCACTGGACGAACCTCGGAGCGGACACCATATCGGGCACGGTCCTGTGGGTTGCGCGAGACGTTGCTCTGACGAACATCGAAGGGCGTATCTATGGTTCCGGCAAACTTAACGGATGGCTTGCCTTTGATTATGTGCCGAAGCACGGAGCCGGCTTCCGCAGCCAATTCGCGGTCAAAGACATCAGCCTTTCGACGTTGAGCCGAAGCTTGACCGGAAAGAATAGCCGGATAGACGGAAAGCTGGATGGTTCGTTGTTGCTGAACGCGCCCTCTTCCACCAACAAGGAAACCTGGACCGGACGCGGATACGTGAACGTCCACGACGCCCTGCTGTGGCAGATCAAGCTCTTTGGGATATTCTCGCCGGTCCTCAACGCGATCGCGCCCGGCGCGGGCGACAGTCGAGCAAAATCGGCCACGGCGCATTTCACGATTGGGCAAGGGAAAGTCGCCAGCGACAACATGGAAGTTCAAGCCACAGGGATGCGCCTGATGTACCGGGGGAACATTTCCATGGATAAACAAATCAATGGACGCGTCGAAGCAGACCTATTACGCAACACTCCGTTATTTGGGGAAGTTTTGAGCATGACGCTTTCTCCGCTGAGCAAGATATTTGAATATCAAATAAAAGGGCCGATGAGCAACCCCGTAATCGAGCCGCTCTATGTGCCAAAGTTTTTAATGATGCTGCTCCGCCCTTTTCATACGCTAAAAAGCATATTGCCCGAAGCCCCAAGCGCTCCGAGCGCTCCGCCGGCAAACCCGGCGAAATAAGAGCTACCGCCTCCTGGCGGGCCCAAAAAAGTATCCGCCCCGAACACGAGCGCCTCGAACCTTGCCGGGGAACGACGGCTTCTGCCCTTGTTTTTCCTCTTCGAACAAGGCCGTGTACTGGTAATCGAAGTTGTCGAGTTTGATGCGCGGTATTTTCTTTCCTATGAAACGCTCGATGGCATAGACGTGGGAACCGTCCGCAGCTACCATCAATGTCAGAGCGTCGCCCGTTTGCTCAGCACGGCCAGTGCGGCCAATGCGGTGAATGTAATCTTCGGGATGCTGCGGGACATCATAATTGACAACATGGCTGACGTCCGCAATATCCAGCCCGCGCGAAGCGATGTCCGTGGCCACCAACGCTTCGTAATGCCCATTGCGGAACCCTCGCAATGCGTCCTCACGTTCGCGTTGCGTACGGTTGGAGTGCAGGACGGCCACGGCATGCTGATTCTTCTTGAGCAAATGCGCGATCTGGTCAGCCCGATGTTTGGTCCGGCAGAAAATGATCACCGAGTCGTACTTGATCCGTTCCAACAATTGCAACAGCAGGGAAGTCTTCTGGGTTTCGGCCACCGGGTAAATGACGTGTTCGACCGTTTCCGCCGGGGTCCGCCGCGCGCCGATTTCAACCGTTTGCGGCGTGTGCATTGCCCACTGAATTAGCGTCGCAATCTCCGGCGGCACCGTGGCGGAAAAAAGGGAAGTGTGCCGGTCTCGCGGGATTTTCTGGACGATTCGCTTCACGTCCGGCAGAAAGCCCATATCCAACATGCGGTCCGCCTCGTCTAGCACCAAATATTTGACGTGCTCAAGCCTGCAAGCCCCGCGTTCCATGTGGTCGAGCAATCGTCCCGGCGTGGCGACAATGACGTCGGCTCCCGCCCGCAATGCATCGATTTGTTTGCCATAGCCGACACCGCCGTAAAGGACGGCTGTGCGGAGATTGGTGAAGCGAGCGAAATCGTGGATCGCGGTTTCGACCTGGGCGGCCAATTCGCGAGTCGGTTCGAGCACCAGGGCGCGGGTGGTCGCTCCGTGCTGGCCAAGAAGCGACAAAATAGGAAGGGCGAAAGCGGCGGTTTTTCCCGTGCCTGTTTGTGCGCTGCCGATAACATCGTTGCCAGCCATGACCAATGGGATTGCGCGCAATTGGATTGGAGTGGGTTCGATATAGCCCATAGCCTTCACCCCTTCCAAAACCTGCGGGGATAGCCCGAAATTTGTAAACGACATAACGTAAAATCGTCCGCCCGAGCCTCTAATGCAAGCTTTGGTTTCGTTTCCCTTCATCCAACTTCATTGAAGTTGGGCTTTGTAAAATGTCTGTGGTGCGGCTGGGTTGATCGTCGTTATGAACGTGAAATTGCCACTCGCGTCGAATTGATTTGTGAAGATCGCTTTCCATTGCGGCGTGGCGAGGTTTGTTGAATGGAGAATATAATAGGTCCAATATGGGATTCCCGCGCTGCCCGCCATGTGCAGAGTATTTCCGATGATGGCAGACTGGTTTATCTCAGGAGGAAGATATGCGGCGACTGAAAGAATGCCGAGGTTCTTGACCGTATTGGTGTTCCATACCAACCCGGCGGACAAGGGTGGAAGGATGAAATTCGTGACGCTGCCGCTGTAGGTGGCCGCGTTGAACAAGTTAAAGGTGTCGCCTGCGGCAAAGGCGGATGTTCCCGCGTTGGTCACGTTGAGCGTTCCGCCTTCTGTCAAAGCGCCGGCAATATGAAACGAATCGTTCGTTAGCGGCGAATGTTGAACACGGACTTTGGTCGTGGATTCGGCAAGCAAAGTCAGATTGTTGCTTATCGTTAGAGCGCTGAAAGGAACATCAGACAGCGTACTACCCGCATTTACGGTGACCGGGCCGAGGATCGGGCCGCCAAGGATGACATTGCCATAAATGGCGATTCCGCCAGTCGCACCAGAAACGCCGCCGGACACCGTGAGGGGGTTGACCGACACATTGCTGATGCTCAAACTGCCGTTGTTGGTCAGCGGAGCGGAAATGGTGTCGCCTTTGCTGGAAGCTACCTGAGTCAGGAGCGCCCGGCCGGGTGTGTTATCCAAAGTAAGCACACCGCCGTTGGCTGCGACGGTGAGTGAACCCAAACCGCTGGAAGCGCCAAGATTCAGAACGCCGACGGTCACGGGCTGGTTTAAATTAATCGTCTGGTTGGCGGTAATGGCGGGCGTGATAAAAACCGGAAGCCGCGAGCCGTTGGGAAAAGCGGCGCTGCTCCAGTTAGCGTTAGCATTCCAACTTTGGGCGCCACTTGTCGTAGTATCGATCCAATAGGCAGCCGTCTCGGCGTTGACGGTGGAAGTGGGCGAGACTCCACCGGAGTTGACCGCCTCCACTTTGTAGTAATAGGTTGTATTCGTTACCAAGCCAACATCGGCATACGTGGTTTCAGTGATGCTCATCACGTAGAGATACGGGCCATCGGGGCTCGTAGAACGCAGGATGACATAACCAACAGCACCCGACACGGCGGACCATGTCAATGTGATGTTGGTCGTGAGCGTGACATTCACAGTGAGCGCACCGGGGGCGGACACGGGAGAGGCTGACAAGGGAGTTGCGATAAGCGCAAGCGAATCGGGGCTTGCGCCACCGGCATTATAAGCTGTGACGACGTAGCTATAAGTGCTTCCGTCGGTTGGAGTGGTATCGGAGTAACTTGTGTTCGTGATGGCGTTGCCAAGCATAATTGTGCCAAGGGTAACGTTGGTGCCGACACCGTCATTTACAATCGTGGACCGCTGAACAGAGTAGTAGTTCGCGTTCGGATCCGCATTCCACGTGAGCACAACTTTGTTATTCCCCGCGACAGCCGCAAGGCCGGCGGGCGCCGCTGGTTGGGTTGTGGACAAGGAGGAGGAAGGAGTTGCGCCAGCGCTTGGCGGAGAATTTGTGCTGACACCAACCGGGTTCACCGATTGCACCACGTAATAATAAGTGGCCGCATTAACGGCGTTGGTATCCAAGTAAGTTGCGTCGTTCGTGCCGCTGCCACAGACGGGACCTGGCACATTCGTAGCCAGCGTGCCGTAATTTGTGCCGGAATTCGTCGAAACGAGAAGGTTGTAGCTTGTAGCTCCGGGCGTGACGGGCCACGCAAGCAGGTTACAGTTATTGCCAGGGTAAGCGGTAATACTCTCTGGCGGAGGCGGGGTGTAGCCCGAAAGTTCCAGTCGGATATAGTCGTACATTGCATGGTTGGCAAAGTAACCGCCTTTGCGCATGTTGATGGTGATGGTATTCTGCTTTTGCTTGAGCAGGGAACCTGCGAAATTAATCCGATTATCCGAGAATATGCCGTGCCTTCCCTGGCGGATGGTTGTGTCGCTTTCGTTGGTGGAGCTGCTGTCATTCGGAAAATAGCCCGTGCTGCCCGCGATGGCAGTTCCGTTGACTTGAATGATAAGCGGCCCCTGGAAATCCGACGCCAGCGCCACGTAAAGGGAAGCACTGGAACCGGAAGCCGGCGCTTGGAGCAGGGTGAAGTTTATCGTGGAAGTTGATCCGTCGAAATTGCCCTGGCTATCGGTAACGATCGGCTGGACGAAATTCCAGTCGGTGCTCCATCGGCTTTGGCCAACGGTGTAGTCAGGGCCGTTCGGAAAATCGACCTGGTATTCGAGATGCTTGGCCCAAATCGGGCTGGGAGCGGTTGGACTTGGACCTATGTCGCCGACCCAAAAATCGTCCCCGTGTCGAAATTTTTCCGTATTGCGATCGGGATAGCCGATTTCAAAAACAGTGGCGCCAACGCGAAAGGGTTTCCATGTAACGACGCCGAGGTCATTCGTCGCGCCAGCGGTCACAGTAACGCTGAACGGCGTCGCCGGAATGTCCAGTTCGTTCACCGCAACTGGAAGCGCCTGCGATTGGAATGTGCCGGCCGCGCCCGGGCCGAAAGCGTATAACGTATAGTTTGCGCCCGCGATGACATTGGAGATAGTAAAGTTGCCGTTGGTATCCGTATTCACCCAAAACTGGTACGGCTTCATCCATTCTTGAAAATCATAGTCAATACCGGTCGAGGACGGCGTTTGCACAACTCCGACCCACAATCCAGCGGCTGAGGCATTCGGGTTGTAGCTATCCTGGATGACGAATTGCCCGGAAACTGCGCCACGTTTGGTGGCGGGCGCGTAATTTGCATTGGTGAACCAGGTGTACGGCCATGCGGATTGTTCGACGGCGGCCTGCGCAAGGGCGTCGTTATAAAGCGCCTGGCTCGCCTGCACTGGGTTCGTGATGTTGTTCGAAACGTTATTGCAGTAAATAAACCACGGGCCGGAAACGCGGCTCCAAACTTCGTTGGCGGCAAAGCCGGTGTCCGTCCCTCCGCCATAATGGCTGCCGTTGAGCATATTGAGAATGGTGGTGCCGATGTGGCACATCAGTTCGCGCTTCATGGGACCGCCGTTATAATATTCGGCGCTGGCGATGATGTTCCAGAGTCCGACGTTCAACCCGGCGTTGCCATTGGCGGTGACACTGCTCCAGCCCCAGGCCCTTTGGACGCCAAGATCGGCGCTGTACTTGTACTTGTCTTCGTACTGGCCCTGGTAAATGCCGTTGGTCCAGAGCGAAACTTCGACAGGCGCGTTCAAAACCCCGACGGCCGTCCCGCCTGAAACCTCCATCAGCCTGTTGCGCGTGGCATCGACACTCATCCAGTTAAAGGTTGCCCCGGCGTAAATATTGTCGCGTGTCTCTCCCATCCTCATCGCCACGTCGCCATTCCGATGACTCCAAATCGCAGCCACGTAAAACCCAGGTGATCCGCGAAGCATCGAGAAATGAACATCGACGGTGCCGTTAGTCGTGGAAGTGGTAAGCATGTCTATTTCAGCATAATCGCCGCCGGTATCCGCCGGAGTGGCGACGACGGAATAGGAAAATGCGCCGGTGCCAAAGCCGCCCAATTCCCAATAAAACATGCCGCCGTCGAAACCGCCGCTGAGCAATTGTTTTGTCACCGTACCGCCGCCGTTATTGTAGGTGTAATTGATCTGATTGAGGACGGCGCCGGCGGTCGTGCAGAGAACGGAAACGATTCCATTGCCGATCGTCACAGTGCCGTTGCTGTTGTTGACCAATGTGACGTTGGGGCCTGTGCCGGTTCCACCGCCGGGAATGTTGGCCATTGCGCTGGAACAAATCCAGAAGGCGGCCAAAAAAATAAATGAGTTGGATTGGCCCATGGTTAGTGCTGACAAACGACACTACACCTTGGGCGAAGAAACTGCCTATCACCAATTCTGTCTATGGCAGACTTGGCGCGTCGGGGTTTGCCTCCGGCCCGAAATAACGGAGCACTACCAGCGGCTCAACATCACTTGTATTCTCGAAAACAACCCCGGCGCGGGCGGCGCTTTCCGTGCAAAACACCTCGTCCTCCGTCAATTCGTGGAAACGAATGAGCTTTGGGCAATCGAGCCTGAGCCGATTCATGAGGCCACTCCCCTGGACAGTGATCAAACCGTAAGCGCCGGTGTCCTTGATCGTGCATTTTTCCCGCGGTTGGAGAGTCAATTCTTTCGCGCTGAAAAGTTGTTCGCCGGCAACTTTGCCGTACACAATCCATTTGTCACCAGGAACGCCTTTGACGGGAGCGGGCTTGAGGTAATGGTTCTGCTTGAAATGGTCGTCTGTGTTGCCTTTCCAATCGAGTTGATCGACCAAATAATCGAGATCGTGATGGTGTTTTTTGGGCACATCCTTGACCAGGAGCGACCAAGGAACTTCGCGGCCTTCGACCAGCGATTGATACATCCCAAAAACGTCGCTGCCCCATTGCGGCTCATATGTGCAAATGGAACCGGGCGCGTGTAAAATACACGGCGGGATCAGCCAGCCTGTGCCAGGCTTAAGGCGGTAGGCGCGGCTGAGATCCAGAATGCCGTTGTCGCCCTTGTTCCAATTCTCAAGGCAGCGGCGGACATCGGCTTTGGTCGTGCCCGGCTCAAGGCCCATGAACGTGTACGGGAAATTGTTCCCGACGTTGTTGTGCTGCGGCGGAAAATAATAGGACTCCGGTTTTCCCTCCAATCCGAGGAGGGCGGCCTGCCTGGCGTTTTGGTGCATGTGGTGCGGGATCGGACCCATGTTGTCGAAAAATTTGGAATAGACGGGCCATTTTTTATATTTTCGCCAAATACGGCCGCCAATCAGGTCCGCCCCACACTCCGCGACAGCCTGTCGCAAAGTAAAGCGCCGTTTGCCGACGACAACGTAGCTAAGGCCCTCATCGGGCGTGCGATTTTCGTTGGCGGCGGGAGTGGTTGAAGCGAACCACCGTTCATCGATTCCGCCGCGATTGAGACCAAAGGCGTAAAGATCATCAGGATGGAGTTTGAGACGTTTGCCGGGATGAAGAAAAGAGCGAGGCACCCAGCAAGGCGCGAGGCGAAGCAGGCCGCCGGTTTCGGCGAGCGCACCTTCGACGAGGGAGGCGACGCTGCGTTTGGCAGTCTTAAGAGACGAGACAGTGTTCATGTGGCAAGTGAAATAACGGTTTTTCGGGACCGTGTAAAGCCTTCGGAAAACCTTGAATTCCGGCTTGCCATCGTTCGTCTGTTCATGGCTTGCTGTAGGATATTGCGCATGAATGAGAATGATCCATTGCCCGACTCCAATCGCCGGAACTTCCTAAAGACGACGTCGCTGGCTACGTTGATGACGATGATGGGCGGCGTCGAATTGCGGGCCAGCGATTCGACCAATACGGCAGCAGGCGGCAGCGCCCTTACCAAGGAACCGCCGCCTCCGAATGTCAATTTCGGCGTTATTGGATTAGGCGATTGGGGACGCGAGATACTCCACGAACTTTCGATCATGCAAGTCAGCGGCACGCATTTCGCGCCGGTTGTGGCGATTTGCGATAATTACCCCCACTCCCTTCACAAAGCCAGCGAGGACCTCCCGGCAGCCAAAACTTACGACGATTATAAAAATTTGCTGGCCGACTCCAATGTCCAGGCGGTGATTGTCGCCACGCCGACGGGGACGCACCGCGAGATCGCGCTGGCGGCGATCGCGGCGGGAAAGCATGTCTATTGCGAAGCGCCGCTGGCAAACAGCATCGACGACGCCAAAGCGATCGCCACGGCAGCGCGCGATGCCGTGAAAATTGTTTTTCAAACCGGGTTGCAGGAACGGTCGCATCCGCAACGGAATTTTCTGGTGCCGTTTATCCGGGGCGGCGCGCTGGGAACAGAGGCGATGGCCCGCGCGCAATGGCACGAATTCACAAGTTGGCGGCGGGATTCGCCGAATCCGCAACGGGTCGTGGACTTGAATTGGCGGCTGACACAGCAATCCAGCACGGGGCTCATCGGCGAGGCGGGGGTGCATTTGATCGACGTTGCTTCGTGGTTTCTGAGGAACCGGCCGGTGGCGGTGACCGGATTCGGTTCTTTGAATTTTTGGAAGGACGGACGCGACGTGCCGGACACGGTGCAGGCCGTGTATGAGTTTCCGGGCGGGATCAATTATATGTTTGACGCAACTCTTTGCAGTTCGTTCGACGACGTGTATGAGCTTTATTACGGGACCGATTCGACAATCATGGTGCGCGATTCCAAGGCATGGCAGTTCAAAGAAGCCGGCTCGCCGCTGGGAGGCTGGGAAGTTTATGCGCGCAAAGACACGTTTTACAAAGAGGCGGGCATCATGTTGATCGCCAACGGCAGCCACCAAACTGCCCTTATTGGCGATGCCGCCACGATGAAACCGTATGAAAATGCGCCGCTGTATTATGCGTTGCAGGCGTTCGCCAAAAACGTTGGGAGCGTCAGCCAAACGGTCAAGGATTTCGTCGATCTTTACGGCGACAGTGACCCCAAGGCGCTTCAGGACAAGGTAACGGCGTTAAAGCTGGAACCCGCCGCAACGTGGAAGGATGGGTTGGAGGCAACTGTCATGGCGATCAAGGGCAATGAGGCTGCTGTCAAACACCAGAGAATAATGTTGGAAAACGAATTGTTTGAATTATGAAAGTTTGCGCACTGGCCTTCGGGACGCTTTTGGGAATTTCGTTAATCACTGCACAAGCCCAGACGAGCTATAGTACCCAGCCGACAGGCTGCGACATCAAAATCGACGGCACTTCGAGCCTGCATGACTGGGAGATGGAAGGTTCGTTGATCGGCGGATTCATTGAGTTTGGCCCTGGTGTGGTATTGGACCCGACCCAGACCGGCATCACGGGAATTCAGGGAAACACAGTTTCGGCAAAGGCGAAAATCATCATACCGGTCGATGCCATTCACAGCAAAGCCGACCACATGCCGGACACGATGGATCGTCTTATGCAGCAAGCATTGAAAGAGTCGGATTTTCCCAGAATCGTATTCGTGCTGACGGGTTTGACGTTCAAGGGGCCTCATGCAGTGGGAAAACCGTTTAATTTCGACGCCACGGGGAACCTCGCCATTGCGGGCAAAACCAATGTGGTAACGTTTCCGGTCAAAATCGAATGCCCCGAGGAAGGCAAACTCAAGATCAGCGGCTCTGTGCCAGTCAAGATGACCGATTACGGCGTGACGCCGCCTGCACCGAATTTCGGACTGGGCCTGATGAAAGTCGGAGAGGACGTGCAAATAATTTTTGACTGGATGGTCCACAAGAGGAAGTAAGTGAGCAAGACCCGGACAAGCCTTGACGTTTTTCGCTCGCGGAAGACGCTGCAATAGAGTCCTTTGCGATCTGCGTTTTGACTGGGTTTGACCCACTTTGACCGGCCTGACGGCCCGAAAGACGCCGAGCAAGCAAACCATTATCCACGGTTTGACCGAGCGCCGGGCGCAAGAACCGACGCGCCAAACTTTCAAAGAACAAAGCCTTACGGCAATTACCTTTGGACAATAGTGAGACCGTTTGCATTCAAACGAATTTGTGTTGTCCCGTCTTATAATGGGACATTGACATTTCTTTGGAGATGAATCAACCTCATCGTTTAGGTTACAAAACGATTGCATCGTCAATGCTTTTGAGGACAATAACGCCATGCGCTCGAGGCTCTGGCTGATCCTTTCACTGGCCTTCAACGTGTTCGCGGCGGTTTGTCTCTATGTCGCTATAGAACCGTACCGCAAGCCGCCTCCACCCCCTGCCCCAACTTACGTCGGCACCGTTATAAAAACCAACGTGGTCGTGCGCCACGAAAATTTCACGTGGGACCAGGTCTCCGCGACCAATTATGTGGAGTTTATCAAAAACCTTCGCGCAATCGGCTGCCCGGAACAAACAATCCGTGACATTGTGCGGTCTGAAATCGACCGTATTTACGCCCGACGGCGCGTGACTGAAGTCATTTATCCAAATTATCAGTGGTGGCGCTCAGACCCTGATCCCGACCTTGTCCAGGCGGCAAACGCCAAAATCCAGAGCCTCGATAGCGAACGGCGGGACTTGTTGACGAGCTTGCTCGGCGCGGGTTGGGACGCGGAGAGCAAGGCGGTTATTGCGGCGCGCGGTGGGATAACGTTGACCGGGCCAATTCTCGGCGACATGTCCGCACCGGCCAAAGAAGCGGTCTTCATCATTTTTGCGGCGGCCCAGGAAAAAATCGAGGCCTACCAGGAGGACCAGGCGCGCCAGGGGAAAACCGTCGATCCCATGCAAATTGTCCGGTTGCGCGAAGATCCGTTCGTCCAACTGGTGACGATCATGACGCCAGCACAATACGACGAGTTCGTGCTTCGCTATTCGCCGGGGGCGCAGCAGTTGCGCGATGAGATGCGCGGTATGGATTTGTCGGCGGATCAATTTCGCGGCTTATTCAACGCCGTCGGCGCAATCCTTGGACAGCCGGTTTACTTTTACAACGGTAGCGACCCGCAAATGCTCCAGCAGCAGCAGCAGCTTCAGGCTCAAAGCCAGGCCTTGATAAAAAACACGCTGGGCGCGGGTGTTTATGCGGGGTATCAGCTTAATCAAGACCCGCTTTACCGTTCCTCGAAGTCAACAGTGGAGCAGTTGGGCGTGCCGGCGGCAGACGTCGCTCCGGTGTATGAAATCAACCGCGCAACGCAGGCGGAAATGGACCGCATTCGCAAGGACGACACGATGACGAACGACGAAAAAGTGGAAGCTCTTGCGCAGACACAAGTGCAGCAACAGGAATCCCTGGAACAAGTGCTGGGGGCGGATGCTTTTGAGCGCTGGCTTCAATCACAGGAAAGCAAGTAACGCGGGATTTCATGCTCTCATCCAATGCTTCAGACGGGCGGCTGCGCGATCTATCGCCTTTGCAATGGAAATCCGGCATCGCGGCGTGGATGGGGTGGTTTTTCGACGGACTGGACATTCATCTTTACACGTTGGTGGCCGCGCCTTTTGTCGCGCATCTGCTCAACGTCGCGGATGCCGGCGGTCCGCTTGTCAAAAAATACAGCTCATGGATCCAGGCGTCCTTCCTGATTGGATGGGCACTGGGCGGGGGAATTTTTGGGCGGCTGGGCGACCGTCTTGGACGGAGCAAGGCGTTGAGCCTGACGATTCTGACGTATGCGGCGTTCACCGGTCTTTCCGTGCTGGCGCACACATGGTGGCAATTGTTGATATTTCGATTTGTCTCCGCGCTGGGAATCGGAGGCGAATGGGCGGTGGGCGCGTGCCTGCTTTCCGAGACGTGGCCCAGGCGCTGGGGGCCGTGGATTGCGGCGGTCCTTCAGTGCGGCGTCAATGTCGGCATTCTGTGCGCCTGCCTGTTTGCTTACGTTCTGGCTGCTTACCCGGCGCGGTATCTTTTTTTGGTCGGAATCATTCCTGCTCTTATCGTCTTCTGGATCCGCCGACACGTTCCGGAACCGGAGGAATGGCGAGCAGCCCAGAAAGTTTCCACAGTGAAACCGTCCATCATGGATCTTTTTCGCGGAAAGCTCGCGACGACCACGCTGCTGACGACAGTGGTTTGCTCACTCACGCTCACCGGATGGTGGGCATTTCTTTTTTGGAATCCGCAACATTTACAAAGCCTGCCGGAACTCGCGGGCTGGAGCAGCGCTGAGAAACGGCAATTGGTGACCAAGGCGTTTTTTCTCATTATTTTCGTTTCGATGGCGGGCAATTATTTTGTGTCATGGCTGGCGACGTTTTTCGGTTATCGCCGGGTCATCCTTGGCGGATCGCTGGCGTTCGCAGTTTCGTTTTACCTGACGTATCATGTTCCGCGCGGCTACGGGGAGTTGATGTTTTGGCTGCCTGTCATTGGATTTTGGTCCGGAATATTCGGACTGTTCACGATGTATCTGCCACCCTTGTTTCCCACTTTGTTGCGCACGACGGGCACGGGGTTTTGCTTCAATATCGGACGAATCGCGGCCGCCGTCGGCACCGTGATTTTCGGGCTTTACCTGCAAGTGGGAGATTTTCGAATCGCCCTCATGGCCATTGGAGGCTTGTTCGTGCTGGCGGCGATCGTTTCCTTTTTCCTGCCGGAATCACAAAGCCATTAGCTGCTTAACCGTCTCCGGGTCGCTGCTCGGCGGTTGGCATGATTTCCCCGCGCAGACGAATACCATCGGACCGCCTTTGGCAGGCAACGTTTTGGCGTATGCCTCGACAGCGCCGCTATTGCCCATGACAACTTTGTTGGGTTGATAAACCCCATGAATGGCGCGAAGCAACGTCCCGGTTTCGGCGCAAGCGGGGTCGCCCGCCACAACGACCCGGAGAGGGTGTGTCAAAAAAAAGTCCAGCCCGCTCAACAGGTACGGCACCGCTTGCGGAAGCTGATGCAATCGCGGAGCGAATAGCCGCAATGTCTTTTCAGCCGCGGCGGCAAATTCCGTTTCGCCGGAAATTTCCGAAAGACGCAATAGCGACAAAACGGCGACCGAATTCCCCGAAGGCTCCGCGCCGTCGTAGTCATCCTTAAAGCGCAGGATCAGTTCTTTTTCGCCGGCGGCGCTGTCGTAAAAGCCGCCGTGGGCGGGGTCATAAAACTTCGCCATCATTGCGCGAGCAAGGCGAAGGGCAAAATCCAGATGCCGGGATTCCAGCGTGGCCTCGTAGAGGTCAATCGCTCCGCCGCAGACATTGGCGTAGGCCGCAAGCAATTGCACCGCATCCCGTTCTCCCTCCCGCCACCGATGATGCAGCGTGCCGGTTTTTGCGTCCCAAAGTTTCTCGCGCAAAAATTCGATGTTCCGTTCGGCGGCGGTTCGAAACGCTTCGTCGCCGAGGACGGAATACGCGCGCGACAAGGCGCCCAGCATCATCCCGTTCCACGAGGCCAGAACCTTATCGTCCAAATGCGGACGGACACGGCCCGCCCGCGCCTTGAGGAGCTTCGCCTTGGCCGACTTGATAATCGCTTCCTCGTCTCCCGTAAGATTCGGATCCGCGATGCTCAGCACGTTCTGATTGGGAAGAGGATTGGGGTCGCTGTGATCAATGAAATTGCCGTCCTCCGTGACTCCGAAGTAACGCATTGCGATTGCGGCTTCGCCCGGCGTTAACAATTGGGATAACTCGGCGGACGTCCAGCAGTAGAATTTTCCCTCTTTGCCTTCGCTATCAGCATCCTCGGCGGAATAAAATCCGCCTCCGGGATGCGTCATATCGCGAAGGACGTATTCGATGATGCCGCGCGCCACCGCGGCGTGGCGGTAATCGCCGCTGACGAGCCAGGCGTCGAGATAGAGATTGAGCAATTGCGCGTTGTCATAAAGCATCTTCTCGAAATGCGGCACCAGCCATTGGGCATCGACCGAATAGCGGGAGAATCCGCCGCCAAGCTGGTCGTAGATTCCGCCCGCCGCCATCCGCTCGCAGGTATGGAGCACCATTTTCACCGCCACGCCGTCCTTCGTGCGGACCGCGTGGCGCAGTAAAAACAACGGCTCGCTCGGACGTGGAAACTTCGGCGCCCCGCCAAAACCGCCGAACTGCGGATCATACTCCCGCTTGAACGCGGCGGCCGCATTATCAAGCACCGCGGGCGACAGCACGAGATCGCCCTGCTCCCGCGCGGCGGCGGCCTCAAGCTGCTGATGAAAATCGGCGGCTGTTTCCAATATTTTGTCGCGGCGATTTTCCCAGAGTTGCGCGATTTGACGCAGGACCTGGATAAAACTCGCGTGGCCGTACTTATTCTCCGGCGGAAAATAGGTCCCGCCATAAAATGGCTTTAAATCATGCGTCAGGAAACAATTCAACGGCCAGCCGCCATGGCTCGTGAGGGCCTGAACGGCTGTCATGTAGAGTTTATCCACATCCGGGCGTTCCTCCCGGTCCACCTTGATGCTGACAAAGCGGGCATTGAGAAACTCCGCAATTTTGGCGTCCTCGAAGGATTCCCGTTCCATAACGTGGCACCAATGGCATGTGGAATAGCCGATGCTGAGGAAAATCGGCTTGTCTTCGCGACGCGCCTTCGCGAATGCATCTTCGCCCCAGGCAAACCAATCGACGGGGTTATGCTGATGTTGCAACAAGTAGGGCGATTTTTCCCGCGCCAGGCGGTTGGTGTGAGCGTGCCGATCCGACATTGCGGCAACATACCGCCGGTGAATGAACGCGCAACCTTTTTGCGTCCGCCACGGTTTTGGCCTACAGTGGCCGGATGCGTGTGGAACCAGTTGCGGTGCGGGATAGCACGGAGATCGCGGAGAGCACAGTTTTGTCTGTTCTCCTTGCGATCAGCTTTTGCCATTTGCTCAACGACACAATGCAGTCGCTTATTTCGGCAATCTATCCCGTCGTCAAGAATGTGTTTCACCTCAATTACACGGAGGTGGGGCTGATCACACTGACCTTCCAGATGACAGCCTCGTTGCTGCAACCGATCGTCGGTTTTTATACGGACAAACGGCCGCATCCGTACTCGCTCGCAATCGGAATGTGTTTTACTTTGTGCGGACTAATATTGCTCTCAAGGGCGCCCGATTATCGAATTTTGCTGGTTTCAGTGGCGCTGGTGGGAGTCGGATCGTCCGTCTTTCATCCGGAGGCATCGCGCATGGCGTACATGGCGGCTGGCGTTCGGCATGGATTTGCGCAGGCAGTTTTTCAAGTGGGCGGGAACGCGGGCAGTTCCCTGGGACCGTTGATGGCGGCCCTGATCGTGGTGGGAGATCATGCGCAGGCCCGCGTGCTGTGGTTCTCGGCGGCGGCGGTGTTCGCGATCGCCATTTTGTGGAATATCGGCCATTGGTACAAGAAAAACACATTTCGGCTGAATCCAAAAGCCCACAAAGCGAAGCCGCACGGCCATGTGGAGCTGTCGCGGCGCAAAGTGGTCTTGTCATTGGCCATATTGGTCATTTTGGTTTTTTCCAAATATTTTTATTTGTCGAGTTTGAGCAGCTACTTCACTTTTTATCTCATGGCAAAGTTCAATGTGTCGATTCAAAGCGCGCAGCTTTACCTGTTTTTGTTTCTTTTCTCCGTCGCGGTGGGGACATTTATCGGTGGACCCGTTGGCGACCGGATTGGCCGGAAGTACGTCATCTGGGTGTCAATATTGGGCGTGGCACCGTTCACGTTGTTGATGCCGCACGTGAACTTGTTCTGGACGGCGGTCCTGTCGGTGGTCATTGGATTGATCTTGTCGTCAGCGTTTACAGCGATTTTGGTTTTTGCGCAGGAACTTGTGCCTGGAAAAGTCGGAATGATCGCAGGGTTGTTCTTCGGCCTAGCTTTTGGGATGGGCGGGTTGGGGTCGGCCGTGTTGGGGCGCCTGGCGGACGTTACCAGCATTCGGTTTGTTTACCAGGTATGCGCTTATCTTCCGCTCATTGGGCTGCTGGCCGGCTTTTTGCCGAATCTCGAACCCGCACGCGCAAAGGGAAATGAGAAGGAGTGAACGCAACTTTGGTTTTGAATTGGTGTTCATCCAAGAAGCTCATTATATTTGAAGACGATGAACTTGAAAGCACCGGCCTGGTTGCTGGGACTTCTTTTGTTGGCGGAAGGAGGTCTGGTTATGGCCGCCTCTTCCGCCGAGAATCCGTACGCCGTGATCGGCGAGCGCAATGTTTTTCATTTAAATCCGCCTCCGATTCCGCCGCCTCCGGAAGCGCCGAAAACGGAGTTGCCGGACATCAAACTTTCGGGATTCCTAAAAATCGGAAAGACCACACACGCGCTTTTCGTTTACACTCCCAAGGACAAAAAGGAGCCGCCGATCTATTATGATTTGGTCGATGGCGAGAAACAGGGCATCCTGGAAGTGGTGAAAATCCGCGAGGACGAAGAGGAGGTGGAGGTCATTAATAGCGGTACTCCTACAACGCTCAATTTGAAGGAAAACAGTCTTGAATCCAAGGCGCCCGTCGCGGCGAACACTGCGTCGGAGGGTCGTCGTCGGCCTTCGGTCTTTTCTCAAAGGGGCAATCCCTTTGCCTTTCCAATACCGCAACGCCGAACGCGAATGCAGTAAGATTCGTTCATACAATGCCTGCAAATTCGGAGCCACAACCGACCCAGTTCGAGATTTTCGCCGGGGATTGTGTTCGGGGAATGAAAAGCTTAAAGGAGCAGTCCGTCGATGTGGTGGTGACCTCGCCACCGTATAACCTTGGGAAGGAATACAGCACCTACGAGGACAATAAAACTCCCAGGGAATATCTTAAGTGGTGCGGGGAATGGCTCCGGGAATTGCGGCGCGTGATCAAACCTGGCGGTTCTTTTTTCCTCAACCTTGGCAGCACATCGGCTAATCCGTTTTTCGCATTTGAGGTTGCCGCGGTGGCGAAGAAGCGGTTTGAATTGCAAAACACGATTCATTGGATCAAATCCATCTCGATTGATAAAGACGATGGCACCGAGTCTTCCGGCCATTTCAAGCCGATCAATTCGGCCCGGTTTCTCAATGATTGCCATGAATATGTATTTCACTTCACGCCCGAGGGGAAAACTCCGCTGAACCGCCTGGCCATTGGCGTTCCTTATGCCGACAAAAGCAACATCAAACGATGGGCGCACACGGCGGGGCGCGATAAACGATGCAGGGGCAATACCTGGTTTATTCCTTACAAGACAATTCAACGGAGAGCAAAGGAACGCCCGCATCCCGCAACATTTCCGACGGAACTCGCGGTCAAATGCATCCGGCTACATGGCAGAAAAGAAGCCATTGTCCTCGACCCATTTCTTGGAATCGGCCATTCCGCATTTGCGGCAAAGGAATGTCCCGACCTCGTTTCGACTTTTATCGGATTTGATATCGACGAAGAGTACGTGCGTGTCGCCTGCGAGGTCCTGGGTTGCCAGTCAAAAACTCTAGCCGGTCCGTTTTAGTATCGCCACTGACTCGGCCGGAAGCACCACCGACGGGGAAGCGCCAGTGATCCCCACGTCGGAGGCGAGGACCAATTGGTGCGTCCCTTCGCGCAGGGCCACAGAAGCAGGCTTGGTCGCCAAATTACACGCAATCGTCCAGTCCCCCCGCTCCACCAACAACCAGGAATCCTCCTCACTAAAATGAGTGCGCACGGCTTCTAAACGTCCGTCGGACAAGGATTGTTCAGACCGCCGCAATCGAATGAGCTGCTTATGCCAGGAGAGCAAATCCGCGTGCGTCGGACGGCTCAATTCCGTCCAGTCGAGCTTGGATCGGGTGAACGTTCCGGCATCTTGCGGATCGGGAATTTCATCGGGTTTCCATCCGAAAGCGGCGAATTCCTTGCGCCGGCCTTCCCGCACAGCTTCGGCCAGATTTTTGTCTTCGTGATCGCAAAAATAAAGAAACGGGGTGGACGCGCCCCATTCTTCACCCTCAAAGAACATTGGCAAAAAAGGAGAAGTGAAAATAAGAGCGGCGCCGATTTTCAGGCGTCCGACGTTCATCAGGCGATTGCTGCGATCGCCGAGGGCGCGATTGCCGACCTGGTCATGGTTCTGCAAATACGCCACGAAATGGTGGCCGTCCAAACCAGAGGGCGAACGCCCATGCCGCCTTTGTCTGAATACGGAATAGCGCCCGTCATAAACATAGACTTGACGCAAGGCTTTGGCGAGATCGGCAATAGGGCCGAAATCGGCGTAATAGCCTGTGCGCTCGCCGGTCAGAACGCTGTGTAATGCATGATGAAAATCGTCGTTCCAATGCGCGTTCAAGGCAAAACCGCCCCGGCCCGGCGATCGCAGGATGCGCGGATCATTTCGCTCATCCTCGGCAATCAACGAAAGATGCCGTCCAACCTGCGCCTCCAACTCCCTGACCTCCGCGGCCAGTTGCTCAAGAAACGGTGCGGCGGAAAGATCAACAATGGCATGCACTGCGTCCAGGCGAAGGCCGTCAAAGTGATAATCGCGCAACCATTGCACCGCGTTGTCGCAGAAAAAACGCCGCACTTCGTCGCTCCAGGAGCCGTCGAAATTGATCGCCGGTCCCCACGGGGTTGAATAACCGGGTTTGAAGAAAGGGGCGAATTTTTTCCAATGATGTCCCGCCGGCCCAAAGTGATTGTAAACAACGTCAAGTATAACGGCCAGATGTTTGACGTGGCACGCATTGACGAGGCGCTTCAATCCTTCCGGCCCGCCATAGGCGTGATGCGGCGCGTACACGGTGACGCCGTCGTAACCCCACCCGCGGTTTCCGACAAATTCGTTCACGGGCATTAATTCCAGATGCGTCACGCCCAGGTCGATGAGATGGTCGAGTTTCTCGATGGCAGCCTCGAAGGTTCCAGCGGGTGCGAATGTGCCGACGTGCATTTCATAAAGCACAGATGACGAGAGCGGCGGCGCCTGCCAGCCGGCGTCAGTCCAGGTAAACGTATGATGATGGACGCGGCGCGAAAGCCCCAACGCGCCATGCGGCTGGCTGGCCGACCGCGGGTCCGGCAGCGGCCCCTCCCCGTCGAGGATAAAGCCATAATCGCCGTCGGCATCCAGTGAGGAAACCTCGGCGATACACCAGCCATTGGCATCGCGAGTCATCGGCACGCAGCGCGAGCCGAGTTGCAGTTCGACTTTTTTTGGGATTGGCGCCCAGACCCGAATGTTTTCCATACCACCTCCTATTCCCTTATCAAGAAGGCCACCGGAAAATGCGCGGTCAGCACAGACATATCGCCGTTCGAAACGTCCTCATTGGTGAGCGCATTGTGCCAACGGCCAGCCGGCAGTTTTACGGTCGTGTTGGACCAATGTCCTTTTATTCCTCGAACCAATCTCGGGGCAATTGTCACAACATTTCCGCCGCGGGCAAATGCCACCACGTGTGCCGCCTTTGCGCCTCGAACGGTCAAGGCCGCGTAGCGCCCCGCCGCGCTAAAGCAAGCCGCAAACCGGCGGCGCGTCTCCAGGACTTTCCAGATGAGCCATAATTTTGACATTCCACTTGGACGCTGCTGCCACGCCTTGTCCGCGTCGAGCGTTTGGGCGGTTGCGAGCATTTGTTTGCGGCGCGCAAGATCGACTGGGCGGCGGTTATCGGGATCGGCAAGCGACAAGTCCCATAATTCGCCGCCTTGATAAAGATCCGGCACGCCGGGGGCGGTTAACTGCACAAGCGTTTGCGCCAGGGAAGTGACGCGCGCGTCATCTTCGAGGCTAGAAACAAATCGTTTTAAATCGGCCATGAAATCGGAATTGTCGAGGGCGCCTTCGATGAACGACCTCAACGCCTGCTCGTATTCCGGGACCTGCCGGTTCCAATCCGTATGCTCCTTTGCTTCGCGGACGGCTTTTTGCATGTAGTCAACAATCCGTTGCCGTGAAAGCGGCCACGCGCCTACCAATGTTTGATAGAGGAAGTATTCCGTTTTTTGATCGGGCCAGTTTCCCGTGCGGTTGTGGTCATTCAATTTAGCCCAGCGCCGGACTGTCTGCGCCCATTCCTGCGGCATTTGAGAGAGAAGACAGAGTCGGGCGCGAACGTCCGCGCCTCGCTTGGTATCGTGCGTTGAAACGGAATTCATGGAATGCGGCCATGCCTCCTGTCGGCGGCGGCACATCTGGTGAAACGCCGCCACGCTTAACCCGAAACGCCCGGGATCTCCGCCCACTTCATTAAGGACGATAAACCGGTTATAACAATAAAATGCGGTGTCCTCAGCGGCTTTGGCCATGATGGCGCCGGTCAATTGTTGGAAGCGCCGGACAAAATCATCCTCGATCATTCCTCGCCGCCGAAACAGCAGCAGTTCCTCAATAAAATCAAAAAGTTCCGGAGGCAATTCGGGCCGTGCCTTTCGGGCGGCTGTCGCGGCGTCGTGAATGACGCGCAAATCGCGTTCCGCCACTTCCGTCGTACCTGTTCCCACGTAAGTTCGATAAACGGGCAGCCCGATGGCCACCTCCGTCCACCCCTGGCAAAGTTCAGTGCGGGTAAAATCGCGGCAACGCCAATGAGCTGCCGCGATCTCGAGCAACAGTTCGGTCAAACGATTTGTTTCCGCCGCGAAATCTCCTTGGATGATTTGCCGTTTCTTTTGATGAACGATCGTGGAATATTTCGCGCGGTCGCCTGTGAAATCGCGATATAATTTCGAGAACCGTTTCTCCCCGAGCGGATCTATGAACAGTCCGCAGACATCATTTAGAAAATCGTAGCCGGTGGTGCCGCTGACCGGCCATGACGGACACAAACCCTCGCCTGGCCCCAGGATCTTTTCGATCACGATCCATGCCCCCGGCACGGCTTGCCGCAGGCGTTGCAAGTACTGTTCGGGATTGCGCAACCCGTCAACGTGGTCCACGCGAAGTCCATTTACCCAGCCCTTTTCCAGCCACTGTTTGACAAGTGAAAAACTTTGCTCAAAAACCGACGCCTCCTCGATCCGAAGCCCCGCCAGTCCTGTGATCGTAAAAAAGCGACGGTAATTCAGCACGGTCTCGCCGGTGCGCCAATACATCGGCACGTAATTTTGCATTCGGACAATTTCGTCGATTCTATCGGGGCTTTTGTTGATTTTTTCCACGACGGCGCTGGAGTTGGAATCGCCCACGCGTTGAAGAGTCGCGGGACTAACGAGCAGCCTCACCTCTCCGCATTGAAGTTGAAGCACGCCGTTATGGTGCGCCAGCCGAATGGCTCCGCGCTGCAATTCACGGTGATAATAATCCGGGAGAATCGGCAGCACGACTTTACCCCTCAGACGCGGATCGCTGGAGTTCCAATCAATGTCAAAAAATCCGGCGTAACGGCTCGCCTTTCCCCGGGCCAGGACGTCCTGCCACCATCGGTTTTCGGGGCCTGCGATTCCCATGTGATTTGGAACGATGTCCAGTATGAGGCCCATGGAGTGTCGGGCCAATTCCTCGTGCAACGTCTCGAGATCCCTTTCCGTTCCCAGCTCGGGATTTAACATTTGAAAATCGCAAATGTCGTAGCCGTGGGTACTGCCGGGACACGCTTTAAGCAATGGCGAGGCATACACGTGGCTGATGCCCAGTTGAGACAAGTAGGGCGCCAATTCGCGCGCATGGGTGAGAGTAAATTCAGAGTTGAATTGGAGCCGGTAAGTGGCGCGCGGCACACCACGTAAGTGGCCTTTTCCGACGTGACTCGCCGTTTCGCGGCGCTTTGCGAAGGATTTCGCGGGAGCATATTGTTTGGTTGCAGCGGAAGACGTCATGAAGAATCGCGTCCCTAACCCGCCTGAGCAAGCGCGGGCTCACCAGCCTTCTCCGAACCTTCGGTCTCGGACGGTATAGCCTTATCCGTAATGAATTCCAACGATTCGCCCAATTCCACGTACAGCGCATCCAGCGCCTTCGCGCTTTCGTCTCCCTCGGCAATCCGTTTTGCCAACTGCGGACGCAGCTTGCGCGCAATTTCAAAAAAGACATTTTGCGGTTTCCAAAGATTTGTTTCGCCAAGGACCTCATGGACCAGTTTCGCCGCGGCGATAAACTGCTTGAGGATATCCATATCCTCCGGTGCCTGCACGAACCGATCGGTCAGCCTGTCGAAGTAGCCTTTGAATGAATATGCCAGCGATTCGTGGTCCAAATCGACGTGAGTCGCCTGGCATTCCGCAACAAGGCTGCGGACCCGCTCCACGTCCAAATGCCCATTTTCGAGTTGACTGCGGATTTCATTATTGAGCACCACTTTGACGGCCATTTTCAATTCATCGAGCGCCGGAGCGCGAACGTCAGCCAGATACCTCAACAGCGGCGCGTGACGCTCCACGATTAGCCGGTACGCCGCGTATATTTCATTTCGTGTTTCCGACATGATTTGATTGAGCAACTTGCGCTGCTCATCGCGAAAGAGAGTCTTGAGCGAATACTGCGCATGGCCGAAATGGCGATCCATGAGCCGGATAATTTCGGCGAAATCAGCCCGCTCAAAAGCGCCCTGGGTCTCGGCGACCAACTCTTGGTAAGAGGCAGGATCCTGGTTGAGATGGACCCAACAATTCAGGTTATGCCCCCCCAAATAGAGGACGGCGTACGTTAACGTGTCCGAAGCGAGAGTCACCACAAACGTAACGCGGGCACGGCCGATGGCCAACCGAGCGGCCCCGGATGTAAGCATTTTTCGCTCCTCCTGATGAAACACGAAAGAATAGACCCGGGCATCGACGGGATAAGATTCAAATACAGAACTGACCGCATAATGGGCGCCCACGGTATCGCGAGTCACGATCGCGGGCTTGACGAATTTTTCATAGATCAAGCGGCCATCGCGATTTTCAGGAATATTGCTTTTGGCGCGGCTCAGCAATTCGAGGAAGTGAGGCTCAAGGTCTTCGTTCCAGGTATCCAGAACAAGTTGCACAACGCGGGCGGCATATTGGATCACCTGCACGGT
The DNA here is from genome assembly GCA_036272955.1 of Verrucomicrobiia bacterium. GTDB lineage: Bacteria > Verrucomicrobiota > Verrucomicrobiia > Limisphaerales > Palsa-1400 > DATAUD01. The sequence continues at coordinate 44,787 of DATAXU010000018.1, forward strand.
TTCGAGTCCCGAAAGTTCGTCAAAGAACCAGCCGCAACTGGTGTACATTAACATGGCGTGGCGCTGGGATTCGAGCATTCGCAAGGCGCGAATACGCTCGGCTTCATCCAATTTATGCGTTGCGTGCGCGTCAAAAAAGCGATCCAGATTCTCCGGCGAACGATCCAGGATGACCTGGATATAGTCGTCCCGAGCTTTCCACGGGTCCTTGAGCAATTCGCGAACGTGGGACTCGTATTTGGGCGCGATTTCATCGCGCAGCCAATCCAACGCCTGCCGCAAGGGTTCGCGCCAATTCTGGTTCCAGTCGGAGTGTCCGCCGGAATTGCAGCCGCAGTTCTTTCGCCAGCGATCCACCCCATGCGAACAACTCCACGCGCTGGGCTGGTGAATTTCCACTTCATGCGTCGGCGGATGGGTTTCGAGAAATTCGCCATACACCGTCAACTTGACGTCGGGAGTTTCTTCGATCGTTTTCAACGCGTATGCCAATGCCATGTCCCCATATTTAAAATGGTGACCGTAGGATTCGCCGTCAGTCGCAACGTTTGTCAACTGGTCCCACGTCCGACTGTCGTTAAACGCGCCCATCAAACGTTCCGCAAAACGTCCGCCGTCCGTAAGCAATCGTTCAAACGCCACAGCCTGGGCGATGGGAGCGTCATAAAAAAAGACAGCGATGGAACGCCCCGACGGCAGCTTTACCAGATACGGCATCGACGGATCCAGCTTGCCTCCATTGACGTCCTGCCAATCTCCGCCCGCAATGAGCCGCACGCGGCTTGCCTGGAACGGCGAGAGAATGGTGAATTGAATTCCGAACTGCGCCAACGCTTCCAACGACTCGGTATCCGCGCCGCATTCGGGCAGCCACATGCCTTCCGGAGCGCGTTTGAAATGATTCTCAAAATCAGCAATTCCCCACGCCACCTGTGTGAGTTTGTCGCGCATGTTGGCCAAAGGCATGATCAAATGGTTGTAACATTGCGCGATGGCGGAGCCGTGGCCGGAAAAGCGCCCCTGGCTTTCGAGATCGGCAGCCTGTATCGCTTCGAGGATATCCGGACACTTTTCTTTCATCCACGAAAGCAGCGTCGGGCCAAAATTGAAACTGATGCGCGAATAGTTATTGACGATCCGCGCAATCCGGTTTCCGTCGAGGCCCCGGCAATGGGCATTTGGGGCGTAACATTCGGTCATGATCCGCTCATTCCAATCGTGGTAGGGATTGGCCGAGTCCTGCAATTCGACCGCTTCCAGCCACGGGTTCTCGCGCGGCGGCTGGTAAAAGTGTCCGTGAACACAAAGAAATTTCTTCATTAAATATAAAACCCAAAAATCCGGCGGACGCCGCGCCCCATCGGCGTCCCGCCAGGATGGACACGGACTACTTGAGGCTGATCTCGTCTTGCACGTTTTGGACACCGTCCGTGTTTTTGGCCAATTCCTCGGCGTGCTTTTTGGCATCCTCGGAAGCGACAAAGCCGCTCAATTGCACGGTGCCTTTGAAGGTTGTCACATGAACGTCATCATATTTGAATTGGGAGTCTTTGCCGAGGGCGTCCTTGACCCTGGCCGTCGTCGCAGTGTCGTCAATGCTTTCGCCGGTGCTTTCATGATAACGATCCCCGGCGCATCCGGTCACCAGATACCCGGCCAAAATCGGCGCCAAGCCGACGCAAACCAAAGCAAAAGGCCGCTTGAGCGAATCTTTCCAATTTCCGACAGTCCTTTTCATAATTTTTCCTTTTTGTTCCGTTTTTTCTTTTAGGTCATTTCCTAGCTTACCCGCGCTGAATATCCCTTAAGCCCACCCGATTTCCCATAGGGTATTTCCCCCGATATTGGGGGTTTTTACCCCATTTCCCGCCAAGTTGTTCCCTGCCTAGATTGGGTGTCTTGGGCTAACGCTGTTTTTTATTAAGAGGAAATTGCGCATATTGATGGTCGAAGACGAGTCGGGTGACGCTAAACTCGTGCAGCATGAATTGGACAAGGCCGGTTTTAACTTTGTCTTCAAGCGGGTCGATTCCGAATCGGAGTTCGTGGATGAGCTTGCCGAATTCCGGCCCACGGTGATTTTGTCCGATCACGGAGTGGCCGCCTTCGATGGCTTCGCCGCCCTTTCGATTGCCCAAAGCCAATGTCCGGATGTCCCCTTTATCTTCGTTACCGGCTCCCTCGGGGAAGAAATGACCGCCATGGCGCTGAAAAAAGGCGCGACGGATTTCGTCCTTAAACATCGCATTTCCGCCCTGGCGCCTGCGGTCCACCGCGCGTTGCGCGAAGCGCAACTTCGCCATCAACGTCAGCAGGCTGAACAGGAAATCCGCCGGCTCAATGAAGATTTGGAGCAGCGCGTCGCAAAGCGCACCGCGGAATTGGAGGCTGCCAACAAGGAACTCGAGGCGTTCAGCTATTCCGTTTCCCACGAATTGCGCGCGCCGTTGCGGCAAATTGAAGGTTTTATCGACATTCTGCAAACCACAAAAAGTTCGACCATGGACCAGGAGGCCAATCAACACCTTGCGACAATCGCCCGCGCCGCCGGACGTCTGAGCCGGCTCATCGACGACCTGCTCGCTTTCTCGCGCGCCGCGCGCACCGGGATGCGCAAAAAATTGGTCAAGCTCCACGAAATATGCGCCCGCACAATAGAGGAATTGGGTCAAGATGCCGAAGGGCGCCGCGTGGAATGGGCCGTCGGCCCTCTGCCGGAGGCGGTGGCCGATCCCGCGCTGCTGCACCAGGTTTTTCTCAACCTCATTGGCAACGCGCTCAAGTACACAAAAACCCGCGAAATAACCCGCATCGAAATTGGCAGCCATGAGGCCAAGGAGGAGCATGTTATTTTCGTGAAGGATAACGGGGTTGGCTTTGACATGCGTTACGCAAAGAAACTATTCGGCGTTTTCCAACGCTTGCATTCCCCCTCGGAATTTGCCGGCACTGGCATCGGACTGGCCAATGTGCGCCGCATCATTCACCAGCACGGGGGACGCACCTGGGCGGAAGGCGTCCCCAATCACGGGGCGACTTTTTACTTTTCCCTTCCAACATCGACGTGAGCGCGCTGTCCAAATTTGGATGAAAAAGGAAATCCACATTCTGATGATCGAGGACGAAGCGGCGGACGCTGAATTGTCCCGCCTGGCCCTGCGTAGAGGCGGCTTCCATTTTTCCCTCGTCCGCGTCCAGACCGAGGAGGAGTTTCTGCGCGAGTTAAGCGGTCGGCGCCCGGACGTCATCTTGTCCGATTATTCGCTTCCCAGTTTCGACGGTTACGCCGCATTGCGAATCGCGAAGGAAAAGTGCCCGGAAATCCCATTTATTTTCGTGACGGGAACGATGGGAGAGGAAGTCGCCATCGAAACATTAAAAAACGGCGCGACTGATTACGTGCTCAAGACACGGCTGACCCGCCTGGCGCCTTCGGTGCATCGCGCTCTGCGCGAAGCGCAGGAACGGCTCGACCGCCAGCGCGCCGAGGATCAATTGCGGGAATCGCACAAGCAACTTCGCGCGCTTTCCGTTTATCTCCAGCACGTTCGCGAGGAGGAACGCACGCGCATCGCCCGGGAGGTCCACGATGAATTGGGCCAGGCCCTGACCAGTTGCAAACTGGATGTCTCCTGGCTCGCGCATCACTTGTCGCCCGGACAAAAGGAACTTCGGGAGAAAGCCATTGGCCTGTCCGCCCACATTGATTCGACCATCCAAACCGTTCGCCGGATTTCCACGGAGTTGCGGCCCGGAATTCTGGATCATCTCGGTTTGGTCGCGGCGCTGGAATGGCAGGCGCATGAATTCCAATTGCGAACCGGCATCCGTTGCGAAGTTTCAACCCGTCTCGACGAGTCCCGCCTGGATCCTGAATTGACCACCGCGTTTTTCCGGATTTTCCAGGAAACACTCACCAACGTGATCCGCCATGCGGCGGCGACGCGCGTCAATGTCCAGTTGAAGGAGGAGGCCGCCCGCATTATCCTTGAAGTGCGGGACAACGGACGCGGCATTGGACGCGACGAAATTTCCGATCCCAGGTCGATGGGATTGCTCGGCATGCGCGAACGGGCTGCGCTGCTCGGCGGGGATTTTAGCATCCGGCGATTGAGCGCCGGGAAAGGCACCCGGGCGCGTGTGGCCATTCCGCGCCGCGAGCAACCCGCGCAGTCACCAGCAAACGATGAAGATACTTTTGGCAGACGACCACGCCGTCGTGCGTCACGGGTTAAAACAAATTCTGACGGATGAGTTCAAGCGGGCGACCTTCGGCGAGGCTCGCAACGCCCAGGAAGCTCTTGACCTCGTCTGGAAGCAGGATTGGGACGTCGTTGTCCTCGACATCACAATGCCGGGGCGCAGCGGACTGGATGCGTTGCGCGAAATCAAAAAGTCGAAGCCGCGCATCCCCGTTCTTGTATTGAGCATGCACCCGGAAAATCAATTCGCGATGCGCGTGCTCAAAACGGGCGCGTCGGGTTACATGACCAAGGAGAGCGCGCCGGATGAATTGGTGGGCGCCGTAAAAAAAGTCCTCGCTGGCGGCCGATACGTCAGCGCCGCGCTGGGCGAGACGCTGGCGGCTTCATTGTCCACTAATCAGCGGGCGCCGCAGGAGAAACTTTCCGATCGCGAGTTCCAGGTTTTGAGGTTGATAGCATCGGGCAAAATGGCGACTGAGATCGCGAAGGAATTATCCTTAAGCGTCAAAACGATCAGCACCTATCGCACACGCATCCTGGAAAAAATGGGGATGAAGAATAACGCGGAGTTGATGCATTACGCGATTCAACATCGTTTGGTGGAGTAACGATTGCGCCCCGACGTGCTTTTGGTGGTCAAAATAGACACGATATCGATTTAACCGAAAAATTCGTATAAATTCGTATAAAAACGTCGAAAAATGGTTCGATGTGTAGTACTGTAATAGTGTATTAGTTAAATAGCTTTTTAATGTCGCGCTTTCAGCTATACAAAGCCGGTGCTCGCCGGTGTCTGTTTATTGATGAAATCTCGACGTAATGCACTTTGGATAGCCCTGATAATCTCGCTGGCTTCCGGACTCGCCTTACCTCACTCGGCGCGTGGTCAAGAAATTCCAACCAATCTCCTTCAGCAAGATTTCCAAATCATGCGGCACACCCTGGAGGAAGCGGATGGGGGACTTTACCGTCACACCAGCAAATTGGATATGGATCGCACCTTCGATCGTGCTTATGGAGAAATTGATCACCCCATGACGGCTATTGAATTCTGGGCTTTGGTTGCGCCTGTGGTTGCTCACATCAAAGACAGCCACTTGTTGGTTTGTTGGCCAAAAGATTTTCCACTGGATCACATCCCCTTGCTACCGCTGTCTGTAAGAGTATTTGGCGGCCGTCTGTTCGTTTATCGGGACTTTTCAAACGATGACGGCACCCTTGAGGGAAGCGAGATTTTATCCATTAACGGCATTCCGGCGAAACAGATCACAGGGAAAATGATGACCAGCTACAACGGCGAAGGCAACTCAACCACTGCGGCGCCGTATCGCATCGGTTACTATAACTGGTTCAGGAGAACGCTTTATGGATTGATGAAGATTGAAAGTCCGTTCCGGATTACCTATCGCAATTCAGGAGGAGAAGAGAAGGGCGTGACGATGGTTGGGAAAAGTCTATCCGACATAAGTGCCGCATCAGGGGCGAGGGATTCACAGCCAACGACAACCGCCGATCTTAAGTTCCTGGATGGCGGTAAAATTGCTGTGCTCACAATCCGCCACTTTTACCAGTATGTCGATGCCAAACAGAAATTGATGCTCCACGACTTTCTTCAGGAGTCGTTCGCAAAAATTCATCGAAAAGGATCGAGCGCCTTGATCATCGACTTGCGCGGCGACTCCGGCGGCCTGGACGCGCCGGGGGCGCAATTGTTTTCATATCTCTGGGACAAACCTTTTGAATATTACCGAGACATGGTTGTCAACGCCCGTGAATTTGATTTTTTTAAGTATTGCCCGGGAGCGAAACCGATCCCGGCGGACGTCGTTGAGAAGCGGCGGGGCGGAAAGTTTCATTATCTCAACCACCCCGGTTTAGGTTTGCAACAGCCTTGCCAACCCCATTTCGGAGGCAAAGTTTTAGCGTTGATGAACGGTGGCACCGATTCAACAAGTTGCGAATTCCTCTCCATGCTCAAGCTTCACGAGCGCGGGACATTGATTGGCGAAGAAGCAGCGGGCAGTTATTATGGCTGCCAAGCCGGACCTTTCGTCGTGGATCTGACTCTCCCAAATTCCAAAGTTTGGTTACCTATTAACCTGACAACTTATTATTATGTGGCGAGTGATTACAAATACGCAGATCGCGGCATGATTCCAGACTATCCCGTCGCTCATACAATCGGTGACCTTTTGGCTGGCAGAGACCGCGATATGGACATGGCGCTCTCGCTGACCGGGACGAAGTAGTTGTTGTTATCCAGCGGAATACACAACCACTTCCAAATAATGGGGAATCAATCGTGGCAGGGTCATAAAGGAAAAGTGTTTCGAAGAAAACCGCATTGCCGCGTGAGTTTGGCTCTGCTAAATTCGTAGGGTGAAGCCTGAAAAGTCCGCGCTCTCGAACTGGACTCCTGAACAAATTGCCAACGGCAAACGGTGGGTTCGGGCATGGAAGGGCGCGGGTCCAGCCTTGGAGGCGATTCGGCGGCGGGAATTGCGCGAACTCGACCCGGTCCGCAGTCTGGCGGCATTGTGCGGCCCGGCGGATTATCATCAGCCTCCGCGCGCCCCAAAACCCACATCGGGGCTCGTCCAACAGCAACGATGGTTTATGAAGGCCCTGATTCGTGATTGAGGTCATCAAGGCGGCCGCCGAGCTCCAAACCTATTGCGCGGCCCAAAAGTGGAGGTTTTGTTTTATTGGCGGGCTTGCTCTCCAACGCTGGGGCGAACCGCGCGAAACTGTGGACGTGGATTTGACCTTGCTGACCGGGTTTGGAGCGGAAGAGCCTTACGCGAGGTTGCTGCTCGAACGTTTTCAGCCTCGAGTGGATGGCGCGCTTGAGTTTGCGTTAACCCATCGCGTGCTGTTGTTGCGGGCGCAATCCGGCGTGGGGCTGGACATTGCGCTCGGCGCGTTGCCATTTGAGGAATCTGTCGTCGCCCGATCCGATCTCTTTTCCTATCCCGGTGGCGAGCCATTACGCACTTGTTCGGCAGAAGACTTGATTGTGCTAAAAGCATTTGCGGCCAGGCCCAAAGACTGGATGGATATCGAGGGAGTCATCATTCGCCAGACGGGCAAACTTGACTGGCCTTACATTCGCGAGCAACTGGCTCCGCTGGCAGAACTGAAAGAGTCTCCCGGTATTGTTGACGAACTGGAACGACGCAGACTCGAACTTGAAGCGTAAGTATTTCCCGCAGCCGAGCCAGGCGCCGTTCGTGGTCGCGGGCTTGCGGCAAGCCGAACCGATACTCTCCCATGACAATCACTGGAAGATAAGGCCCCGGTCCCCCGCTGATCTTTTCGCGAATACTTGGGTTGCCTTCCGTGAAAGCGGAAACCGCGTTTGTATCCAGAAGCCGATGGCGCGCTCATCGCCATTCCAATTCATTAGAGTGGTTGTCAACAATACTTTACGAAACAGCGGGAGCGGGGATGGTTTTGTCCTCGAGCAAGCGGGAAGGTCACCACGAAGAGCACAGAGAGCACGAAGAAAACGAATGGAAAACTTGAAAACCGCGATTCAACATCCCCTGATGGAGTTTGCTTTTCAACGGCGCGTGAAGATTGCGACGGCTTCGGTGCGCGAATGGACGTGGAGCTTTTCGTATATCCGGCGAACGTAGGTGCGCACACTGTCCAAACTGATGTTCAGTTGATTGGCGGTTTCCTGATATGTCAAACCTCTGGCAAGACATTCAAGAACCATTTCTTCGCGCGGCGTCATCCGCTGCGGTTCCGCGGAGGGCAACGGAGTTTTTTGAAAGGAGGCGAGAACTTTGCGCGCGATAGAATGCGACATCGGGGATCCGCCGGCGTGAACTTCCACGATGGCTTCCAGCAGTCGCGCAGGTGTAAGGCGTTTTAACATGTACCCGGTCGCGCCCGCTTTTAACGCGGCGAAAATCTGCTCGGGATCTTCATAAACCGTGAGCATGACAATCTGGACTTCCGGCTTGATTGCCTTCAATCGCCTGACGCATTCGATCCCGCTTATCCCGGCCATGTGGATGTCCATAAGAATGACGTCGGGCCATTCGTTTGGAAGTTGCTCGAGGGCGGCTTCGCCACTGGGAAATGTGCTGACACATCGGAAACCGGGAGAGCCGTTGACAAATACGGCGATGGAGTTCCGCAGACTGCTTTCGTCATCCACCACGGATACGGTGATCATCGCACGGCCTTTCCGTTGGCGACGTGATGGAGAGGCAGGCTGAAACCGACAACGGTTTCGCCGCCTGGCTTGGATTTTACGGAGCAATCCCCGCCGATCTCGGTCAAACGCTGGCGCATGTTGCGCAATCCGTTGCCGGTGTCTCCATTGGTGGGAGCGGCGAAGCCTTTCCCGTTGTCGGAAACGATGACCTCCAGCAAGGAGTCCTCGCAGACGACTGAAATTCTGGCGCGACTCGCGCCGGAGTGTTTAAGGACGTTGGTAAAAGCTTCGTGAACAGCGAGCAATAAATGATGCCGCAATTGCGACGACAGGGGATACGCCGGCAATTGGGCGGGCATGTCTAATTCGCAGTCAATGCCGGTTTCCTGAAAATATTCGCGCGCGTAATGTCCGATATACGACACCAAATGCTCGAGCATGTCATTCTGCGGATTGATCGCCCATACGATTTCGTCCAGCGACGAAAGCACTTCGCGGGTGGAATCGGAAATCGAAACAATTTGGCGCTTGATCTCGGATGACATGTCCGGGCTGCGCCGCGCGTGTTCGCTCAAATACGAAATGCGGCATAATTTGGCGCCCATTTCGTCGTGAAGATCCTGCGCGATTCGGGTCCTTTCGCGTTCCAGGGCTTTTTCCTGTTCCAGGCGTTTGAGGCGGTCCTGCGATTTTCTTTTTTCCAGGAGTCGCACGGCGGCGGCGACGGAGATCAATATTCCAAGGGCGGCGAGCCAACGGACCCACCATACCTGCCACACATGAGGCGAAGCGGTCATTGGCAGCACTACCGCGGCTTCGGACCATGGACCGTCCCCATCGCAGGCCGCGAGGCGAAAACCGTATTGCCCAGGCGGAATGTAATTGTAGAGGGCGGAGCGATGCGTTCCGGCTTCCACCCAATCCGCATCCAACCCATCGAGCCGATAGCGAAAGCGAACCCGTTCGGGAGAATCAAAATTCACACCGGTGTAGCGAAATTCGACGCGATGATTGCCGGGAGGAATCCGCAACAACGCGGGTTCGGCGGCGGGGTGGAAGTCCGGGTCGGGCGCGCCGTCCAACAGGACCTCCTCAAGGAGGATCGGGGGCGGTGTGGCATCGGGGGTTTGAGCGCGCGGGTCAATCACGACGACTCCCTTCAGGGTGGGGAACCAGAGCAAGCCGGAATTCGCGGCCATGCCCGCCGGCGAAAATCCGCCCGTGCATTCCTCGGAGAGCATCCCTTCGGTGCGTCCGTAAACAAGCGGGTAAACGGCTGGGGTTTTTCCCGCCGCCAATTTCTCAAACTCACCCTTGCCAACGCACGCAATGCCGCGGCTGGTCCCGAGCCACAACCGGCCTTGATGATCTTCGAGGATTTGCGAGATGGTATTGTCCGGCAATCCCTCGCGCGTTGTAAATGTGACAATCTGTCCATTGCGCCATCGGCTCAAACCCCCGCCCGCAGTGCCAATCCAAACCACTCCTTGCTCATCGAGATACAGAGTGCGGATCAGGTCGCTCAACAATCCGCTTTGGCGGTCATAGTGAAAGCGCTGTTCGCCGTTGTAACGGTCCAGCCCACCGCCCTCTGAGCCAATCCACATGGAACCGTCGCGGGCCTGGCCGACCGCAGTGACGGGATGCGTCTGCCAGTGATTGGTTTCACCGATCCAGGAGTCGTGCCACCGGCGCCAAATTTCTCCTTCACGCGTGCCAACCCACACTGCCCCATCGTTCGCCTGCGTCATGGCGGTTCCGTGGACATCCGTGAACAATTCCGCATCATCGCCGCCGGAGGCCGGATCTTCGAAATGCAATAATCCCCGCGCCCCCGCAACCCAGCAACTGCCGTCGCGGGCCATGAGCACCGAATTGATCTCAGGCCCGGCCAGCAGCAATCCGGGAGGCGAGAGACGGCGGAAATTTCCGCCTTGCGATACATACAATCCATCGCTTGTCTTGCCCGCCCAAATGATTCCGGGGGCAATCTCCGCGATACTCTGCACGGCGCCATAACCCAGCCCCTCCTTCTGCCCAAACGCGAAGAGATTTCTGGGATGAAGCCTGTTTAGACCGCCATGAGTACCCACCCACAACGCGCCTTCGCGATCCACCAAAAGGGATTCAATTAAATTATCGGACAAGCCGCTGCTGGCATTGATCGGATGGATTTTTCCATCCTGGAACTCGAACAGCCCTTCGGTTTCTGATGCGGCCCAGACGGCGCCGTCGGGGCTTTCGGCCAGGGCGTTGATGTAGAGCTTGGACTGATGGGACGGAATCCGGTACGGCTGCCAGTGCGTGCGGTCGCGACAGAGCACGACGTCGTTCGCCACACCAATCCAGAGGCGGCCCTTGTGGTCCACCAAAAGGCAATGAGGGTCCTGGAGCAGTCCTTCGACGCTGGCGTCCTGGACCGGAATAAAATGGCCCGCCTGAAATCGAAACACGCCAACTCCCGCGACTCCCAACCACATTGTTCCAGTCCGGTCTTTGCACAAGGAGGTGATTGTTTTGCCTTTAAACTCTTCACCTGTGGTTATTGCCGATCGTTTGCGATTCCGCCAAACCGAGAGGCCCGCGTCGGTCCCGATCCACAACCGCCCATCCTTGTCTTCCGCAAGCGCGGTGATGGAATCCGAGGGAAGGCCATCGCGCATCGTGTACGTTGTAAATTTTCCGTCCTTCCAGCAAGCCAGTCCGCCACCCGCCGCGCCAATCCAAAGAGCGCCGGCCTTGTCGCCAAGAAGAGTTTGCACCGGACCGCTATCGAGACCCTCGCGCAATCCGAAAGAGACGAAGCGCAGCCCGTCGAAACGAACCACCCCGTCGTCGTTGCCCACCCACAAGTAACCGTCGGCCGTCTGGGCCATGGCGCGCACGGAGTTCTGCGGCAAACCTTGCTCCCTCTGCCACGACCGAAAAGTAACGGGCGGTTCGCCGCGGCCCAGATGCCCAATGGCCCCGTCGGATTCGTTGCTGTCGGATTTCACGAAGTCGCCGAAGGAGGTTGCGATTGCCATGTCGCTGAACACCCATCCCGCCCCGCCGCCGCCATGACGGAGGTGGATTTCGTCGAAGGACGCGTGGGCGTGGAAACGGGTGATGAGACTTTCCGGTTGGGCGGTTTCAGATGCCCCGGGGCCAAGATCAGGATTCAACCAGACGGTGATAAGATCATCGCCGCCGGCGACATATTGGACCTTGAAAATGATGGTGCTCTCCAGGCCCCGATGGGGATTCTCATAATCATAGAACGTGCCATGACCGGAAGCCTCCGGACGCGATGAATGAAGATCGATGTAATCGGAACTCTTATTGACGTCGCCCGGGCCGTCCGCGCCGAATGCGCTATAAGCCCACGCCTTCAATGCGTTGCCGACGCCCAACCGTTCCTCGTCGCGATCATATAACTCGAACGCCGCAAAATATTCCTCAGTGCTGGTATCGGAAAGCGGGTCAATGTGAAATTTAAAATAAAGTGCGTCGGTGGAGGAATCGTCCCGCTTCACGGCTCCGCCAAGAATGTCAGTGCCATCGCCGGTCTGACAAACCAGGGTCGCGCTCAGGTCGCTCCACAGAACCGAGGCGCGGCAAACGATCGTCCCCCAGCACGCTATCAGGAACAGCAGAAGTCCGATGGTGGGTTTCCGGGACATGGTTCAATTGTAGAAGTGAAGAGGTTCAGAGACAAGCCAGCACTTCGCGGTTCGCCACGGTTGCATCACACGACGCTACGGGTTGAGATATCGCGCCACCGCTTCGCTGCGGGTTTGCACGTGCAGCTTCTCGTAAATACGCCGCAGATACGTGCGGATCGTGGTGACGTTAATGCCCAGTTGATCCCCAATTTGCTTGTGGGCCAAACCCTTCGCCAAACAATCCAGCACCATCCGCTCGCGCGGCGACAGCGCAGCCGGTTGCTCACCTCCCTGCCGGGCGGCATTCTGGAAGGAGGCCACAACTTTGCGCGCTATCGAATGCGACATCGGCGAACCGCCTTCGTACACTTCCTGAATGGCCTCCAGAAGTCTTTCGGGATTGAGGCGCTTTAGCAAATACCCGCTGGCCCCCGCGGCAAGCGCGCGGAAAATCTGCTCGGTGTCCTCATAAACCGTAAGCATCACAATTTGAAGTTCCGGCGCCAGCTTTTTCAACCGCTGCACGCATTCGATTCCGCTCATGCCACCCATATGGATGTCCATCAATACGACGTCTGGACGCTCGGCCACCAGGCCTTGCATGGCCGCTTCCGCGCTTCCGTACGCGCTAAGACAACGAAACCCAGGCGAGCCGTTGATAAACAGCACGATCGATTGCCGCAATTTGCTTTCGTCGTCAACAATAGATACCGTGATCATCTCTTATCCAAGCTTGCTCTCCGCGTCGCCGCGCGGATAGTCCCATGAAATGACGACACCGGCCTTGCCCGCCTTTACTGGTCCGCGCTCGGCTGAAAATCAATCCGGCGGCCTGTGCGGGCGGAGTCCCGGGCGGCATCCAGGATTTCTGTGACGGTGAGATTCATTTCCAGCGAAGAAAGACCGGAAGGCTGGGTCTCGCCGCGAACCACCGAAACCAGGTAGTTGAGCTGGTCGCGGTCCGGACTCGCGTTGGGCGGCACGGGCAATTTCAATTCGCTTTCCTCGCCGCCGATTTTGCGGATGCGCAGCAAGTCCCTGCGCGGCGCGAGCACATAACCAGTCGCGCCATAGACTTCCATGTCTTTGCGGTCAATGGGCCAGTTCCACGATGCCTGGATAATCCCCTGCGCTTTCGGATAGGTGATAACGACGGTCGCCTCATCTTCAACCTTGGGATAAATCTCGGGCTTGATGTGCTGGGTGACGGCAAAGACCGACGTCGGCCGCTGCCCCCCCATCAACCATGTAATGAGATCCGCGCCGTAGCAGCCGAAATCCGGCAATGCGCCGCCGCCATTCAATTTGGGGTCCGTCAACCATTTTAGAAACGTCTCGGAGCAGCCGATCTCCTTTGGGCCGCGATGGCCGTCGTGGACCACGATCTTGCGCAAATCTCCGATGGCGTGTTCCTCGTCCACCAGTTTGTAGGCCGTTTGATTAGCGGGGTACCATGTGGTTTCATAGTTGACAATGACCTGGATCCCTCCGCCTTTGGCCGCGGCCTGGATTCGCCGCGCTGCGTCCATATCGACCGCCAACGGTTTTTCCATCATCACGTCGATGTGGAGCGGGGCGCACATCTCAACGACACGCGGATGGTCGTAAGTCGAAGTAAATGTTGCGACGGCATCGACATTCGTTTTTGCAAGCAGGTCCGGCAAGCTGGTGTAGAAAAGACTGCTGTTCAAATTGAACCGCTTGGCAATCGCCGCCGCCCGTTCCGCGTCCGGCTCGACGATGCCCACCAATTGGGCCTCCGGATGATTTTGAAACATCGGAATAAACCCGTAGGCGTGATCATGCACCAAACCGAAAATCGCAATATGCACGGGCGGTTTTGCATTCTGCGACCAGACTGCGTGAATGGAAAAGACAAGACAAAGGCCGGCAATTAATTTTTTCATGACGACCGGAGAATATCAGCCGGAAGCGTGCGAATCAACCACGCCGTGTCGCGCTAACGAACCAAAGGCACCTTGACCCACCGCCGCGACTTGCTCGATTCTTCCACGGCTTCCATCACCGCGAGACATCGCGCGCCATCGAGAAAATCCGGGTGAACAGGCGCCTTGGCAACGACCGCCGCGACAAAATCCGCGAAGGTGTTCACGAAAGTATGCTCGTAGCCGACGATGTGTCCGGGCGGCCACCAATTGCGGGCGTAGGGATGCACTTCGCGGTCCGTCACGATGATGTCGGCGAAACCGCGACGGCGTTGCGCATCCGCCGTGCTGTAAAATTTCAGGCGGTTCATGTCCTCGAAATCGAAATAGAGACTGCCTTTGTCCCCGTTGATTTCGAATGCGATGTGATTTTTGCGGCCCAGTGCAAAACGAGTCGCCTCAAGGTTCGCCATGGCGCCGTTTTCGAAGCGGCCGATCCAGCTCACCGCGTCATCCACAGTCACCCGCCCCTTCTTTCCCCCGGCGGCGGCGCGCGGCGGGACACTCCCAGGCTCCATAAATGGACGCTCCTTGATAAACGTTTCCATCATCCCGGACACCTCTTTGACTTCGCCCAGCAAATATCGCCCCAAATCGATGATGTGCGCGTCGATGTCGCCGTGAGCGCCGGAACCGGCGAGATCTTTTCGCATCCGCCAGGTCAATGGAAAATTCGCATTGACAAGCCACTCCTGCGCGTAACGCGCGTGAAAATGCCGGATGTTCCCGCCCAGTTCACCGCTGTCAATCATTTGTTTCGCCAGCGCCACGGCCGGGATCCGGCGATAATTATGGCACACCATGTTCACCGTTCCCGCGCGCCGGGCAGCCGCCAGCATTTGCCGCGCTTCGGCCAGGTTGCGGGCCAGCGGCTTCTCGCATAAAACGGCCTTGCCGGCCCGCAGCGCCGCCACGGCCATTTCGCAATGCGTGTCGTTGCCAGTGGAAATATCAACGATGTCGATTTCGGGCGACTCGATGATTTTGCGCCAGTCCGTCTCCGCCCGTTCCCAACCAAAAGTCTCGCGCGCGCGTTCGACCGCAACAGGGTCCCGCCCGCAAATGGCTGTCAACTCAACACGCGCCGGCAACTCCGGAAAGAAATGATTGATCTGCCGCCAGGCGTTCGAATGCGCCTTCCCCATGAACTTGTAGCCGATCAACCCGACACGCAGCCTCTTAGTCATCGCCAGCCTTAAACGTTTAACGTTGTCCACCGCGCATTTTTGGCCGACGACTTGAGCACCGCGTCGATAAACGCCATCCCACGCACCCCCGCGTCGATCCTCGGATAATCAAGCGCCGGATCATCAGCAGCCAGCTTGCGGCCTTCCTGATAAGCGCGAACGTGATTGGCGAAATTGCGGTAAATATTCGCAAACGCCTCCAGGTAACCCTCCGGATGCGCCGCCGGCGTGCGCGTGGCGGATTGGGCGGCGGCGCCAAGGTAACCATTGGCCGTGCGATAAATCTCTGTCGGCCGATCGCGCCATTTGACGAGCATCGTGTTCGGCTCCTTCTGATGCCACTCCAAACCGCCCGTCTCGCCCCAAACGCGGATATTCAAATTGTTCTCCTCGCCCACCGAAATTTGGGAAGCGTGCAAAACGCCCTTCGCGCCGTTGTCAAGTCGAATCAACACATTGATGTCATCATCCAACCGCCTGCCCTTGACGAATATCGTCGCATCCGCCGCCAATTCCTTGATTTCCAGGCCGGTAATATATTCCACAAGATTTTCCGCATGGGTGCCGATGTCGCCGACGCACCCGCCCGCGCCGCACTGTTTCGGGTCCGTGCGCCACACGGCTTGTTTCTGACCCGTCGCTTCCAGCAGCGTCGCAAACCATCCCTGCGGATACTCCACCACAACTTTGCGCACCTTGCCTAATTTACCCGCGCGCACCATCGCCCTGGCCTCCTTCACAATCGGGTAACCCGTATAGGTGTAAGTCAACCCATAAAGCAGCCCCGTTTTGGCCACCAAATCCCGAAGCTTCTTCGCCTCCGCCAAATTCAAAGTCGCCGGCTTGTCGCTCAAAACATGAAAACCCTGCCGCAAAGCCAATTGCGCCGCCGGCCAATGCACATGATTAGGCGTCACAATCGAAACAAAATCCATCCGTTGCGCCGCCGGAAGCGCCGCCTCCTGGCGGATCATTTCCCCATACGACCCATAGCACCGTTCCGGTGGCAGAAAAAGGTCCTGCCCGCTGGCACGGCTGCGTTCGGCGTCCGAGCTGAACGCCCCGCAAACCAACTCGATCTGTTGATCCAACGCCGCCGCTATTCGGTGGACCGCGCCGATAAAAGCCCCTCTGCCTCCGCCGATCATTCCATACCGGATTTTCCGCCTCATAAAAAATAAAGCATTAAAGTTGGAGTTGAATTGTCAAATTGCGGGCATTTATAGTGACACCTGAATTTCAAGTCAATCGGCGACTTGGAAAACCTGAATCAAAACTAACATGTTCACCGCCAGCGAAATTGCAAGCGAACTCGACGGCCAGGTCATCGGCGATCCCGCAACCCCCCTCGCCGGTTTTGCTCCCGCGACCTCCGCAAAAGCCGGCGACCTCACGTTTGCCGAAAACGAAACCTTTTTCCTCAAAGCCGAACAGAGCGCCGCCTCCGCCATTCTCATTGACGGCCCCTACATCTCCGCGCGCAAAACGCTCATTCGCGTCGCCAACGCGCGCATCGGGTTTGCCCGCGTGCTGCCCCTGTTTTTCCCGGAGCGCGCCTACGCCCCCGGCATCCATCCATCCACGATCCGCGCCGCCTCCTCGGAAATCGATCCCTCCGCGCACATCGGCCCCTTCTGCGTCATCGGCGAAAAAGTCAAAATCGGCCCAAACGTAGTCCTGCAAGGCGCCAACCATATTGGCGATAACGTGGTCATCGGCGCCGGCTCGCACCTGTTCCCCCACGTCGTACTTTACAGTCAAACACAAATCGGCCAACGCGTGCGCATCCATGCCGGCTCCGTGCTCGGCTCCGACGGCTTTGGTTATGTATTCGACGCCGGCACGCATCGGAAAGTGCCGCAAGTCGGCCAGGTCATCATCCACGACGACGTCGAAATCGGCGCCAACGTCACAATCGACCGCGGCGCCCTCGGCCCGACCATTGTGGGCAAAGGCACGAAAATTGATAATTTGGTCCAAATCGCGCACAACGTCATCATCGGCGAGCATTGCCTTATAGTCGCCCAGGTCGGCATCGCTGGAAGCACCAAGATCGGCAATTACGCAACGCTGGCTGGGCAAGTCGGGATAGCCGGCCACCTAAGGATCGGCGACAAAGTCATCGTGGCGGCGCAATCCGGCGTCATGCACGACATCCCGGACGGGGGCAAATGGCTTGGTTCCCCCGCGCAACCTGACCTCCAGGCCAAACGCCAAATGATATTGCTGCGACAGCTCCCTGAGCTGCTCCGTCGAATCAGCCAATTGGAAAAGCAACTGGCGAAATCGCAATCGGGAAAAGAAGGAAAACAGGGACAGTGAAGGCTTGCCAACGAAGATTGTGCGGATAAAATGGCGACGAGAAAAGCGGGTGTGGTTCAATGGTAGAATGTGGCCTTCCCAAGGCTGAGACGAGGGTTCGATTCCCTTCACCCGCTCCATTGACAATCAATGACTTACAAAGCCGTGCAGTAAAAGTGCAGTAGAATCAAACTGGAAGAACCAATCGCAAGAAGAGCGAAGATCAGGAAAGAGGAAGAGCTTTCAATGGGAAGCGCCTAAGAAAATCC
>DATAXU010000019.1:0-28139 GCA_036272955.1 Verrucomicrobiia bacterium
GGCTGCAATGGCGCGGGAAAAACCACCTGTCTGCGGATGCTTGCCGCGTTGATCAAGCCGACGGGCGGGAGCGCGACGGTCAACGGTTTTGACGTGGTGGCCGAGCCGGAAAAAGTTCGCGCGAGCATCGGGTTTCTTTCGACGGCAACGGCGCTCTACGGGCGGCTGACGGCTTATGAAGTGGTGGAATATTTTGGGCGGTTGCATGGTGTGGACGAGAGCGTCCTGCGCCCGCGCATCGAGGGGCTTTTTCGGACGCTTGGGATGACCGAATTTCGCGACCGCCGTTGCGACAAGTTTTCCACCGGCATGAAACAAAAAACGTCCATCGCCCGGACGCTCATCCATGACCCGCAGGTGATGATTTTTGACGAACCGACCACGGGGCTGGACGTGCTGGCGGCCCGGACCGTCATCGGCTTCATCCGCGAATGCGGGCGCAATGGCAAAACGGTGATTTTTTCGACCCACGTCATGAGCGAGGCCGAGAAACTTTGCGACAGCGTCGCGATCATTCACGGCGGCCGAATCCTGGCCGAAGGGACGATGGAAGAATTGCGGGAGCGGGCCGGGATGCAAAGTCTGGAGGACATTTTCGTGAAGGCCCTTGAGGAAAAAACATGAGACTGAAGCCCATGCGAGTCGTTTATTTGAAGGAATTGCGGGATTTGCTGCGCGACCGGCGAACGATCATTTCGATGATCGTGGTTCCAATGGTCGTGCTGCCGGCATTGATAGTCGCCATCAGCAAAATGGCGACCAACGTCATCGGCCGCGCGCGCGAGGAAACGGCGAAAGTCATGGTGATGGGAGGGGAGGATTCGCCCGGGACGCTGTCGGCGTTGCGCTCATTGAAATCGATCCAAATCGTCCCGACGCGGGCGGATTTCACCAATGAGATTTCGGAGAAAAAAATTGGCGCGGCGGTGGAAGTCCCGCCGGGATTTGACGCCGCGGTGGCAGGCGGGAGGAGCGCCGGCGATGTTCGAATTTTCACGTACACGGGCGATTTGAAATCGGGGATCGCGGCCGACAGCCTGGAACGGTTTTTCCGGCAACGGAAGGAGGAGGAGGTGGGCCGGCGGCTGGACGAAAGGCACGTTTCGAAAATACTATTGACGCCATTCTCCATCGATCGGACGAATGTGGCTTCGGCTAAAAAGCTGACGGGCAACTTGCTGGGGATGATTTTGCCTTACATGGTGATCCTGATGTGCATGACGGGCGCCATATACCCATCCGTCGATCTCACCGCCGGCGAAAAAGAGCGGGGCACCCTGGAAGCGCTTCTATGCGCTCCAGTGCCGCGCACGCAATTGGTGGCGGGGAAGGTGCTGGTCGTTCTCACGGTTTCCGTGACAACGGCGCTGCTTTCGATATTTTCCAACGGGGTTGCGCTCCTTTTGGTCAAAGGGATGACGATGGCGGCGCGGGGTGGGGGATCTCCGCTGGCGATGGCGCTGGACCCGGCGTCGCTGGCGTGGGTCGCTGTGATCATGATTCCGATGGCGATATTCGTGTCCGCGCTAATGGTGTGCGCGGGGTTGTTCGCGCGAAGCGTGAAGGAGGCCAACACCTACGTGCAACCAATGCTTTTCCTGGCGATTCTCCCTGCGGCGGCGGGCGGGCTTCCAGGCGTCGAGATGAATTACAGGCTGGCGTTCATTCCTGTGTTCAACGTCAGCGTAGTCAGCAAGGAAATCCTCTCCGGTGTGTTCCATTGGAACCAGATTGCGCTGGTCTTTTGCGTGATGGCGGTTTACGCGGTGGCGGCAAACATCGCGGCCATCCTGCTTTTTAAACGCGAAAGCGTCTTGTTTCGGACTTAAAGCCTTGCCAGAAAATCGCTCAACGGCGGCCGGGCAGGTCCGGCGCGCCACGCAACGAAAAGATCGGCGACCGGGGGATTGTCCAGCGGCCGAAACACGATTCCGGGATGCGGCAAGGCCTTTAAGGATTCCGGCAGCAGCGCGACGCCGCAATTTCCAGCCACCAGGCCGAGAATGGTGTAACCGCGCTCGACCGTTTGGAGAATTTTGGGCCGAAATCCCGCGCGAACGCAGGCGTTGGTGACATGCCGCGAAGCGCCGGGAAACGTCTCTGCGGAAATGCCCAGGAACAGATCGCCGGCAAGAGTTTCGAGCGGGACAACGGATTTGCGGGCGGCGGGATGTTTTTTCGGCAGCGCGGCAACGAACGTGCAGGAGCCGACTTTTCGTTTTTTCAGGCCGGGGCAATTGGCTTCATGCGCGAAACCAATGAATGCCGCGTCGAGACGGCCTTCAAGAATGGCGCGGGCCTGAGCGAGTGGCGCAAGATCGAAAAGGTGAACGGCGGTTTCGGGACAATGCCGGCGAAAACGTTCGAGGACGTGCGGCACGAAGGAATGGAACAAGCCCCAAATGTACCCGAGGTTTAACTGCAAACGGGCGGGTTCGCTCGTGTTCCGCGCGACACGAATGGCGTGTTCACTTTGCTGGAGGAGGGCCTGGGCTTGCGCCAGGAATGCGCGACCGGATTGGGTGAGCGTCACTCCGCGGTGCGTGCGGTCGAGCAATTTGACGCGGAGTTCATCCTCAAGCTGGCGAATCTGGCGGCTTAAGGCAGGTTGCGCCACATGCAGTTTTTGCGCCGCGCGGGTGAAGTTCAATTCACCGGCCACAGCGTCGAAATAGCGCAGATGACGGAGTTCCATGACACGATTATGCCCGCAAGGCATGACTGCGGGAACAAAGAAGTATTGGGCGGCGGCCGGCGCAACTGACAACCTTTGCGGGAATGAACTGGGACCAATGTTTCGCGCAACGGACCGCGCTGATGCGGCGCAGCGCCATCCGCGAGTTGATGAAGGCCACGGCGCGCGAGGATGTTATTTCGTTTGCGGGCGGATTGCCCGCGGCGGAGTTATTTCCGATACCGCGCGTTAAATCGGCGTTGATGGCGGTGCTGGATGAATTTAACGGGCAGGCGCTCCAGTATTCGGCAACGGAAGGGCTGCCGGAATTGCGCGATTGGCTCGCGCGACGGTATTCAAACCGGGGAATACGTGTTCAGCGCGAGAATGTATTGATCACCACCGGCGGGCAACAAGCGCTGGACCTGATCGGGCGTATTCTACTGGACAGCGGCGACCGGGTAATCGTGGAAAATCCAACTTACCTGGCGTTGCTTTCCGCGTGGCGCCCAACCGGGGCGGAGTTTCTGCCGGTCGGCTGCGACGCCGATGGCATGCGGGTGGAGGAATTGGAGTCGTTGGCACGGCACAAACCGAAGGTGATTTATTGCGTGCCAAACTTTCAGAATCCGCAAGGAACGACGCTTTCCCTGGCGCGGCGAAAGCAGCTTGTGGAACTGGCTCAGGAGCAATCGGTTGCAATCGTCGAGGACGATCCGTATGGCGAATTGCGTTACAGTGGCGAGGCGTTGCCGAATATTGCTGATTATTTCAACCAGGTAATCCACGTGGGAACATTCTCGAAAGTGTTGATGCCGGGTCTGCGGGTGGGCTGGGTGATCGCGCCGGAAGCGGTCATCGAAAAATTGACGCAAGCCAAACAGTCGGCGGACTTGCACACGAGCACCTTGAACCAGCATCTCGCTTTGGAATTGGCCGGCAAGGGATTTTTGGAGACGTTCTTGCCCGTGTTGCGGGAAAACTACGGCGAGCGAAGAAACGCGATGCTGAACGCGCTGGCAAAATATTTTCCGAAATCCGCCACATGGACGCGACCTGAGGGAGGAATGTTTCTCCTGGTGACTTTGCCGCGTCATATCAACACGAGCGAATTGCTGCCGGCGGCGTTGGAGCAGGGAGTTGCCTATGTGCCCGGGGAGGAATTTCATTTGAACGGCGAAGGCAAAAACACGTTGCGGCTAAGTTTTGCCAACGCGAGGCGGGAGCGGATTGAGACGGGAATCAAAACGCTCAGCAGGTTGATGGCCAGTCATGTTTGAGGCGTCGTGCGTGGCGTCTTTTTCCGCGTGACAAAACCCAACGATGGGTGAATATTTTGCCCTTGCCTAGCGTCTTTGCAATTGGTGCCGTGAGATCTTTTTTTAGTCCGTCAACGTCGAAAAAATTCGGTTTGCGCGTGGCTGTCGCAGCCGTTGCGCTCGCATTTGTGCGTCTTGCCGCGGCGGACACCAATACGATTTCATACAATAACCAGATTGGCCCCATTCTCTCGGAACATTGTTTTCGGTGTCACGGGCCGGATTCCGCTTCGCGAAAGCCAAAGAAACATCCGTTGCGTCTGGACGTTGAGAAGTATGCCTACGAACTGCGCGACGACGGCAAGCCGGTCATCATCAAGGGAAACCCGGGCGCTTCGGAACTGGTCCGCCGCATCACCGCCACGGACGACGACGTAATGCCCCCGGCGTCGGAGCAAAAGACGATGACCGCCGGCGAAATTGCGCTGATCAAACAATGGATTGCCCAGGGCGGAAAGTACGAAAAGCAATGGTCCTTAATTGCGCCGACAAAGCCAGCCCTGCCGGCGGATGGGGCAGGATGGGCGCGCAATCCAATCGATAATTTTACGGCACGAAAAATGGCCCAGAACGGCCTCAAGCCCAATCCCAGGGAGGATAAGGCGCGCCTTTACCGGCGGCTAAGTTTTGACTTGACGGGTCTTCCGCCCAACCCAGCGGATCTTGAGGCATTCGTGCGCTCGGACAGCGACGGGGCGTACGAAAAAGCGGTGGACCGAATGCTTGCCAGTGACGCAAGCGCCGAACAATTTGCGCGGGGGTGGCTGGACGCAGTGCGGTACGCGGACACGCAGGGAATTCATTTGGACTTCGCGCGGAGCATGTGGCCGTATCGTGACTGGGTGATCAACGCGTACAAGTCGAACATGCCTTTCGACCAGTTTACGATCGAACAAATCGCCGGCGACATGCTGCCCAACGCGACGGATGACCAGAAGATTGCCTCCGGTTACAACCGGTTGCTGGAGACGACGAGCGAGGGCGGGGCGATACCGGAGGAATATGCGGCAATTTACGCCAAGGACCGGGTGGATACGACAACCGCTGTGTGGCTCGGCTTGACCGCGGGATGCGCGACCTGCCACGACCACAAATTCGACCCGATTTCGCAGAAGGAATACTATTCGTTGACAGCGTTCTTTCGCAACAATACCACTTCCATTTTGGACGGACCTACCGGCAATAACGCTCCGCTTCTCTTTGTTCCGCTTCGCGAAGATGCCGCCGAGTGGAAGCAGTTGAAAGAGGCCATTGGCACCACAAGGGAATCGATCAAGGCACGCGAGAAATCAAGCGAGCCGGCATTTCAGAAATGGCTGGCCCGGACGAAAGCCAGACCCAACAGCCACGCTGTCAAGATTAAGGCCGAGTTGGAATTGCCGCTGGCGGAAGGTCCGTCCGCCGGGGAGGCCGAAGGAAAGAAAATCGCGTGGAACGGCGGCGGAACGCGAAAAGCGGGTCCGTTTGGCCTTGCGCCGTTGTTGAGCGGCGGGGGAATTGTGGACGGCGCGACGCCGGTGATCGCGCGCAATGGACAGGCCAGTTACGGCGCATTTATTTACGTGGAAGATAAACCCACCGGCTCCGTTATTTCGCGAATGGACGCGTCCGCGGGTTATCGCGGTTGGGATTTGTATCTCTCCGAGGGGCGGCTCTTCGCGCACATCGTCGATCAATTCCCGGAAAAGTCGTTGAAAATCAGCGCAAAACAAGCGCTTTCACCGGGACACTGGCATCATGTGATGGTCGTATTCGATGGGCGCCGCGAGGGTGCCGAGGCGCTGGCATTATATGTGGACGGATTGAAGGCCGAGGTGCAGGTCGATAACAATTCCCTGGGTCCCAACATCATCGCCAATGTTCCGCTTCGCCTCGGCGGACGCTCGAGCAAGGACGGCCCGGCTGACGTTCTTTCCGGAGGAAGCGTTTATCTTCAGGATGTTCGCTTTTATGACAAGGCTTTAGACGGGAGCGATATTGCGCGGCTGGCGTTGGGCGGTTTGGCCCGTGACCCGGGAATGGCAAAGGCCGGGGCTGCCCTTGAGGATCTTTATCTGCTGGGTTATGACGCCACAAGCGAGAAGCTGGAAACCAAGGTGGCTGCGCTCGAGGCCCGGCAGGAAGTGCTTCGTAAGCGCGGGGGCACAACGCTGGTCATGGAGGAAAAAGCGGATTCCAAACCCAAAGCGTATGTGTTGATCCGCGGCAATTATACCACCAAGGGCGATGAAGTTTTTCCCGGGACGCCCGCCGCCCTGCCTCCGATGACATCGGATGAGCCGCGCAACCGCCTTGGGCTGGCCCGCTGGATCATGTCGCGCCAGGACCCGCTGGTCGCGCGCGTGACGGTCAATCGATTATGGGGGCAATTGTTCGGCAACGGCATCGTCGAAACCACGTCGGATTTTGGCGTCATGGGCGCACGCCCGACCGACCAGGACCTGCTGGACTGGCTGGCTGTGGATTTCATGGATTCGGGCTGGAATTTCCGACACGTTGTCAAAACCATTGTCATGAGCGCGACCTACCAGCAGTCCGACGCAATTTCGCCCGAAAAACTGGAGCGTGACCCTCTGAATAAATGGCTCTCGCGCGGTCCGCACATCCGGCTGGACGCGGAAGAAATCCGGGACCAGGCGCTGGCTGCCTCCGGCCTGCTGGTGGATAGAGTTGGCGGGCCTTCCGTCAAGCCGTATCAGCCAGAAGGGGTTTGGGAGTCAGTGGCAATGATGCAATCCGATACCAGGGTTTATAAGCAGGACACCGGCCCGTTGCTTTACCGCCGGTCTCTCTACACTTTTTGGAAGAGGACGGCGCCCCCGGCCAACATGGAAATCCTCAATGCACCGAGCCGCGAGACATTCTGCACCCGACGTGATCGGACTGACACGCCGCTGCAAGCATTGGTCACGCTCAACGACACGCAATTTGTCGAGGCGGCGCGCCACATCGCTGACAGGGCAATCCTTTCCGCGACGAACTTCGATTCGAGACTGGACGAAATCACGGAGCCGCTCATAGCACGATCGATGGCCCCTGATGAGCGCGCCGTCATGCGCAAGATGGAGCAACATTTCCTCGCCAAATATGAAAAGGACCCCGCCGATGCCAAAGCGCTGATCGGGGTTGGAGAATCCCAGATAGACACGAAAGTTCCGCCGGCGGAATTGGCGGCATGGACCCTGGTTGCCAGCGAGGTCCTCAATCTGGACGAAACACTCACGAAATGAGGCTGATATGAACGTAGATCCGCAATTGCTTCCCTTGATAAACGACCTGAACGCCTCTCTGACGCGCCGGCAGTTTTTCCGCAAGAGCGCAATGGGGCTGGGCGTGGCCGCTCTTTCTTCGTTGCTTGGTCCGAAAGCCTTGGGGGCAGAAACCGACTTCTGGCGCATCGCGCCGAAAGCCAAACGCGCCATCTATATATCGCTTATCGGCGCGCCGTCCCAATTGGATTTGTTCGATTACAAAGCGGGCCTGCGCGCACGATTCAAGGAAGACCTCAAAGACTGGTTGAAACAGCAGGGCGAACGACTGACGGGAATGACCTCAGGGCAGCAGAAATTCCCGCTGGCGCCGTCTGCTTTCAAATTCGGCCAGTACGGACCGGGCGGCGCGTGGATCAGCGAGCTTTTGCCGTGGCACGCGAAAATGGCGGGTGATCTTTGCTTCATTCGCTCCATGCACACGGACGCCATTAACCACGAGCCGGCCAATCAATTGATTTACACAGGGTCAATGATCACCGGCAAGGCTTCCATGGGATCGTGGGTTTCCTACGGCCTCGGGTCGCTGAACAAGGATTTGCCGACGTTCGTCGTTTTGCACGCCTCGCATTCCAGCCCGTATTCGAATGTCCAGGCAATCTCGTCGCGGCTCTGGGGATCGGGATTTCTTCCGGGAAAATATTCCGGCGTCGATCTGCGCGCAAAAGGAGACCCAGTGCTGTATATCAAGGATTCGCCGGGCATCTCCCGCGACATGCGGCGTGAAATGATCGAGGGCATCAGCGCGTTGAACGAACGTTCATACGCAGCGATCGGCGACCCGGAAATCCAGACGCGCACGCAGCAGTTTGAGATGGCATTCCGCATGCAGGCAAGCATACCGGAATTGACCGATTTTTCGGGCGAATCGGAAAAGACGTACGACCTTTATGGCGCGGATGCCAAGGTGCGTGGGACTTTCGCCAATTCCGCGTTGATGGCGCGGCGGTTGACGGAGCGCGGGGTGCGTTTTGTGCAGATTTTTCATCGCGGCTGGGACCAGCACGGGCAATTACCGCGTGATTTGTCCTCGCAATGCAAGGACGTTGACCAGGGGTGTTACGGGCTGATCCAGGACCTCAAACAGCGCGGCATGCTGGAGGATACGCTGGTGGTGTGGGGCGGCGAGTTCGGGCGCACTGTTTACTGCCAGGGCAAGCTGGAGGAAAAGGATTACGGACGCGACCATCACCCGCGCTGTTTCACGGTGTGGATGGCCGGAGGAGGCGTCAAGCCGGGCTTCGTCTATGGCCAGACCGACGAGATGTCTTACAACATTGTGGAAAACCCGGTCCATGTCCACGAATTGCACGCGACGATGTTGCACCAACTGGGAATCGATAACGAAAAATTGACGTTCACCTACCAGGGACTGGCGCAAAAGCTTACGGGCGTGGAACCCGCCAAGGTCGTGACGGATATTTTGGCGTAGCGGTTCGCCTCGCCTTGCAGAGTTTCGGAGATCGTCCATACTGGAACGTGCCGGAACAAAAACCCGCCAGCCGGGAATCGCAAGTCATCGCCATTCATGGCGCGCGGGAGCATAATCTCAAGAATATCTCGCTTTCCATCCCACGCGGCAAACTCGTCGTGGTCACGGGAGTCAGCGGTTCGGGAAAGAGCACGCTGGCATTCGATCTTTTGTTCGCCGAAGGCCAGCGCCGGTTTCTCGATTCCATGAATCTCTACGCCCGGCAATTTGTCGAACAATTGCCGCGCCCGGAAGTCGATCTCATCACCGGCATTCCGCCTTCGGTCAGCATCGAACAGCGCCAGTCGCGCGGGGGCGGCAAGAGTACCGTCGCCACTGTCACGGAAATCTATCACTTTCTCCGGCTGTTGTTCGCCCGACTGGGCACGCAGTTCTGCCCGCGCTGCCAGGTGCCCGTTGAGGCCCGCACTCGCGATGAAGCGGCGCGGCTGCTGGCCGCCGAAATGAAACGGCGCGGCGATTTGCTGCTGCTGGCGCCGGTTGTCAAGAATAGGAAAGGATTCCACTCCGATGTCGCGCAGTGGGCGGCCAAACACGGCTTCAGCGAAGTCCGCGCAGACGGGAAAATTTATTCAACGGCGGAGCCGATGCGCCTGGATCGGTTCCGTGAGCACGATGTGGAGATTGTCACCGGCGTGCTGGAGAGGAAGCTTCCGCGCCGCGAGTTGATCGATGAAACGCTCAAGTTGGGACGAGGCACGATCTACGCCCTGGGCAATGACCGGCGGGTGTCTGTGCATTCCACAGAGCGTTCCTGTCCCCAGTGCGGGGAATCGTTTGGGCCGCTGGACCCGAAGATGTTCAGTTACAACTCGCCGCGCGGCTGGTGTCCGCAATGCCGGGGGTTTGGCGAGATTTTTTATTTGCCGGAAGTCGAGCGCGGCGCGCGGGCCGAAGCCATCGAGGAATCGTGGTTCGAATGGCAGGAGGGAAAGCGCGAATTGTGCGGCGGCTGCCACGGTGACAGGCTGAACGAAATCGCCCGCGCCGTGCGTTTGCTGGGCTGGAAATCAAAGGCCGGCTCGCCCACAATCGTCGATGTTTCCAACGCCTCCGTCGAAAACGCCCTCGACTGGTTTCAGGGATTGCGCCTGCAAGGGCGCGAGTCGGAGATCGCCCGGGACATCCTGCCGGAAATCCGCGAGCGCCTTAAATTTTTGAGGGAGGTGGGCCTCGGCTATTTGCAATTGGGACGCGGTGCAACCACGCTTTCCGGCGGCGAATCCCAACGCATCCGCCTTGCTGCCCAACTCGGTTCCAACCTCACTGGCGTGCTTTACATTCTGGACGAGCCGACCATCGGTTTGCACGCGCGGGACAACGAGAAATTGCTAACCGCGCTGGAAATGTTGAAAGCGCGCGGCAATTCGCTTGTCGTGGTGGAACACGATGAGGAAACGATGCGGCGCGCCGATTACATCATTGATTTGGGGCCGGGCGCCGGCGTTCACGGCGGAAAAGTTGTCGCCGCCGGCACGCTCAAGGAATTGATGGCGCACGCGGATTCGATCACCGCAAAATGTCTTCGCTCCGCCAAAAGCTATCCCGCGCGCGGCCAGCGCCGACCCGTGACCGTCACAAGCCGCAAGAACGAAGCCGTCGTTCTTTCGGGCGCGAAGTTGCATAACTTGAAAAATCTGACGGTTGCCTTCCCATTGCGTCGATTCGTTTGTTTGAGCGGCGTTAGCGGTTCGGGCAAAAGTACCCTCGTTCGCGATTGCCTTTTGCCGGCATTGCGGGCGCGATTGGCTCGCCGCAAGGGGCCGGCGGCGACCGAACCCGAGACGGGTGCCATCACGGGAACCGCCGGCATCCGGGCGGTTTACGAAGTGGATCAATCGCCCATCGGCCGCACGCTTCGTTCGATTCCGGCAACGTATGTGGGATTTTTCGACGAAATCCGCCAATTGTTCGCGCAAATCCCCGAAGCCCGCCTGCGCGGTTATTCGGCCAGTCGATTTTCCTTCAACAGCGCGCAAGGCCGATGCCCCGAATGCATGGGCGCAGGCATCATCAAGCTGGAAATGAATTTCATGCCGCCCGCGTACATGCGCTGCGAAACCTGCCAGGGCACGCGCTTCAATCGCGAGACGCTGGACATCACGCTGCGCGATTTAAACATTGCGCAAGTGCTCGACCTGAGTGTCGGCCAGGCGCTGGAAGTTTTCGCGCCATTTCCGCGAATCGCCCGCGCGCTGGAAGCCTTGCGGGATACCGGCATGGATTACATCAAGCTTGGCCAGACCAGCCCGACGCTGAGCGGCGGCGAGGCACAGCGGGTGAAGCTCGTGACACATTTGTTGACAGGATTTCGGCAAACGGAGCTTTCTCTTGGCGTCGCATCCGCCCCATCGTGCCTGTTCATTCTGGAGGAGCCGACCATCGGGCTGCACATGGCGGATGTCAAACGATTGGTGGAAGTCATTCAGCGCCTGGTCGATGCCGGCCACACCGTCATTGTCATCGAGCACAATTTGGAATTGCTCGCGGAGGCGGACTGGATCATCGACTTAGGCCCCGAAGGCGGGGAAGCCGGGGGCCGAATCGTTGCGCAAGGCACACCCGAGGCGCTGGCGAAAAACCCCAAATCTCACACTGGACGTTTCCTGCGTTCCCTGCTCCAATAGAAAGACGCTTCGATTCACATGAGCCAGGTTTACGAGGAGATTTTTGAAGGCGAATCGCTGATGCGTTCCGCGCCTGGTCCGCGCCACGAAAAAATCTGCGCCCGTCTCCATGATCGCATTGCGGAAGGGCTGGCGAAAGGCGCTGTCTCGCGTCTTCTCAGTCCGCGTTCCATCGTGCAACTCTCGCCGGGAACGATGATCCGGCCGGACCTCGCCGTCGTGACGGCAGCGACGGGCAAATTGTGGCTTGCGGCGGAAATCATTGATTCGGAGGACCACCATCCCGACACTGTATTGAAGAAAACCGTCTATGAAGATTTCAATCTCAGCCGCCTGTGGGTGGTCGATCCCCGCTACGACAACGTGGAAACCTATCACGGCACTTCCTACGGCTTGGCGCTCCGGGGCATATTGGCCGGAAGCGAGCGGCTGCAAGAGGCGCTGTTGCCGAAGTTCAACTTGACAGTCGCAGAACTTTTCGCCGTATGAGCGCAAATTACATCCAACCAGTGCTCGAACTGGCAATTGAAGCCGGTCGCCGAATCATGCCGTTCTATCGCGGGCATGCCGCAGTGACTGTCAAACAGGATGCCAGCCCGCTGACCGCGGCGGACCTTGCGGCCCATCATTTCCTGGTCGATTCGTTGCCGCGGGTCCTGCCGGGCGTCGAGGTGATTTCGGAGGAATCGCTGCCGGAAGTTCATTTGTCCGCTGTCAATTTGGATCGGTTTTGGCTGGTGGACCCCTTGGATGGCACGAAGGAATTTATAAAAGCGACCGGCGAATTTACAGTAAACATCGCGTTGATCGAAAAGGGCCGGCCCATTTTGGGAGTGGTTCACGCGCCGGCCATGGATGTGACTTATTATGCTTCGGACGCTGGCAACGCGTTTCGCGTTGATGCGAAAAGCGCGCCGGTTCGTTTGAGCACGCGCCGCGCCAATCCGACGCGCCTGGCCGTGGTTGCAAGCACTAACCATGCGGGGCCGATGGTGAAGGCGATGCTGGACCGGTTGTCGAACCCCGTTTTGCGTTCCATGGGCAGCTCATTAAAATTTTGCCTCGTTGCGGAAGGGACCGCGGACCTTTACCTGCGTGATGTGCCGACGATGGAATGGGATACGGCTGCCGCCCAATGCGTTGTGGAGTCGGCGGGCGGTTCGGTCTGTTCGCTGGATGGCAAACCGTTGCGGTACGGCAAGGCGGGGTTGAAGAATCCGTCCCTGATGACAGCCGGGGACCGGGACTTTCCCTGGCAACAATTCACTTGCGGCGACGCCACGGGCGGATAAACTCTGCCACGCTGTATGGATTATCTCTCCAATTTGGAAAACCAGAGCATCTACATCATGCGCGAGGCTTTCAATAAGTTTGAAAATCTCGGCATGCTTTGGAGCATTGGCAAAGACTCCACCGTTTTGCTCTGGCTGGCCCGCAAGGCCTTTTTCGGTCATGTCCCCTTTCCGCTTGTTCATGTGGATACGACTTACAAAATCCCTTCCATGATCGAATACCGCGACAAGGTTGTGAAGGATTGGAACCTTACTTTGGTTGTCGGAAAAAACGAGTCTGTTTTGCGCGAAGGCAAGACGTTTCCCAACGGACGCGCCACCCGCGTGGAATGCTGCGGCACGCTGAAAAAAGACGCCCTGAAAGAAGTCCTCGACCTTCATAAATTCACTGGCGTCATCGTCGGGGTCCGCCGCGATGAGGAGCCGACTCGCGCCAAGGAACGTTATTTCAGCCCGCGCGACAAAAACATGGAATGGAACGTGGAAGACCAGCCGCCTGAGCTTTGGGACCAATTCAAGACGGACTATGAAAAGGGCACGCACATCAGGATTCATCCGTTGCTCCATTGGACGGAACTGAACATTTGGGAATACATCGAGCGCGAGAATATTCCCGTCATCCCGCTTTATTTTTCGAACGCTAAAGGGGAGCGTTACCGGAGCATTGGATGTGCGCCTTGCACGTTTCCCATCAAATCGGACGCGCGGACCGTTCGCGAGATCATCGAAGAACTTCGCCACACCAAGACATCCGAGCGTGCGGGACGCGCGCAGGACAAAGAGAGCGAAGACGCCTTCGAGAAACTCCGGCGCGACGGCTATATGTGATCCCCCCTGACGCTTCCTCGTCCATTTTAGAAGAGTTGTGTGCGCTCTCTTGTCAGCCGTTCGCGCAAAAATGGGTGACGGTGTTCAATGGACGCGATTTCAATTCACGGATAAACGAGGCGAAAGAATACGCTTCCGTTGGCCAAGCTAATGGGGAACCTTATATCGTTGGTGAGATTTGATGTGGGCACGTTAACCCAATTTGTTCCAATGCCGGAAATCGAAGAGTTAGTTTGCGCCTGCAAAGTCCAACCGGTGTGATCGTGCGGCCAGGCAAGTTGAATCTGGCCGGAAGCATTGGAGAATGAGAACAATGGCGGAGTCAACGACACAGGGTTGGCCCTGACAAGGACGCTGTTGGAACTTTCCCCGCCGGAGTTTACAGCCGAGACGGTGAAGTAATAAGTCATGCCGTTGGAGAGGCCGGAATCAGCAAAACTGGGATTAGTGAGGTTTGATGCGACGGTGGTGTAGATTCCATTTGAGGCGGAGGAACTTTCGACGTCGTAGCTTGCGGCGTTGCCCACTGGGTTCCAATTCAAGACGACCTGACCATCACCCACCTGTGCAGTCAGCCCGCCTGGCGTGACGGCCGCCGCTGTTGCCAGAGGGCCCAAGGCGTAGTTTGTGGCTATGTCGCTGGCGGTCAGGACCCCGCTTTCTAGGCGAGCTGCTGCGATGAAGCCCTGGAATGCGTCGGCACCGAGATTGGGGCCGCTATTGGCGATACCTGCTCCGACTCCGATCACGGTGGACGGAGTTTCAAGCGGAGAGGCAGGGCTATTATCGGTATTTAATTTGCCGTCGAGATAAAGCCTGATAGTGGCGCCGTCGTAGGTCCAAGCCAGATAGTGCCACGCGCCGGGTGCGGGCGTGGTCGCCCACGGCGTGTCGTAACTTCCAAAATCGCCAGACACGCCACCGCCACAACAAGTATCGCTATAGTTGAATTCCCGGTCTTCCTCGGGAAAAGAAGGGCCGCCCTGAGTCCCATAACTGATCACACAACTGTTTTGTTGATTGACAGCGGTGGCAAAAATCCAGGCTTCCGCCGAAACGGGGCTGTTGCCAATGATTTCAACGGGAGACGGCAGGGCGGCTTGGACTGCATGGCTGAGAGTATCGTTGACCCAAAGGGCCTTTATTGTTTGGGAATTCCACGTGGCATTTGTCACAACCAGATTGGCGGCGGAAGAAAAGTTGCCGACGCTGTTGGTGTCGCTGGTACGGTTTGTCCATGCCGTAATGGTTGTGCTCAGGTCAACGGATTGAAGATTCACGATCAAATCGCCCTCCCAATGCACGGCGGCGAACTGTTGCAGAGAATTGAACACGGTGACGTTGTCCAGCATGGAAGAGCACATGGTGCCGTCAAGCCCGCTCGTGACGGGCATTCCGATGAGGACGTCGGATGTCATCGGGATCGCAGGGGTTGTTTGAATGCTCGTCCAAGTTGCCCCGACCGGCGAGTACGAGGCGGTGAAGATGTTCCCGTTTCGGGCCAGTTGCACCGAGCACGGCGCGGTCACGTTCGGGACGGCGAAATTGGTTGTTGTGCCACCGTACGCGGCGCGCCATTGGAATAAAATGCCGTTGCCGGGTGTAAGTAGCACCGAGACTTCCATGTCCGCTGGATCGGTCGAATTGCGAATCATTACGCCCGTCTGAGCAGAACTGTTGCGTGTTTCTTCTGCCGCAACCTGGGCCGAGATAGAGCAATCTCCAGTTATAGGCTGATAGACATAATGGAAGGCATCGGCTGCGCCGCCAATGCCCGCGCCTGAACCGACGAGAGTAAAAGTATCTTTGAAATAGGTGGCGCCGCCTGCGATTGCGACGGACCCGATGTCCTGGTTCGTCCAAGGACTCAGCACGGGAGCAGGAATAGCAAATTCGCTGTTCGCAATACCGCCGATGATGTAGTTGCCGGTCGCATTAACATAAGGCGAATAGCCCGTATGGATCCCCGTTACCGTGTTGAAATTCAGAACGGCATAGCCGGTAACACCGGAACCAAGATCGGGCGGCCCGGCAACGAATCCATCCAGTCCCGGCGAGACGATGGTGTTGTATTCAAGAACGATATTCGTGCTCGTGCCAAAGCCAACGGCGTCGTAAAGCGCGTCGATGATCGTATTCGAGGCGATGTATGCATTTTCGATTATTCCCATGCCCTGGCCATCACCGCCATTGCCGATCGTCATGCCTTGCTGCTGCTGGCTGTAACCGTTGCCGCCGCAACGCAGGAGAGTGTTTCCCGTGACCGTGGCAGAAAAGAGATCGGATCCGTTAACCCCAAATTTTCCGACGCCCAAGCCGAGATAACGCGGGCAATCAGTCAGCAGATTATTCGCGACGGTGATGTTTATGCCGCCATAAATTCCAAGGCATTTGCCACCCCAAGGCCCGATGGCTGTATTGTTGACACAGGTGACGTTGCTCATGGTGGTGTAGTAGTTGGTTGTCGTTCCGTAAACATTGTAGTTTACAGAATTGATGGCCATGGCGTCATCGCCCGTCCCCCTGACAAAATTGTTGGAATAAATAAGGTTCATCCCGATTCCATCGGAACTTTGGACGTTGTTGAAGTTGCCGCCGTCCGCCCACGTGCTAAGGGTTCTACAATTGACGGCCAATCCGTTGACTCCCGCGCACCAGAAGGAGGAAGTCACGTGCTGAATCCAAACATTGGTGACCAGCCAATTTGTCCCGCTGAAATCGACCGCGCCGTCGTTGTTATTGCCGGCGCGGCTGGTCGAATTGCAATCGAGCAAAACGTCCGCAAGCGTGCATGAGGTGGCGTTGATAATGTTGGCGATGATCTGTTGGTTATTCGCCGGCGTTACGCGATAGATTGTGCTGTACCACGGGCCAGCGCCCTGGATCGTGATTCCGTTGGCGCTGAGACCGCCGGTATCGGCGTTAATATAAAAAGTGCCGGGAGGTATCCAGGCCGTTTTCCGCTGGGAAGCGGCGGCATTGAAGCACTTGTTGATGGCTGATGTGTTGTCGAAGCTGCTGTTGTTCGATATCGCGCCGAAGCTTGTGATGGAAAGCGCGCCGTCGGGGCTGGTTAATGCAGGCGGTGGAGCTTCCATGTCAACTACGTCTATGTAATAGAACGAGGCGGTATTGGAGGAATCCATTTGGAACCTGATGGTGTCCCCTGGCGCGGCGGGCGGGCCGACGATGAAAGCGTGGGTGTCGTTCCAGAAATCGCGAGGGTCGCCATCGGCGGGGTTTTTGTCGATCTGCCCATTGTAGTTGGTGCCCTCATAGCAATAATTTTGCAACGAATTGACTGCGAATGCCTGGCGAAAGACGCCATTTACGTAGAGGTCAATCGTCGAAGTAATACCTCCACCTGCGGGCGCATCGGGAATGCAGGACCTCAGATTAATAGCTGTGATGCTCTGGCCGGAGTTATTTGTCCATTGGACATACTGGCCCGTGTTGGTGAGTTGAACATAGGCATGACCCGAGGCTTCCAACGCCGGGCTGGAGTATGGGTTCGTAGGGGCCGAAGTAAGGAAGACTACTGTTGCACCGTTGCCCAAATACCCGCTTTCGCCTTCAACGCTCGTGAATGGCACGGTCGCGCCGACCGCAGCGTGCGCGCTGCCCGCCGGGATCACCGCCGAACAGATAATGAGCGTTGCTATCGCCAGGAAGCGAATGATCCAATCCGCCGCAATCGTTGTCCTTGGCAGTAAATGCACTGAAATAATTTCGAGTATAATGACGCCGAAAAAACTCCGCAATCCCCTGAAACGGGGATTACCGGGTTTGGAGTAGTCATGTAAGCTTTAGGTTGTTATGCGACATATTCCCTCTTTGATTTTATCGGCTGCCATCATTGTGTGCGGGGTAGTCGCGAGGGCGGCGGACATCTCCAGCGCCTCGAGCGGAGATTCGGAATTGGGACCGTATTCGGGCCCAACACGGTCGGACATTGATGCGACGACATTGGACGGCAAGGTGCTTTGCGGTTATCAAGGATGGTTTAATACGCCGTGCGATTCGGAACCATTTGGTTTTGGCCATTGGGGCGAGCGATTGGAAGCCGGCAACGGAATGTTTACGGTCGATATGTGGCCTGACGTTTCCGATTATAACGCGCAGGACTTGTGCGAGGTTCCGGGCCTGAAGATGCCCGATGGTTCGCCTGCCTGCTTGTACAGCGCTTATCGCAAAGGGCCTGTCATGCTCCACTGTAAATGGATGCGCCAATACGGGATCGACGGTGTGTTCATCAGCCGGTTCGAGGGAGAAACGACGGATCCTGATCGTTTGCGCCATATCAACAGGGTCCTGGCCAACGTTCGAGAAGGTTGTCATCGCGAGGGAAGGGTTTGGGCGATGATGCTGGATTTGACGATGGGAGGCGATGCGGCGACCGCACTGGTGATGAAGGACTGGAAGTATCTCTGTGACAGTGCCAAAATTCGCGAGGATTCGCGCTATTTGCATGAGCAAGGAAAGCCAGTGGTGCTCCTTTGGGGATTGGGATTTAAAGATCGGCCGTGGACACCGGAGCAGGGGAAGGAACTTATCCGCTTTTTCAAAAATGACCCCCAGTACGGAGGAGTATATCTGATCGGAGGGGTGGACCCCGGCTGGCGGACACTCGGCGGCAGTTCGCAAACAAATTCGGCGTGGGCGGGAGTTTATCGAATGTTTGACGCCGTCAGCCCGTGGGACACGGGGAGATACAAAGACGATGCCACCATGGATCTGGTGCGCGCCAACACGTGGGAGGGAGACCTGGCGGAAGTCAAACGACTGGGGATGGGCTACATGCCGACGGCATTTCCGGGTTTCTCGTGGGACAACCTTGAGCAAAAGCGGCCGGGAACGACAACCATTCCGCGACGAAAAGGCGAATTTTATTGGCGGCAATTTGCGATTTTCAGGACTCTTGGCATCCGCAGTGTATTTGTTGGCATGTTTGACGAAGTCAATGAAGGGACCGCCATCTACAAAGTGGCCAACAAAATCCCCGTTGGGAGAAATTTCGTGACTTGCGAAGGACTGCCGACGGATTGGTATTTACGTTTGACAGGCGCCGCCACCCGCATGATTCGCCACGAGGATTCGCTCTCCACGACAATCCCCGCCCAACTGTTGATGCCGAAGAATTAAAGATGCGACGCGGTCACTCCGCCGAGGCGGGCACGTAATGGGTGCTGACCGATTGGAGCCACTGAAGATCGTTCGTGTTGAGCGGCGCCGGATCCTGGCCGGACGCGTAGTCGCTCAGGCTGAAATTATACAACGAGGGATCTGTCCACTTGCGAAATTCCGCATGGCCGTCGCAATAGGACATGCTGCAGGCGTGATCGTGGTACGATCCGGGATGATCAACCCACGTCGTATCCAGCGGGTTAATCACTAGAAAGGCGTCGTTAATGCTCCACGGATTTTCGTCCATGAACAGCCAAAGCTTGGAGGCTCCGGGCGTTCCCAAATCACCTGATTTATGGTAGATTGTGCATCCGTTGGTGGAACCGAGATTCTGAACGCTGGGCGGCGCCGGACTGATCCATCCATTCATCGACATGCTGCGGCTTTTGGGCGTGCTGGTTTGAACTTTGTTATTCAAGATACCGGTATTGTCGGCCGGGCACTTATAAACCGCGGCGTTTTTCACGTACGTGTAGATAAGCCCGGCCATAATGAATAAATTGGTCGATTCGGACAATTCGTCCTCGCGGCCGGGACACCACTGCGGATTGGCCGTGAGATTCAGGATTGTTGGTTCAAAGTCTTCGTCCCCGTTGACCACGAGGTAATCCCTGTTGTCGCCGGTATACATTGTCCACCCGAGGGTCAACTGCCGCATATTGCTTAAACATTGAGTTCCCTGGGCTTGCTCCTTGGCCATGGTGAGTGCCGGCAAAAGCATTGCTGCCAGAATCGCGATGATGGCGATAACAACGAGTAATTCGATAAGCGTAAATCCGTCCCGGCGAATAGTTGATGGCCTTCGATAGCGCATCAATGCAGTTTGAGATTCGGGAAGCATTTCCATAGTGGCGCCAAGAATTTCAAATTTGGCATCGGTGTTCATTGGACAAAGATAATCCACTCACGGCAAACGCGACAATCCCCGAAAGCGGTGAAGGCCTGGCCTATTTTAATGTCAGCTATAATGAGGCTGTTTTCGTTTGAAACCGGCGAAAGTCCGTACAATCACCGCTTTCGGGGATTGTGGGGAAAGAGTTAATTTTGATAGTGTTTCTCAAACATGAACACCGCGTACTCGGCCCAAGCGTTCTGCCGTCTCTCCATCCGGCAGTGTCAAATGCAGGGAGGAATCGGGAATGACAAATCGTCAAAAATCAAAGCGCCTATAATGTCGAAAAACTAAGAAGCCTTACGAATAAAAAACCCTTCAACAACATGAAAATTTTTTTCACTTCGCCGTCGAAAACAACATTGCTTGCGCCGCTCGCAGCGGGTTTGGTCGCCTTCGGTTGCGTGCTGTGCGGGAACAAAACCCAGGCACAGCCGAGCATTTCCGGAATTTCCCTTCCAGGCGCTCCGAATAATGCAAATGGCTACGGAGTCGGTGCGTTGCAACTTCAAGGAGCGGCGCCAAGCCCCAATCAATTGGCGTTCTCGGTCAATTCGGCGACCGGTGTCACTGAGTTGACGGCGCAAGTAACCGGCACCACATTGCCGGGGACAGGCACTTCAACCCTGTTAACGCCAGGCGCCGGCCTGACCGTAATAGGGGCGAGCACAAGTGAAAATGTCACGCTCCCGCTGGCCAACGACACGATTTACAATATCGTTATCACAGCGACGGATTCCAGCGGGTCCGCATCCTCGACGTTGTCGTTTGACACGATCAATCCG
Organism: Verrucomicrobiia bacterium; assembly: GCA_036272955.1. Taxonomy (GTDB): domain Bacteria; phylum Verrucomicrobiota; class Verrucomicrobiia; order Limisphaerales; family Palsa-1400; genus DATAUD01. The sequence continues at coordinate 20,363 of DATAXU010000019.1, forward strand.
GATTATTTCACATTCGAAGCCGAGGATTTCGATTATAGCGGTGGTCAATATTATGACAGCTTGCCACCCGGGACATTCGATTCCCTGGATTTTTATTCAACACTGCCCGCGACGGTCGGCATCGATTGCAACAATCACACCGGCGGTCAGGCTGCCTACCGTCCGAATCCGTTGGAGACAGAAACGCCGCCAGGAGATGTTCCACGAATGCAATACGCGACGTCGGGTTATCCTGATTTTGATGTTGGATTTAACAGCGGAGGCGATTGGGGCAATTACACGAGGCATTACCCGGAGGGCGTGTATAATATTTATCTTCGGGGTTCCGGCGGAAATGGCCCGCAGGCGAACGCATGCACCATCGGCCTTGTGACGTCCGGGTACGAAACCACAAACCAGACAACGAACCATATCGGCGCATTTTCTGTAAAAGGCATTGCTTGGAGTACTTACACATGGTGTCCGGCTGTTGATACGAATGGCTACCTTGCGGCGTGGGTTGCCGGCGGCGATCTGGAAACCTTACGGTTTACGGTCGCCAATGGGAATTGCAATGAAAACTTTTACATGCTGGTGCCGGCGGCGCCGGATATTGTGCAAAACACCACGAACATTTATCAGGGATCGCCTTGCACGCTTACTTTCGCTCCATATGGCCTGACAACACCTACGATCCAGTGGCAGTCGGATAACGGCACTGGAGGCGTTACGTGGTCCAGTATTTCGGGCGCGACCTCGACGAATTATTCTGTGCCGAGCAGCAGTTTGGCGGTGAAGTCCTACGAGTATCAGGTTCTGGTCACCACCGCCAGTAACTCTATTCCAGAGACCGTCACAAGCGCGGTCGTGGCGATCAGCATACTGACGCCCAGCAAGCCGGTTATTGTAGGAGATACATATCCTAGCTCGACCACAGCGGCTGTCGGCACGGCCAGTTCATTTAGCGCTTCGTTCACGGGGCCTGGGCCAATCACATATCAATGGCTGGTCAGTTCCAATCTGGGATCTACGTTTACGGCAATTTCCGGGCAAACCAACGGGTCGATCACGATCCTCAATTTGAGTCTTTTCACGAACGAATACGAGCTTCAAGCCAGCAATTCCATCGGAACGACGGTCAGCACGCCAGCGACGCTGACGACAGTGCCTGCGCCTCCTCCTCCTCCTCTGCAACTCGCCGGCGACCTAGTGGCGGAATTACGGTCGGCTGATCTTGCGGTTGGAGGCAATGCCTGGACCAACCGTGCCGGTTCCTCGGCCAGCGTCGGTAATTTCCAAACCGTTACCGCGGGAACTTTAACTGTGTCCAACAACACTATTAACCCCGGCACGCCTCTCTGGGGTGCTGACACCGTCAACGCGCTTTACGTCAATAGCGTCGGCACAGCGCTGCAATCGGCCTTGGTCGCTCCGGCTGAAATCAGCACCAATGGCACTTCCTCGGGCGAAGCCTGGATCTACGCCACGGCTATCTCAGGCAATAACACCGTCATTGGTTACGGGCTGCAAGGCCAAAGCGCCCATCCAGAGCAAGACAGGGAGATGAATTGGGGCAATGGCTCCGGCTGCTTTTCGGGTGATTTCGGCAGCCTTGACTGCGAATGGACGTCGCCATATCCGGCTACGGGCACTTGGTTTTATCTGGCTTGGACCTGGGACGGAACTAACGCCATCGGGTATGTCAACGGTGTACAGAATGTTTACCACACATTAAGTTCGTCTTCTACCTTTGGTGGATATCCGCTTGAGACCGCTGACACTCTCATCGGTGTGGGAGCCGCGCTCGGCGGCGGGCCTAACATTGGGGTGGATAGCTTCGGCGGTGGATGGATTGCGTCAGTTCGAGTCTCGAGCGGCGTTTTAACAGCCAGCCAGATTTCAAATAACTTTAACTCCGGCCTGTTGGCTAAAACTCCTATCACGGTCTATCCACCAACCGCTTCTCCCAGCAATATAGTTACCGTAGGATCATCGGTCACGCTGAACGGACAGTTTGCAACAAATGTCAACCTGACCTATACATATCAGTGGCAATGGGATAGCGGCAGCGGCGGTGCCACCTGGACCCCCATTTCTGACGCGACGAACCTGAGTTATGCCGTGAATACCACCGGACTGACAATTGGAACGTACGAATATGAGCTTGTGTTAAGTAATAGTGCCGACGATATCGTCGTGACAAGTTCACCGATCCTGGTCCTTGTGCAACCGGCCACAGCTCCGGAGATTGTCCAGGATGTGACGCCGTCTTCCCTCACCCAGTATGTCACTCAGACCGGCACGCTCAGCGCCAGCATTAGCGGCGAGGCCCCGCTCACACTGGAATGGCAGGTCAGTTCGAATGATGCCACATGGACTGCGACCGGCGTTTCCACAACCACCATCGCCATTGAAAGCGAAGTTCCTGTGACAAATTGGTACCGGCTGTGGGCGAGCAACGCGCTTGGTACGAATATCAGTTCAACGGCCGAGGTGACGGTCCTTCCCGCGTTGGAGCTGCCGCCCTATACTCCGCTGCAAACGGCGGGTGATTTGATTGTCAATCTTCAGCAAACTGACTTGTCCGCTTCTTACACTGTCTGGACGAATGTGACGAGCAGCACAAATGGCGTCGGGAATTTCAGCGGCGCGCTTATCGGCGGCTCCAACCTGAATGTTACCACCGGCGCGGCTTATCTCTACAATCGCGTGAAGTCATTGTTCATTAACCAGGAAGTCGTCAACGGCTTGCAATCTGCGTTGCTGGCTCCGAATGAAATTATCGCGAATAATCCTGTCTCGGCGGAGGCGTGGGTTTATGCCACGGCCGTGAACGAGCAGAATAGTTGCGCTATTGCTTATGGCGACCAGGGGCAAAACAGCCCGCCGCAAACAGATCGCGAGTTTAACTATTGCACGTCCGGTGGCGGCGCCGTATCGGGTGATTTTGGCAGTTACGATATGCCCTGGGCGTCAGGCTCAACCACGACTGGCGTCTGGCATTACTTGGCTTGGACGTACGATGGTTCGACTGTCGCCTGCTATCAGGATGGAACGAACAATAACGCCAATACGCCTTCCGCTCCTAACGTCACGCCGGGTACCGTGATCTGCATTGGCGGAGGCATTGGGCAACAACTCAGCGGAGATCCAAACCTGTCTCTCGATTCGTTTCAAGGTTATATCGGCGCGGCGCGCGTCGAGAGCGGCGTGCTGACTGCGGACCAAATTGCCACGAATTATATTGCGGGGCTTATGGGTGTCGTCCCGGTCGTGCTCTGGGTGCCCAGTGTAACACCTAGTGCTCCCGGCGATATCGTGTATCAAGGGAACACGATTTCCCTGGGCCTGGTAGCGAAGGAAACCACATCATTCAGTTACCAATGGCTTACAGACAACGGCAGCCACGGCTCAACCTGGACAGCGGCTGCCGGCACTTCCACCGGCTCGAATTATGTCTTAAACGTAAGCAGCCTGAGTCCGGGGACCTACGAGTATGAAATCATGCTGACTAACAGCACGTACGGCTTGGTATTTACCAGCCCGCCAGTAGCCTTGACCGTTGATGCTGCCGCGGCGCCAACTGTCGAACAGCAGCCAACGCCCGCCTCCACCAATGCTTATGTCGGACAGACTGTGACCTTCACCGCCGCCTATACTGGCAATCAGCCTATCACCAATCAGTGGCAATTCAGCGCCAGCGGAAGTACCTATACCAACATCTCCTGGGCGACGAACTCCACATTGACCTTGTCTGGTCTCCAGTTGAGTCAGAGTGGCAGCTATCGTCTGACAGCCACCAACTCGGTAGGTTCCGGAGCACCGACTTCCGCCTCAACACTGACGGTATCTGAACCGCCTAGTGTCAGTTTTTCCTTTAGCGCCGGCTCGTTGTCTTTGACATGGGCGGCGGGGGGAACATTGGTGGAATCGACTAGCCTGTCAGGCCCGTGGACAACAGTTACCGCTACATCGCCATATCTCGTAACTCCTTCTTCATTTGGAGAAGGTATGTTCTTCAAGGTGAATTACGGGCAGTAAAAAGCAGACGTGAGCTGGAACACCGGCGGGCGCCGTTGCCGCAAGGCGACGAGCGCCCGCCGGCTTTTTCTAATTGGTTTTTGCCTGGTGCCTGGCGACCGCTTCCACCCGATTGCGCACGTGCATCTTCTGGCAGATGTTTTTTACATGCGAACGAACCGTTTCCATGCTAATGCCCAGTTGATCTCCAATTTCCTTGTAGATAAATCCCGAAGCCAGAAGTGACAAGACTTGCTGCTCGCGTTGAGAGATACTGTTTTTTTCAGTGCCATCCGGTTCTCGAACATGGAAATGTTCAACTACCTTGCACGCAATGTGGCTGGACATCGGCGCGCCGCCGGAATCTACATCGCGCACAGCGTCCAGAAGTTCATCCGGCGGACCTGATTTGACAAGATAGCCATTAGCTCCCGCCTTCAAGGCCCTGAAAATTCGGTCCGAATCTTCATAGACCGTCACCATGATAATCTGCGGCGCCGAATTGAGCTTCTTGAGCTGGGCCACGCATTCGATTCCAGACATTCCGGGCAACCCGATATCCATCAGCACAACATCGGGATTTTGGGAGGGGATTTTCGTCAAAGCCTCTTCGGCGGTGGCGAAAGCGCCGACGCACTTTATGTCCGGCGCGCTGCGCAGGATCGCGACAATTTGGTCTCGCAATCCTCTATCGTCTTCGACCACTACCACTGATTTTGTCATGGTTGGTTGTCTTTTCTTGAATGGACGCCATTGTGAGTCGCGGCAGCCGATTCAGACTGGCCTGGGCCTGGGGCTTGATTGGAGGGGCGGACCTGAAACCGAAACCGCACGGCTGTGCCCGTTCCCGGCAAACTCTCAATCTCACAGCTTCCCCCAATATCCTCCAGCCGCCGTTTCATGTTGACCAAACCGTTGCCCGTTGGAGTGGCCGCGCTGTCAAAGCTGCAGCCGTCGTCCTGAATGCTCACGCTCAGCAGCATGTCGGCAAAGGAAATGTGAACAGTCACCTGGGATGCCTTGGCGTGCTTGATCACGTTGTGCATCGCTTCCCTCGCCGCCATGCTGATATTGTGCCGAACCCGGCTGGATATTTCAACATCGCGCGGCAACTGTGAGATGTGCAGACGGCAACGCAACTGTGCCTGGGTGCATTGATTGTTGATGCGCTGCCGGAGATAATTGCCAATCGCTTCGAGATTGTCATTTTGGGGATTGACTGCCCAGACAGTTTCGTAAAGGGCCGCCACAAGGTCGCGTGATTTGACCGAGATGCGGAAGAATTCAGTCCGGGCCTGGTCCGAGAAACCGCCGTTGTTCTCCGCCATCCCGCTCAACAACGAAATTTCCGTCACGCGCGCTCCGAGGTCGTCGTGAATGTCCTGGGCGATGCGCAAGCGTTCGCGTTCCAGCAGGCGTTGCTGTTCGAGGTGAATCATCGCGCGCCGCATTTTGTGCCATGTGAAATATCGCACGCTCAGGACGGAAGTCGCCATGGTCAACCCCGCCAGAACGGCCCAAAACCAGGTTGTTTGCCAATAAGGCAGCGGCACTCGAATGGCCAGCGTTGCTTCCTGGCCCGTCGGTTTTCCGAGCACAGAAACCTCCTCCACTCGAAATTTGTACGAACCCGGCGGAAGGCTCTCATAAAACACCGCGCGATTGCCGCTGATGCCAATGCTGTACATTTCATTCCACTCGATGAGCAAATTATCATTCGGCCTGACGGGCGCCGCCGTGGCCCTGCTGTTGTGCCATTCGGCGTGGCTTTCGGGATCGTCGTCCACCACCGCCAGGGCTTTCGTCGCCGGGGTTTGGCCGACTTCCACAATCCTTGCCATGCTCGGCCGCGTGCCATCCCGGTCCCAGCCAGGAGGCGCCTGATTCAGGGACGTAATCATCGACGATTCCTGCGGAAACGGGGTGCGCAGCAGAACCTCAGGCGGGCTGTTGCTCCCGGAGAGCCTCGACACAATCATGTTGTCAACTACATAAATGCCGACCGTCGTCGGTCCGCCCGCGGAGGAAATGATCACCCACAACCGCGACGCATCCAGCGGGGCCGAAAACGTTTCGCGGCGATGCGTAAAGGTCGAGCCTTTCAAAGTGCCGTTCCACACTGCGCTTTCGCCATGCACGGAAAAAGTCTTCTGCGCCACGACGTCCCCGCCCGCGTTGTAGAAACGAATGGTCACGAACATTTCGCCGCCGCCGTCCTGCCAGTCCTTGTCGAAACCTTCGAGCTTGGTGCGAAGACGCAGCATTTTCTCGTTCGAATTCGTCGGTAACCCGATATTGAAGAGGATATTTCTCGGGAACGCCCCCAAGTTTAGCTCCTTTTCGGGGTTCCACGATAAAGGCGTGTTATCGACGACGACGCTCTGAATAACGGGAAACTCCGGGCCGGACGCAGCCCGTCCCGATATAGCCGCCATTCCCAGCATGGCCAGGAATTTCAACATCGGGAGGTGGTTTATCCTCAGCCTCGCGGTCATGGTTGTTTTTATCAGTTTTTCACCTTGTTAGCAATGTGAACCCTCCAAATTTTGCTGCTGCGGGATCGGGATCGGGATCGCATTGCGTCGATTTTTGGAGGCGTACAATTTCTGACGGAAGCAAAAAACCCCTGGTTCTCAGGGATTTTCTTCGTGCAAAATTGGTTGCGGGGGTAGGATTTGAACCTATTTTTGGCTCCTCTTTAGTGTTCTCGTCGTTGCTCATAGTTGCTGTTTTGTGCGGCTACCTACACGCAGAAATACAAGATTTATCCCTGCATTGCAAGGACTTTCGCGCATCTATGAGTAACTATCGGCAGAAAAACCTGTGCGGGATTGTGCGGCTGTGCGGAAATTGTGCGGTAACGTTTCGCGGCCATATTCTGTGCGGAATCTGTGCGGGGGTTTTACTCTCTCTCCCTTGGCTGACCAAAGAAAGCCGCCTCGTGAGCCAAATGTGTGCAATGACGGGCCATTTCGGTGAAACTGGACAAGTCGGACAGGCAGGTGGGTGATTGGTTGCTCCAGAACGGCGGCGATGCGGACTCGGCTTTGAAGCTTGTGTGCCGCCGCCTGCGTGGACGAAATCACAGGTTCCTCCACTGGCAACCGGCGCCTGACATTCTCAATCGGGACCTTTACAGACGCGCCCTCCCGCTCCTTTCCCACGCAATACCCCCTCCTCCCGTGATATATATTATTGACAATGGCTCAGAGCCGCTGTCGGTTCCGACTTCCCTGAGACCCGGGACCTGATTTTGATTATAACGAAAATCGAAACGCCTGCTCCATATCCGGACAAGCGTTTTTGCTTTTCCCATAACAAGGAGAATTATGACCACCCACGCAGGAGAGATGTTATGTACAGAAGTTGTTCCCAGAATCCGATCCATAGTCCCGGCTGCCGTTATTCCCATCGGAGCCGAGGATGCGGATGAATTAATCCAGGACACAATCGCTCATGCCGCCGCGATGCTTCGTAGCGCAGAAGGCGCAGGCAAAACGGTCACCGGGAGCACTGTGGCATACTTTGCCATTAAACTGACCAGAACAGGAAGGCGCAGCACCGGCAGCTCTAACCCGACTTTCGCAACTGGGGGGTGGGTGAGCACGTAAGTGGTTGGAAACAGGCCCTCGGGCCAAAAAAGGTCTGCACCAAACTTACTCCGGCAGCAGTTGGCCTTTCTGCGTGATGCGCGGTGGCGATTGCGGCGGCAGTTCCCAGCCCAGTTGTGCCAAAAGCATTTTGTGATCTTTTTCCGGCTGGGTGTAGCGGCAAAAGA
>DATAXU010000020.1:0-12832 GCA_036272955.1 Verrucomicrobiia bacterium
GGTCATTTTTGCCGGCGCGCGCACGCGTCCAAAACCACGGAATAATGACGTTGATGGCAAGGTCGGTCGCGCGCGACTCGCCGAGCAACGGCTGCGGTTTGAGCAGGCGCGGCGATGTAAAACCCCAGTGCCACGACCAAAAATCGTCCGGCGGCGGTTGCAAACATTCCAGCAGCGATCCGGCTAACGCCTCAGAATTTCGTTCGTTGACAAACCAGGTTTCAAGCTTCGCCACAAAATCCGCCGTGGCCAGCCAATGCGACGCCAATGCAAGCCGCCGTTGCGGTTGGTTGGAGGGACGCAATCCGTTCAAGCGCCACAGATTTTTTGGCAATTGCACCGCGCGAAATCGGTCCTGCTCCCGCCACCAATATTCCCACAGAACGCGCAGGTAATCGTCGGTGCGCGCATCCGACACCGGCAGGAAGCCGCTGACGCCGATCAAACGCGCCTGGAGCGCCAGCACGGATTGCGCGCCGTCCGTCAATTGCGGGACCAATTCCCCAACGCGCTGCATGGGCCAGACATTTTGTTTGTAGCCAAGCCCGCGAAAAATTCCCTCCCATAGCGCCTGTTCCCAGCCGGCCTGCCGCGCGCGATTTTCCAATTCGAGGGCCTTGCGTTGAAAACGTATCCATGCGGCTTGCTGCAGTAAGTCTTCAATTTGCACGGGGGCCAATTTTCCGAGCGGAGCGCAGCAGGCGCCGCGAAGGCTTTCCGGCCAGCGTTCGGCAACGCCGCTGACGGCCCATCGTTGGAGGTCGGTTACGGGCATGTCGAGAAACGGTTCCAGCGCGAGGGCGGGCGCCGGGCTGCGTTCGGCGGGGGAGGATGCCCAGAGGACGTGCAAGATCACATTGGAAAAAGCGGGATTGCGATGATGCTGATGCGCTTGCCAGTTCCCCGACGTCAGATCGACTTCGATATCGCCCGAGCGCGGCTCGTCTTGTCCGAATTGCACGACGGCGCCGCGAAAGTCCGGGCCAGCCTCGCGATTCCAAAAGCCAGGATGCAACACGCGCAGGGGATGGCCATCGACGGTCCGGAGTTCGTCGCGCCGGAGGCGTTGATGATGCCAGACGCTTTGCAAGAGGCGTTCGGGGGGATCGGTAGAGGCGCGTTCGCGCAAAAGAGAACGCTCTTCCTGCTTCGCGCGCCACTGCGCGTAAAAATCGGCACTGGGAAGTCCCACAAAGAATTACTTTCCAAACGCCCGCTCAAAGTCAAGTCCAGGACTGGCTCAAATTTTCCTGTCCGATAGGGGCGCTTGGTGTATTTTCCTTGGCATCGTGACGACTGCCAATGCCATTGAACTGCTGGAAAAGTTTCGCTCCGGCAAGGTCAGTTTGAAGGACACACTTGGGGCATTCCAGGCGCCGCCGGTGGCGGATCTTGGATTCGCGCAGGTTGATGCGCATCGGGCGCTGCGGAAGGGGTTCGCGGAGGTGGTTTATTGCGCCGGCAAAACTTCCGCGCAAATTGTGAAGATTGCGGCAAAAATCCTGGAGAACGAGGAAAGGCTGCTGTTGACACGGTTGACCGCCGAACAGGCCGCCGTCGTGAGGAAAAAATTCAAGGCGGCGCAATATCACGAAGCCGCCCGGTGCATCACCATTGAAACCCGGCGGTTGCCGAAGAGGCCCGGAACAATTGCGGTCCTGGCGGCGGGGACGAGCGACATGTCCGTCGCGGAGGAAGCGTGCGTGACGGCCGATATTATGGGCAATACGGTAGAGCGAATCTATGATGTGGGAGTGGCGGGGCTGCATCGCTTGCTCAACAAACTGGAGATGGTTCAACGGGCCAACGTCGTGATCGTCGTTGCGGGAATGGAAGGGGCGTTGCCGAGCGTGGTGGCGGGATTGGTGAGGCGGCCGGTCATTGCGGTGCCGACGAGCGTCGGCTACGGCGCGAATTTTGGCGGGCTGACCCCGTTGTTGAGCATGCTCAACAGTTGCAGCAGCGGCGTGACTGTGGTGAATATTGACAATGGCTTCGGCGCAGGATACGCGGCCAGTCAAATCAACGATCTCGCGAAATGAAAACGCTTTACCTGGATATTTTTAGCGGCATCAGCGGCGACATGTTTATGGGCGCGATGCTCGACCTGGGCGTGGATCTCGACGCATTAACGCGCGAGTTGGAAAAGCTGGGACTGGAAGGATACCATTTGCACGCGTCGCGCGAACGAAGGTCTCAAATCGAAGGGGCGAGATTTCAGGTCCACATGGGCCATGACCACGATCACGGGCACGAACATCATCATCACCATGAACATGGCCATGAACACGAACATGAGCAAGGCCACTCCCACCAGCCGGGGCGGACGTATTCCGATATTCGCAGGATGATTGAGCAGAGCGGGCTGACAGCATTCGTCAAATCCAAATCCATCGCCGTGTTTCAGCGGATCGCGGCGGCGGAAGGAAAAATCCACGGGCTGCCGCCGGACCAGGTGCATTTCCACGAAGTGGGGGCGGTGGATTCGATCGTCGATATCGTAGGCGCGTGCATTGCGCTCGAGATTCTGGAGAAGCCGCGCCTGCTGGCCAGCGCGGTCGTGGACGGACACGGTTTTGTCGATTGTGCGCATGGCCGGTTCCCGGTGCCGGCGCCGGCCACGTTGGAAATCCTCGCCGCGCGGGGAATTCCCTTGGCGCAATGCGACGAACCTAATGAATTGGTCACGCCCACGGGCGCGGCGTTGCTGGCGGAATTGGTGGAGAAATTCGGCCCGATGGAAAATTTTGTTCCGCAGCGGGTCGGCTTCGGCATCGGCGGGCGCGACAATAAAACGCGCCCGAATGTTTTGCGCGCTGTCCTCGGGCAAACGACGGCGGCGTCCGCTCATGACTGGGAAACGGACACGATTGCGGTTTTGGAAACCAACCTCGACGACGTAAACCCGGAGTTGCTGGGACATTTTGTCGATCTGGCAATGGCCGCGGGCGCGCTCGACGTGTCTCACGCGCCGGTGCAAATGAAAAAGAACCGCCCCGGCGTGTTGCTCAGCGTCTTGTGCGCGCTTGCGGACGCCGACAAGTTTTGTGAAATGATCCTGCGGGAAACCAGCGCTTTTGGCGTGCGGCGCTCGATGGCGGAACGACGCAAATTGCGCCGCGAATTTGTCACGGTGAAAATTCCGTATGGAAACGTGACGGTGAAAATCGGCAAGCTCGACGGGAAGATCGTGCAAACCGCCCCTGAGTTCGAGTCCTGCAAGAAACTCGCCGTCGAAAAGAACGTTCCGTTGAAGGCGGTCTATGAAGCCGCACGACACGCCGCCCCATGAACCTTCCTGATTTTCCCGCCGCCGATTCGCCGGCCATTGGGCCTTGTCTGGCAGTGGTCATTCCGGTTTTTAATGAGGCCGGGACGATTGCCAGCATCATCAAACTTGTCGCGGCTCAGCCGCTGGTATGTGAAATCGTTGTTGTTGACGACGCGTCGGTCGATGGCACCTGGAACGCCCTCGAACCGATCCCGCGGAGCGAGCCGCGCGTAAAACTTTTCAGGCACATGGTCAACCAGGGGAAGGGCGCGGCGTTGCGGACCGGTTTCGCGCAAGTGACCGCACCGCTAGTGATCGTTCAGGACGCGGACCTGGAATATGATCCGACCGAATACGCCGCGTTGTGCAAACCGATTCTCTCGGGCAAGGCGGACGTGGTGTTTGGTTCACGCTTCATGGGGGCTGGGGCGCATCGCGTGCTTTATTTCTGGCATTCCGTTGGAAATAAATTCCTGACGATGCTCTCCAACATGGCGGCGGACATCAACCTGAGCGACATGGAGACGGGTTATAAAGTGTTCCGGCGCGAGATCATTCAGAGCATTTCCATTGAGGAAGATCGATTCGGATTCGAGCCGGAAATCGTGGCCAAAGTCAGCAAGCTCAATGTGAGAATATATGAAGCGCCGATTTCTTATTACGGGCGCACGTATGCGGAGGGGAAAAAAATTGGATGGCGCGATGGGTTTAGCGCATTGCGATGTATTCTCAAATATAATTTCCTGCGCTGAGGCGCAATCTTCAAGAGCTGAAAAATACGGAAAAATACGTATAAAATCGTCCAAAAACCGGGCACACGCTATTTCAGGCGAAGGATGGTGATCGAATAGGGAGCGAAGGTGTAATCGAAGTTGGATTTGATGTCCGAAACTTTGGTTGACACGGGGATGACGTGGAGGGGGTCGTCGATTGAATTGGAGTCGTTGAGGGTGGGGGCGGAAAGGGTTGTGGCAGTGGCTTCAGAAGAGGTTGACGCGTAGCCATTTATATTTATTTTGATGGGTTTTGGCGTGGAGTCGGGATTGACGATTTTGAGGTAGATTTCGCCGGTCGTGGTGTCTTTGGTGGCGCTGTAGTGGAGGGGGGGATTTTCGACGGAGGTCTTCAGAATGGAATCGCCGTGGTTCCGGCTGAACATGCGGATCGCGTAGTAACTAGGGGAGCCGTAAACGTCGAGGGCGTTGTAGCCAATGAGGTCCGGGCGCCACTGGCGGGCACCACGGTTAACGTTAACGAAAAGCGGGGCGTAACACTGCATCACGATCAGGTCGGAGTTGCGTTCCATGCCGGCCATCCAGGCGGCGTCGGCAAGGGCGGATTTTAAATTGGGCGTCGGCGGCAACCTGCCCGAAGGGGGTTCCCAAGGCTTGACGTCTTCATAGGCGGCCCATTCTCCGACAAAGATTTTCGGGCCGGAGCGGTCGTATTTTTCCCAACGAGTCGGAGAGTCCTTTTCAAAGGTCGCGGCGGAATCATAGTAATGCTCATCGATCAGGTCGGGCTTGCGGCTGTGAACCCGTTGGGAGACAGAATGTTCGGTGCCGACGGTGGAGATACATTTGAGGTTCGGATATTTCGCCTTGATGGCGTCGTAAAATTGGGCGAAACGGGCGTCGTAACTGCCGGATTCGTCAAACCAATCTTCGTTGCCGATTTCGACGCATTCGAGTTTGAAGGGGGCGCGATGGCCGTTTTTGGCGCGTTCGGCGCCCCACTTGGTCCCGGTGTCGCCAGTGATGTATTCGATTTCGTCGAGGGCGTCCTGGACGTAGGGTTGAAGAGCGGGGCCGGCGTCGATGTGGGTATGGTTCAAGTTGTAACCGGCATAGACGGCAAGGAGAGGCTCCATTTTGAGGTCTTCGCACCAGTCAAGGAATTCGAGCAGGCCGAAGCCGTCGGTGGAACGGTAGCCCCAGCAGCTTTGGTGGCCGGGGCGCTGAGTCAGGGGGCCGATGGTCTTCTTCCAATCGAAGCGGGTTTCGACGGTATCGCCTTCGACGTAATTGCCGCCGGGAAAGCGAAGGAACGAAGGCTTCATGGCGGCGAGCATTTCCATGATGTCCACACGAGTGCCGTTGGGGCGGTTGTGGAACGTGGGCGGAAAGAGGGAGACGAGATCGAACCATACTGTGGCCGGCTGGTTGACGGAGAGGACCAGCCTTGTTTTGGAGGTGGGCGCGACATCGCCGGTCTTCAAAGTGACGGTGTGCTGTTTCCATTCGGGGCCGATATGGGAAACTTTGGCTTCGGCAAACGTCGTGGAGCCGTCGTCACTTTCGATGGCGATGCGGATTGGCCCTTTGAAGTCCGCGGCGCGGGCGTAAAAGGAGGCGCGATACTTGGTGTTCGGCTTCACCGGAATGCCCCAATAGCCGTCGTTTGCGACGCCCGCGGGGCCGGAGTCCGAGGCGGCGGTGGCGTCGAGGCGGAGGCTGTTGGTGAGGACGTCGCTCAGTGGGGCGGAGTGGTCGGGGGTGATGGTTGCGGCGGCGCCGGTGCCCTGGACGACTGACCAGTGGGCGGGGCGGGTTTCGTTGTCCAGAAAGGCGCGGTTTTGGACCAATTCGGCGTAAAGTCCGCCGTCGTAGGAATGGTTGATTTCCTCCGTCATCAAGCCGTAGAAGCGGGGGCTGACGGTTCCGATTGACTGATCCGCGTCTATAGTAATGACAGTCTCCGCCGCGAATGCGGAGGCGACTTGGAGAGCCAGGACGACAGGCAGCGCGGCTAATAACCGAGTCATAAGAATATGCTTAGGGAAATTCTCGATTTTTGCAAGCCCCGTGCCAAATTGGCTCCTGATAGAAAAAGCAAAACTGTGCTACTTGGAGTCTGTAGATATATAGTCATCATTCGCGTAAAACGGGGGGGTGATTAAGCCTGATCTTCGTAAAATTCTGGCTGACAACATCAAGGCATATCGAGATGCCAAGAATCTTTCACAAGAAGAACTTGCGGATGAGTGTGGCCTTCACCGCACGTACATTGGTTCAGTGGAACGTTGCGAGCGAAATGTTACTTTGGGGACCCTTGAGGTACTTGCGCAAGCGTTGAAGACGACAGTTCCCAATCTCCTGACCCAAAAGGACCGTCAGGATGAGTAAGCCTTGGGAAATCTATCCGAAAAGAATTCGGTTGAGCGGACTTACGATTTACGATCCAATCGCCGTTGGCTCCAGACTTTGGATCCCTTCGCCAGAATTGCAGGCAATTCTAAACCGGGCACTTAGGCGATTAGATTTGACAGGCCTTCCGTTGAGAACTCGATCCAAACGCGTGAAGGAGCGAATCGCGGAAGCATTGGGATATCCAGTTCCGAATACCTTCGTCCGAACAAAACCGCGTTTTTCGGGGCAATGCTTTGATACGTACATTCAAAAATCGAATAATCTGCAGATTTGGAATGAGGAGTTGGCTTCCATCCGCCGTTACGTGATGATCCGCGTGGATGATGACTGCCGCGTTGCGTGTGTGCGTGTGGTGACAGGGGAAACTCTTGCCCTGTTAGATACGACGGGGACGCTTACGCAAAAATACCAAGCCAGACTTATACCTGGCAAACACCCAACGGAACTGATTTCCGCACGCGATACCGATCGTGTCCTAAAGTGCTTTGGAACGCGGATTCTTGACAGCTTTGCCAGCTCGCCAACGGAGAATCCGATAGCGGAATGCTTGCTTCCGATTGTTGAACTATTTAAACGAATATCATCGTTAGTCGGACGATTGATCGTGAACCCCGGAATTGACCAAGAGCGCAATCGAGGGGGGGAGTTGCACCGTGAAATCTGCCAAGCCCTTGGCTACAAAAGCACCGGAGATGACGGCCGGTTTCCAGACGTGCGGCATCAATTGCTCGAAGTTAAATTGCAAACGTCTCCGACGATTGATCTCGGTCTTGTCACACCTTCAAGCGAAGAGGTGCTCGATGTTCCGCAGATTAACGATGTTCAAATCCGGCATTGCGATGTCCGATACGCTTTATTTTATGGCCGGTTGCAAGGGAAAGGCGTTATGTTGACTCACTTTTTTCTTACGACCGGCAGGGATTTTTTTACGAGATTCCCTCAATTCGGCGGGCGCGTTTTGAATAGAAAGCTGCAAATCCCGCTTCCGAGAGATTTCTTTGCGACTGAAACCGAATGAAGTCCAGATCATGTCGTCCACTTCGGCAATGAGACCGTGTGTCTGCCCGGACAATGTGGAGAGCCCGTCGTAAATAAGTTTCGTTTTACGGATGATTTCGCAACCAAGCGGCGTCGTAGGATTGGGAAGAGGGAACTGCTCCACGTACTGGGTCATGAATCGACGCCTGCCCGCATAGAGTTTGTTATTAAACTTATGGTCATAAAACGCTTCGATAAAGGACGAATTGCCAACGGCCATCGCAAGCCATAAAATATCCAGATCGCTTTTCTTGGTGGGAGCGATCCAATAGCAATCTCCATTTACGACCGAGCCTCCCAAATCCATACAGAAAGTTGGCTTTTCAGCAATGTCTGGAAAAACAAGCTTTGGGTTGACCCACGCAGCGGGATTTTGGGGAACCCAAATTTCATACCATTTCCGACCCGCTTCGATAACGTAGCGCCTTGCTTCAAGAACTTGACGATGCGTTTCCAGATACGCACGGGAATTTGGAAAAAGGGCAAGGTCGATTGTTGTTCGTTTGCCGTTGATGACCTCGTGAGTATAAAGGATTTTCGGGCATTCCGCGTTCGATGGAACGCGAAAGCGTTTAACCACATAATGTGTAATCAAAGGCATTAGGAGTTCCGGGCATTTTTCGGCGGGCAAAGAGTCCCAGTCCGACCGGATGAAAACTTTATCGGCTGTTGTCTTCACGCCAACCCGAATTTTTCCCAGTTCACCAAACGTGCGATCTGTGTGGGTCGCGACAGTTTCAAGCCACTCATCGGATTCGGAATTTGAAAGCGCCCAAACCGAGAACGGATCTTGCAAATAGTTTAAAATCCCGTGGCGCACCCGGAATACATTTCCGTTTACCGCAACCAAACCATCATGGCTGAGAGCCGTTATAGGTGTTGCAGCCTGAACATGCGTAATTCCGTTTGCGGAATAAATGGAGGTAAAGCGAGAGGGAGTAGTGTCGGCGGATGAATCTTTCTTGCTGAGAAGGAGGACGGCTGGCAAAACAGCCGCTTCAAAAAGACGGGTGTCGCCCAAGTCCCAGATATGGCAAACCTTGAATCGTTCGGCGAGGCGCTGCCTTACCGTGACACCGGACCGGGTGGTCATAAATCTGTTGGAGCAAATAATTCCAGCAACGCCATCGACTCGTAGGACCTGAGCGATGGACTCCAGAAATGCGTGATAGAGGTCCACGCGACCAGTCAAAGCAAATTGCTTTGAAAGGCGTTGAGATTCAGTTGCGCCCATGACTTGGGTTCGAACGTACGGGGGATTTGCAATAACGGCGTCGTAAAGAGGCCGGGTTGGCGCAAAAAGTCCGCCTTGTGAATTTAGATAATGTTCTCTAACGACATCGAGAAAATCGTCATTGGAAAGATTAAATGTGACCTTTGGAAATGTTTTTGAAAGTCGCTTTTGGGCCGCGGAGAGTGCTGCCAGATCAGTGTCAAACCCGTCCACGACGGCGCCTCGATGCATTGAGGTTGGAAGTTTGTTGAGAATCGCGTTTAGCAACGCACCATCGCCCACCGCTGGATCCAGTATTCTGATGGAGTTGGAACGGTCATTCAATCGCGTAGCCCCAAGAATTTGGTCTGCAACGAACGCCGCAAGGGAATCCGGGGTATAATGCGCTCCCTTGGCCTTGCGTTGGCCTGCTGCCGAGTCGCTGTCACCGCGTTCCGCCGCAAATTTCATGTGCTACTTATAGTCGTCAGAAACTGGTTTCGTCAATGTTTATTTGGAAACTGTTAATGCCTCGGTGGCAATTCTCGTTAGAGCTGGGAACAAAATCAATGTCGGAAGTGGATCGGATGTTAAAAAACTCCCAGACTAAGATTGTTGTTCCTGTCATAACACTGGGTCTGGTTCGCGAATATGTCACCTCAAAGCAAATAGCGTTCACGGATATGGACTGGACCCAGCAACTTTTATTGCGGGGAATCATCATCCACCTGTCTGGGTGAACCGGCGTGCTGCCCCGATGCGTCCAAACCGAGGTCGGATACCGGCTTTTTTTTCCTTTTCGCTTGTTCCGTCAGGTTTCAGCACCCGTCCAAGTTCTGGCCTGGGATATCCGAGTCGCAATGGCATTTAAGAGCAAGGAACCTGCGGTGCATCGCAGCCCGGTTGGAAAGCCTGAACTAAAAACGTCCTGAAAATTATGGAATCTGTGCTCAGATAAAAACATAAAGTTCACTTGCAGCTTAAATATATACTTGCAGGTTTAATATAAATCCTGCAAGTTAATGATGTGATGAGCGCCAATGCCAGCCAACGTAAGCGCCTGGGGCGCCACAGCGAGGTGGATGTCCGGGTCGGCAATGCGTTGATTGAGGTGAAATTCGGGGTGGACTCACTGCGCACTATCCGCACCAGCTTGATGCAAGTTGCCTACTCGCTCAGCGAAAATCCGGCCTCTGAAGGCTACGTCGTTTTGGTTGATTCGACAATAACGACAGAAAGGTTGCGTGACGAATGGGAGCGCGCCGCCACCATTTTGCGAGACGATGTTCTTCATCGCCTCACTATTTGTTTGCAGCATGAAGGCCGCATCACTGGGATTCCGCGCGACCCCGATGTAAAAACGCAGCGGAAACTGGCCAAGGTGATCGAAGCCGAGCGGGGCAAGATGAGGACTGCCCGCACCGATTATTCTTTCGTCGTCCTTAAACTTTTGCTCTACCAGTGGCTCACTTCGGGTGAACCCGTCACGTCGGAATGGCTTGCCCGCACCGCTGGCTGTTCTTATCCGGCTGTCGCACGGGCGTTGCGACCCCTCGGCAGCTTGTTGGAACGCCGCTCCGACCGCAGGGTGGATCTGCGCTGGTTCCCCAAGGAAGAATTTGCCCGGCTGGTCGCCGTGGCTGACCGCGCGCGTTCCACCGTTCGCTTTGCCGATCAATCGGGGCAGCCACGTTCCGCTGAATCACATCTTCGCCGTTTGGAAAAACTGAATCCGCGTGGCCTCGCGATCGGTGGCGTGTTGGGTGCGAAGTATTACTATCCAGACCTCGATCTCGTTGGCGCGCCGCGCCTGGATCTTTCACTTCACTGTCCGGGACAGCGCATGAATCTTGATTTCGTTGAGAAACTCGATCCGGCGCTGAAGCGCGTTCAGGACCCCCTCGCACCAGCCAATCTGGCCGTGCATGCGATGCGTCAGGCTGATGCACAGTTTATTGGCCGCGACGGTGGTCTGGCTTGGGCGGATCCGGTGGAATGTCTCTTCGACTTGCACGAGGCCCGGCTTGAAATGCAGGCGGCGCAATTTCTTGAAGCCCTGCAACGCAAGCGTCCGACGCACATATGAAACCAGAAGCTAAAGAGATCTCACCGAGAAAAGTGCTGGAGAAAGTTGCCGCCGCAATTCCGTCCGACGTGCATCCGAACATTGTCATCATTGGCAGTCTGGCGGCGGGCTACTGGCTCTTCCCGGGCGACGATTCATTTGGGGTTCGCACCAAAGATATTGATTGTGTTCTGTCGCCGCATTTCTCCGCTGTGGAAAAAGGCCGCGTTATAGCCGAGAAACTTCTCGCCGCCGGCTGGAAGCCACATTTCACGGGCGCGATCGTCAAACCCGGTGATGTCACCGACACCGAGGATAAACTTCCAGCCGTCCGCCTTTATCCTCCTAGTGGAGGCGAATGGTTCATCGAATTGCTCACCGAACCGGCTTCGGAAAACCAAACCAGCCGTGTGTGGACACGGTTGCCCCTCACGTCCGGCGAAACCTATGCACTGCCCAGTTTTCAATTTACCAGCATTGCGACCTTTGAAGCGCGAGCTTCTCCATTTGGGATTCGTTGCGCGCGGCCTGAAATGATGGCTCTCGCCAACCTTCTGGAACATCGTACATTCCGTCCGGACCAAATTGAGGGCACGGATTATTTGGGCCGCCCGCACAAGCGCCGGAACAAGGACCTTGGCCGGGTTCTGGCCATCGCTGCGTTGACCCCCGAAGACGTCATTGAAAAAGAATGGTCCGAACTGTGGGCGGCGGCAGTGCGACAGTGCTTCCCGCATCGCTGGCGCGAACTGGCGACAAATGTCGGAAACGGAATGCGCAAACTTCTCGCGAGCGGGGAAGATTTACAAGAGGCGACGTTCCTATGCGCAAACGGATTGCTCTCTCACCGTAATGCTGCTGCTCCGCAACTAAACGCCATCGGCCAGCGGTTGATTACCTTCGCCATCGAGCCGTTCGAACAAATGGGACGGTCGGCATGATAACCACCAGCATCAGCAGGAGCGTGGCGCACAGCGGAGCCTCGAAGTGAAGAATTAGACTGCTTTTCAAACGCAAGGCCGGTAGGCCCGGAAAACCCGGGGCCACCGGCCCGATTTTATTCGAGCTTAAGGTATTACCCTTTACTGCTGGAGCAGGCGGAAGTATTGGCTTCCGGTTGTGCTCGGGGCCAGGACGGAGTTGATTCCGTTGGTGGTGGTGACGGACGTGGCAAAGGATGTCCAGCCGTTGGTCAGCGTCAGGTCGCTGTTGACCTGGAGGTTTGTGCCGGCGCTGGAGGGCCATGAGAGGACCGCGACGGTGTTGGATTGTACAATGGTGATTTGCACCGGGGTGGCGGGGCCGACGGCGGAGAAGGTGAGGTTGTCAATACCAATTCCTTGAGCGCTGCCGCCGGAGGGCATTTCCCAAATCAACCAGAGGGCGGCGTTGTTGGACCAGGCGCTTGGCAAGGGTTGATTGGCCAGGACGATGCTGTTGGATGCCACGGGGCCGTTCGTTCCCCATATTATAGCGTTGGTGAGGAAGGATAGGTTGGTGAGCATGCCGCTAACGATGTTAGTGATAAACCCGTTGGTGCCCGTTGGGTCGAGGTAGTAGAAGTTTGTTACGACTTTGGCGGTGACCGCCTGTCGCCAGAGTTCGCTGGTGTAGGCGAGACTAAACTGGTCGAGGGTTTGGCCCGTCAAGTTGAGGAAACGGACGCCGAAGGCGGTCGAGCCAGTGGTGCTGGTTGCCAGGAGGCCGAGGGAGCGATCGGACGCGGCAGATGGAGTGTTGGTGGGGCCGAAGCCGACGTCGCCGCCGGTCGTTTGATCGCCCGCGCTTGCGCCGTATTTCGAAGCTACAGAGGCCGAGCCATACCAGCCAGCCATTGTGTTGGATAATCCCAAGCCGCCTGATCCATTGGACTCCACCAGGTAGGCAAAGTCATATGGATTGCCGAGGGAATACTCGACGCCGTTTATGGTGACGGGATTGGCGGTATTAATGGAATTGGTCGGCTGATAGGGCAGAGAGTCGAAGTCCTGCGAATAGACCGAGTTGGCGTTGGAGTAGGCAACATAGGATGGCAACGGGGCAACGGTCAGGAGTGCCGACGTGCTGTTGGTGGAACCGCCTAGATTGGAAACATG
>DATAXU010000021.1:0-21784 GCA_036272955.1 Verrucomicrobiia bacterium
GTTCCTTCGTCAACAGCGGATCGGGAATGGTAAACCCGTGGTCGCGCCGCTTGTCCCGCTGCATATAAACCGTGATCGGCATGTGACAACCGACACACTGATCGCCGCCCGCGCCGGCCAGATGGTGCCCGTGCTCGATGGGATTGATGACCGGGGCATTGGTGAAAGCCCCGTTGTGGCAGCGCATGCATAAGTTGTTGCCCGGCAGGTTCAACCGAAGCGAATGCGGATTATGGCAATCCATGCACGTAACGCCGCGTTCGTGCATCTTGCTGCTGAGGAACGAAGCGAATTCGTAATCCTCCCCATGGACCTGGCCGTCCGCATACCAGCCTTGGCCCTCGCTGAGAATTTGGGGCTGATAATGGTCAAAAAACGAATCGCCCGGAACAAAATTGCCCGTCAGATTCCCCCGCAACGCGTGGCACGAGCCGCACGTCCCGATGACCCGCGCCGGCGTCGGATGCGGCAAAGTCGGATCATGCGCCTTGCTTTTGGGGTGGGCCTTCTGCCACGCGACGTGCGCGTCGAGCGAAGCGTGGCAGGCGCCGCAGCTCACCGCCATTTCGTCCATGGTGGTATGGTACGCGTCGGTGGCGGCGTCATAATTCTTGCGCAGGCGGGTATTGTGGCATTCCGCGCACATCGAATTCCAATTCATTCCTCGCCCCGTCCAATGCCCCCATTCCCCCGGCCGCCTATTTTCATCGCCAAAGACGTCGAACCATTGCTTTGCCCTGGTATCGTAAGCCACTTCCTGGACTTGCCACCGCCCGTTGGTCGTCGCCGTAAGAAACTGCTCCACCGGCTCAACCCCGATGACCCGGTCCACCCGATTCGTCAGCCGCTCAAACGCCATGCGACCCAGCGCAGGCGAGACGTTCCGCTCCGCCAACCCATGATGCGAAGACACCCAAAGGCCATATTCCGCTGGATGGCACTCCTTGCACGAGGTAGAAGTAGTTGCGCCATAGGTGTTTGCCGATAAAAATCCGACGGCAAGCCCAATACCCAGCACAGACTGTCTGACGCAGTTCAACCAAGCCAGAGTAAATCGTATCGTTGGAATTTTGGACGTATTTATGCGAATTTTTCACTTCCCAATCCAATGGATTGAAATTCCGTCCCAGAGTATTAGAATCGGTCGTGATCGAAAATGTCCAGTTGACCTTGAAGCGCGCCGTTGTAAGCAATTACAAAAGCATCAAGCGCATCGAATTGGACAACCTCACCAACATGGTCCTGTTGATGGGCCGCAACAACGCCGGCAAATCCAATTGCCTGGATGCCTTCAAGTTTATCTCCGAGGCCGCCACCGATTTCAACAAGGCCGTCAGCTCCAGGGGAAGTGGCAGCGGCCTCACCGACGTCATCCATCGCAAACGCGCCGAGGAGTCGATGGAATTTCTCTTCGAGTTCGTTCCACCCCCCCGGAAACGACTCGACCTGATCAACCGCCTCTTCGCGGGAAACCCACAGTCCGCCGCGGCGGACGTGATCAATGCCAATTTCCTTTCGACGATCACCCTTCGCGTGGTCATCACCGCGGAGGGGTTCAGCGAGGAGCTTTCGATTCCGAACATCGAGGGCGATCAGCCGTTTGTGATTTTTTCCATTAAAGGAACGCCGGAAAATCTGGAGGTTACCAGCGGGCAGTTGGAAGCGCTTTGCAAACGCTGCCGGGGTTCGTTGCCATCGGAACCATTGGCGCTGCAAGCGCCGCCGGAAACTTTGCAACCCTATCGGCTGCGCCTGGGCCTCCCGGATTCTCCCGGCGCATTTCCAATTTCCGCCGAACTCGCCGCGGCCGTGCATCAACAATTCGCGACGCTGGAATGGGCCGACCCGCTGCGCAAAATGCCGACCTCCTCTCCTATTCTCGGCGAGCACACGCTCTCCGCCGACGCCGCCAATCTGCCGGACGTTTTGCACTGGCTTTACAATAACAAACCCAAACAGTTTCGAAAAATCGAAGCGGAAGTTTCCAAACTGGTTCCCAACCTCGGCAAGCTTTACACGCCGACGCTTCAAAACGAGGCGACCCTCGGATTGATCGACGACGCCGACGAGGACCTGGTTTATTCGATGAACCAGATGAGTTTCGGCACGCGGTCAGTCGTCGCTGTCATCGCCAAAGTGATCCTTGCCAGGCCGGGCGCGTGGGTATGCATCGAGGAGCCGGAAACGTACCTGCATCCCAAGGCGCAAATGGCCCTGTTCCATTTCCTGCGTGAAGAGGCGAAGGTCAAACGCATTTTCGTCGCCACGCATTCCACCGCCATCGCAGCCTCGTGTCCGCTTTCGTCGCTCTTTGTCGTGCAGCGCGACGCCGAAAAATCCACGATGGTCATGCCGGTCACGCCGGAGAACGCATTCGAGGTGATTGAGCAATTGGGCGTCAAGCCTTCGTTCAGTTTTGAGGCGGACGCAATCGTCTTTGTCGAGTCCGAGGAGCACGTGCCGATATTTGAGGCGTGGGCAAAAAAATTCGACTTTCACGTCAAGGTGCAATTTCTCGCCGCGGAAGGCGCTTGCACATTGCATTACTACGCCAACTCGCGGATCGCTTTGAGCAATTTCGTTCATACGCTGGTCTTCGCGGTCTTCGGCAATGGCAGTGAAATTTCCAGCCGCACAAGGAAAACCATCGTCGAGCAATTGCAACTTCCCCCGGAGCAAACGATCACCACGGATTTTCCCGAACTGGTGGGCTACCTGCTGGACCCCAAAGCCATTCTCCGGGCCTTTCCCGCCATTACGGTCGCGCCCGCGGAATTGGAAGCGCGGCTGGATCCGGCGCGAACATTGGAGGACCAGGAAAAGGCCCTGAACGAACTGCTGACACAATTCCGCATTGGCGAATACGACAGCCGTTTAGGCGCGCGGATTGCAGAGGCCATGGACGAAATCCCCGGCTGCATTCGCCAACTGTTCGATCAAATCTCAGCCAGCTCAAAACCGTATTGGAAGATTTGATTATTTGCCAAGCTCTGCGTGGAGGAAGGCAAACATTTTGAGGAACGTGGCCATTTCGTGTCTTTTGCTCTGGCCCATTGTCAGCACATCCTGATGCACAAGGATGCCGGTCTTTTCGTCGCCACCGGCTTTATTGGTAATGCAGGAGAGAGCGGCAACCGACAGGCCGCATTGGCGCGCGACGATTGCTTCCGGCACAGTGCTCATCCCGATGGCGTCGGCTCCGAGTTGCGCGAAGGCGCGAATCTCGGCGGGAGTTTCGTAGCTTGGCCCACAGACCGCCATGTAAACGCCCTTGTGCAAACGCATCTTCGCGACCCTCGCCGATCTTTTCAGCAACTCGATCAAACGCCGATCATACACGCGGGTTAAATCGACAAATTGCGGCAAGCCCGGCGAGACCAAACCCCGGAGCGGATTGACGCCCATTAAATTAATATGGTCCGTCAACGCCATGAAGTCGCCGGCTCGAAATTTGCGGTTCACCGCGCCGGCGGCGTTCGTCAATAAGACCGTTCGGACGCCCATTTCGGCCAGCACGCGGATCGGGAAGGTCAACCGCTCCATTTCATGACCTTCGTAGTAATGGGCGCGGCCTTTGAGAACGATCACCGGCACTTTATCGAAATGGCCGATTACCAACTTGCCCGCATGGCCGGTCACCCCGACGGTCGGAAAACCGGGGACCTGCGCGTAGCCGATTTCGCGGGCTACTTCAAGGCGGGCCAGGGCGTGTTGAAAACCGCTGCCGAGAACCATGGCCAAAGCGGGGCGAATCGGCGTCTCCCGTTTGAGCGCGGCGGCGGTTGTTTTGGCGTCGAAGGTCATGAACCTGTGCCATTATTCGCCGATACCAACGCCCGGACGCAATCTTTTTTCAGCGCGCCGAAGCGTCAGTGGGTTGCCGGAGATTGCTGGCGTGAGGAAAGGTATAAGTCGGTGATCTGGAAACCATCGCCAGGCCGAAATCCAGCATCGCGCGGTTGCCCTTTTCCTCGATCGGCAACGGGTCGATAAATAAATTGACCGCGGCTCCTTTGACCCTTCCCTTGAGGTCCTGCCAAAAACTATCACCCGTGCCCTTCTCCTTGACTGACGCCACAGTGACTTCCATTTTCGGAACGCCTTTCTGGCGGCGAAAAGTGAGGGTATTGATCCGGGCCACAAGGCCATTGACCTCGCGAAAAACGCCGTCCACATATTTGACGTCGCACAATTCGATCGTCGCGGGGCTGGTTTGCCCGTGGGCGTCGAAGCGCAACCTCACCTGGTTGACTTCCCAAGCGCTGCCGTTAACGGTCCCTTCCACCTCAAGGCTTCCCAAACCTCCGCCTTCGACGGCGATGGACTTTAATATGTGCGAGAGCGAGCCGCCGTCTTTGAGCTTTTGTTTGCTGCCCGAGAGATCAAAGACGCTCTTCTGCCAGCCGGTTCCGGTAAACTCAATTCCGCAATTTGCCACAAATGAATTCCCGGAGAGACGCGCGGTGGCGGCCGTCACGCGCGTGGATTGGGTGCTGCCCGGACCGATGACGATGGAAACCGGCTCCGGAGAAATCAGCGGGATAAAATACATGAACGCCGCAAGCGAATTGATGGACGATTCGTTTTGATCGTGGGCCAGACGAAGTGTAGGCCCTTCCGGCTCGCCAGCCGCGACGAACTTTACTGGCAGGAGCGTGAACAAACATGCCAGCGTTACTGTAACAGGGTTTCGGCAGCAAAAGGTCATATTCATCAAATATCAACCGCTTGGGGGCGGACACGGAATTAGCGCCAAACGCGAGAACCAGCCGTTAGTGGGCCACCGGCGCCGACACGGACGAATTCTGGCGGGCGGGCGCCGCGTGCTTGGCCAGCCAGGTCAGCAACGAATCCAATTTATCTGTCGAGTATTCGCCCATCAGGCAAATCTGGATCCAGTTGCGCTGCCGCAGGTAGTCGCTGTTGTAACTTAGTAGATATCCGGCGCGTTGCAACTGTGCGCCGAGATGGGCCGAATTCTGGCTTTGCGAAAGTGCGATGCTGACGACACCCGGCGTGGCGTTGGAATCGGACGCGACGATATGAAAACCCATCGAGCGGAGGCTGGAACGCAATCGGGCCGAAATGGTCGCGACGTCACCCAGTTTCTTGACCCAGTCCGGCTGGCGGATAGCGGCATCAAGCGCCTGCACAAGGTTGGAGGAATGAGTAAAGGCGATGCCTTGATGTTCCGAATACCAGCCGAGGTCCAGGTAGCGCGGCAACGCCTTCGAGGAGGCCAGCGCATGATTATGAAAGACCATGCAAAGACCGGGATAGGCGGCCAATCCTTTGCCGCTGGCGCCTGAAGCGAGGTAAATGCCTTCGAGGTTCACCGGCACCAGGCCAATGGAACTGATGCAATCCACGCACAGCCTGACTTCCGCGCTCGCACAAACCGATTGCAGCGCGGAAAGCGGATTCAACAAGCCGGTCGAGGTTTCGGAATGGACGCACCAGAGCCAGCCAACTGCGGGGGAGCGGAAAAGATACTGTTCAATCGCGGAGACGTTAAAGGGTTCGCCCCAGCGGAATTTCAGTGTGTCAAAGGTCAGGCCCATCCGTGTGGCATGGTCGATCAGGCGTTCGCCGAATTCGCCGTTGCTCAGAATCAATCCCGGCTTCTTTTCCAGCGAAAGCTGGCCGGCGATAGAATCGTTGGCGAGCGTGCCGGAGCCGAGGAGGATTTGAACGTCACGGGCGCGAACCAGTTGGCAAAGGCGCTGGCGGACGGATTGGAATTCGGAAATAAAATGGTCCGAACGGTGGGATTCGGGTACGCGTTCAAAAGCTTGGCGAACCTGTGAGTGAATGGCGACAGGCCCCGGCAGAAAGCTGGCCGGACCGCGAGATCGAATCGGCTCGCGCAAGAAGTCTTCGGCCTTCTTTTCAAAGATTTCCAGCGTCAGATACATCGGTTGGAACATGGCTTCGCCCGTGCCGACTTGCGGGCCAAAAGGAATAAAGCCGATGTGACGGTAAAGCTTCTGCTGGCGTGTGGTGCCGGAAATGACAGCCAGGTCGTATCCGTGTTCCAGGCCGTATTGCCACATCAAAGTCGTCAGGCCGCGAAAGACCTGGGTGTTGCGGAACTGTTTTTCGACGGATAGCAGGCGGATTTCGCAGACCCGGCGGCCGGGAGGCAAATGGGAATCGAGATTGGGGATTTTTTGGTCGAGGGAAAACGGGCGGCGTCCGCGCGCGGCAATCATGCCGACGACCCTTTTGCCTGAGAGGCAGATAAGATAAGTGTTTTCGAGGTGGAATTTGTCCACCAGCCGTGGTGTGCCGGAGGGCTGATGTTGAGGGATTTCCTCCACAAAGGTTTTATAATTCAATTCATGAATCTGTTCGATTTCCCAGTCCTCGGATGCCACTTTAAACTGAAGCGATTGCGTGCTCATAAGATGCGTTGAGGAATCAATCTCGTTAATACTGATGAGACTATGGACACCGGCTGCAAAAGCATGCCGGACAAGTTGCCCTTTGAAGCGCAACCTGTCAAAGGAAACCGCCAATCGGTGAGGCCCCCAAACCTTGCGGTTTTGGGCGCGTTTTCATGCCGGTGACGGTCTCGTGTCACGTGTGCGGAGTATTCCACGCCTTGTTCATACATAGGAAGAAGGGACGTGTGAAGTTTAAATTTTTGGACAAAAATGCCGGTCGTCGTTGTTAATTCTGGATTCCGACCCCTGAATTCGGCATGTTAATGCCATGAAACGATTCTTCGTTCCTTTGATGATTTCTTTCTTTGCGCTGGCTGCCGGCGCCCAGGATACTGCGCCCGCTTCCTCGCCCGCGGCCCAAATTGCCGCCAAACAGGGCGCCGAGGAACGCTACGAACGCATGGCGGCGGACATCCAGGCTTTGCAAGCCGCAAATGACGCCCTTCAGGCAAAACTGACCGCTGTCCAGCAGCAACTCCAGGATTTGCGCAGCCAGCAGTCCCAGTCCACCGCCAATTTCAGCACGCCGGAGGACCTGAAACACCTTGCCGAAAAAATCGAGGAAGTGGACAGGAAACGCGAGGAGGACAAACAGGCCATTGCCGAGGACATTCGCAAGTCCATCGACGAATTGAAGCATGCTTTGGCGGAAAATCCGTCTCCCACCCGGTTCTCAGCGCCCAAACCGATCGCCGCCGACGACGCGCCGGCAAATGCGGGCAATGAGAAAGGGTTCGTTTACAAAGTCCAGGAGGGGGACAGTCTTTCGGCGATCGTTCATGCCTACAACGCCGATTTTAAGTCCAAGGGAATGAAGACGATTTCTTTAAAACAGGCGATGGAAGCCAATCCCAGCGTCGATTGGAACCGGCTGCGGGTTGGCCAAAAAATCGTTATACCGCAACCGGAAGGAGCGACGCCATGAAAGGGCCACAGTCGTATCGCAACCTGCCGGCGCTGGCGGGCCTTTGCTCCATTGAAGACGCAATGACGCCTGGACTTTCCATCGAGGCCTGCGTCGCGCGGTTGAAGCGCTATCATTACGCTTTCAAACGGCTGCACCAGATTTTTAACGCCCGTCTGACCGCCGAGCCGATTTACGAACTTAAGATGGGCTTCAGTCTCCACGCCCATCTGTGCGCCGAACATGTCGATGCGCTCCGCAAACGGGTCGGCGAAATGCGCGAACCGCCGTTGGGCATGGATGTCGTTCCTGACGGGAATCTGGAAATCTTTTTCGATGAGATCCTCGCGGCGCCGACGACCGCGGAATTGCTGGCCGGCATCTACACCAAGGCTCTCCCGGCGTTGAAAGGAGCGTTGCAGGCCCACGTTACCGCGACCAATCGTCTTGCGGACGCGCCCTCCGTCCGGGTTTGCCGTTTCGCACTCCTGGAATTGGAGGACATGCTCCGATACGGCGCCCAATGCGTCCAAAGTATAGCGGGCGGCGTCTCTACTGAATGGCTGGAATTGCTCGATGATTGTTTGGCCGCGGCCGGGGGTCTCGATGGCGCACTGGAAGCCGCCGGCGGGAAAGTGGTTCGGCGTCATTCCTGCCAATCGTATAAATTCGACAAAATTCCGCAACGCGACGAGCGGTTCCCCGATCCCTATAATATGGGGGTGAACGCGGAGGCTTTCCTTTATGACGAGACGATGCCAGCCGATACCAAGGTGTTGATGATGTTTTACAAACGGCTTCGCGAGATCGACGTGCCGGAGATGATGGCGAGCATCATCGCCGAAACCTCCGGCAAGCCTTGGGGTTATTATCGTGACATGACACGCCAGCTTTGGGACGAGGCCCGCCATGCAATGATGGGCGAAGTCGGGTTTGCGAGCGTGGGGGTCGATTGGCCAAAAAAGGTAATGATTAATTTTACCTGGTCGCTCGGCTTGAATACGCAATTGACGCCCATGGAGCGGCATGGTGTTCTCTATTTCATCGAACAGGGCCTGATGCCAAAAAATGGCAAGCGCTACGAATGGGAGGTCGGCGCCAAGTCCCACAACCCGCTATCCGCATTGTTCCAGGACTACGATTGGGCGGATGAAGTGCTGCACGCGCGCATCGGGCGCGATTGGTATTTGAAGGAATTCAAGCAAGCCTCCGAAGGGATCGCCTATGGCGACCGGTGCTGGTCCAAGGTCCTGGTGGGCTGGCGCCAATGGCGTGACGAAGGTCTGACCCAGCACCGCAATTGGTGGCCGGATTGCTATCGCGCCGCCTGCGAAAACGAAGGCATTACGCCGGACCCGGCTGTCCTGGCCTACAACACCTCGTATGAACAACTCCGCGCCGATTTAAAAAATCTTTCGGCCTCCGCATAATATGGACGAACCTCCTCAAACTCCACTGCTCCCGCCCGGTTTTCATTTGGATTCCTCGACACTGTTTGCGTCGCTACTTTGGGGATCAATCGGCGCCGGTTACATGATTTACGGGAAAAAACAGCGGTCCGCCCCGGCGTTTGCGGGTGGGATTTTGATGATCGTCGTTTCTTACTTCAGTACGACAGTGTGGATGAGCGTCATTTCCGTCGGAATCATGGTGGGAGTTTATTTTTGGTCCCGTTACGAATAGTGGGGGAACTACGGATTGAAGGGCGCCAAATAAATCGGGGTGGGCAATGAGGAACCACCCGGCGGCGAATAAATCAGTTCCAGATAATTCGTTTGTCCGCGCGGCGCCGCCGGCCACTCCTGCGCCACGGACACGGCCCCTCGCTGGCGAGCGCCCGCGATTTTCAACCAGCCGCCTTTCCATTTTCCATCGCTGACCCGCAACACCGTCATCGGCCTGCCCGCGCCGCCGCGTCCAGGGCCGCCGACCAGAATTGCCAGGGCGCGCCCGTCGGTGGAAACATACGCGAGCCGGACATGATAAACCACGCCGTAGCTGCCTTTGTTCGTGACGGCCATGTCGGAGGCAAGGGCATCTGAGCCGGTGACCCACGGATCGCGGAAACCGTCCGCCAATACCAGCCGTTGCATGCCGTTCGCGGTATCAATCACCTCGCTGGGGGCGTTCGTGATGAGAAGATCGGCGTCGGGAAAAATGCCACGCCCGGCGCCGCTCAGCCTTTGCCCGGGCAATTGGCGTGGCAGTCTCGGCAAAGTGCCGAGCACATTCGTGGACGACTGGTCCGGGTTTCTCTGCAACACCGAAATGCGCGCAGGCCCATTGATCTCGAATTCATAAAGCGCGTGGACAAGTTGCGGATCGCTCGCTGTCGTGGCCTCCAATCGCGGATCGAGCACCGAGCGGCCTTGCGGCGGCACAGTCAGCGGCGGCGGCAACGTTTTGCCCGTGAAGAAATCCATTAGAGCATCGAGACCGATCATCGGGTAATCCGTTCCCGGTTCGGGAAAGGCATAATGGTCGAATCGCACTTCCAGCGATTGCGATGATAGATTTTCGATCACCGCCGATACGGTGCGTTCCGAACTGGTGGTTCCGGGAACGTGATATATATACAGGCGGTAACGTCCCGGCGTCAGTTCCTGTTCCATGGTGACGCCGTTTCTGTCGCCAATGTATTCGGGCATATCGGAGAAAAGCAGGCGGGGACCCGGCAGCACTGTGCGCACAGTTGCGACAGCGGGAATTTCCGGCAGATGCAGAAGGCTCCCCTGGTGGGCGTTGCGAAGCGCCTCCTGTTCCGTGATTGGCAGATCGAATGCAGCCGCCCCATGCGCCAGCACCGCCAAGGTCATTGCGGCGGTTGCGAAAAAACTTTTAGGGAGAGACGCCAATTGCCAAAAGCTTACCCGCGGCTTTAATTTCGGGCAATGACAGAGACTTCTCCCGGCCGGTCAGCGCCCCGCGAAACGCGGGCTGCCGCATTGGACGCGTTGCGCGGCCTGGCCATTCTTTTGATGCTGCTTTCCAGCGAAATGCCATTTGGCGCGAATTCACTTCCTTCCTGGATGTATCACGCGCAAGTGCCGCCGCCGGAGCACCAATTTATTCCAAATCCCGGCATCACATGGGTTGATCTCGTTTTTCCGCTTTTTCTCTTCTCGATGGGCGCTGCGTTTCCGCTGGCGTTGGGGCGGCGCCTGCGCGCCGGCGTCTCGGAATGGCGCCTGGCAGGATCCATCTTCAAACGGGGTTTCCTGCTCGCCTTTTTCGCGTTGTTCGTAGTGGCGATTCGGCCGTATGTCTTGAGCGATCATCCTTCCACTCAGACGTGGCTGGTCGCGCTGCTCGGATTTCTCATCCTCTTTCCAGTCCTTGCGCGGTTGCCGGCGCATTGGAAGCCGGGCATTCGTTGGACAATCCGCGGCATCGGCTGGTTCGGCGCGATTGTTTTTTTCGCGCTGGCGCGTTACCCGGATGGCAGCGGATTCCGCATCGAACGAACGGACATCATTATTGTGGTGCTGGCGAACATGGCGGTTTGGGGCGCGCTGGTCTGGCTGTTCACGCGTGACCGGATTTTACCGCGATTGGGAATCGTGGGAATTCTGCTGGCGATCCGGCTCTCGAACATGCCGCATCCGCTGGGCGGCTGGGTCACGGACTTTTGGAATTTTTCACCGGAACCATGGGTGTCGTGGATTTATAAATTATATTACCTGCAATACTTGTGCATCGTTTTGCCGGGGACGGTTGCCGGGGATTTACTGTTCGAATGGGGGCGGTCTTCACAAGCCGGGCCGGCGCGCACCTGGCCCGCGGGACGGTTGTGGGCGCTGGGTTCGCTGATGTTCGCGTTTGTGCTGATTTTGCTGACCGGTTTGAAATCGCGCTGGTTGCCGGGCACGCCGTTGGTGGTCTTTCCATTGTGCGTGGCTGGTTGGTTTCTCGTCAAAGATGCCCGCACGCCTACTGAGCGCCTCTACAAAAGCCTTTTCCTATGGGGCGCCTATTGGATGGTGCTTGGCCTGTTCCTGGAACCTTACGAAGGCGGCATCAGGAAGGACAAGGCCACTGTCAGTTATTACTTTGTGACATCCGGCCTGGCCAATTGCATATTGATTCTGCTCTCGATCATCATCGACTACTTCAAACGCGAGCGGTGGATGGTCCTGCTCATTGAAACAGGGCGAAACCCGATGATCGCCTACGCGGGCGTGAACAATTTTATCAACCCCTTGCTGGCGCTAACCGGTTTGGCCGCTGTGCTGGACCATTGGGCGAGCACGCCCTGGCGCGGTTTTTGGCGGGGCGTGCTGGTCACTCTTTCGATGGCCATCGTCACGACCATTCTGACGCGGAGAAAGATTTTCTGGCGGACCTGATGGCGCAAAAAACCGCTTTAAACTTGGGGATTGAACCCGCACTATCAACGAACCCGTGAGGTTTCTATCGCCAGCCGCGTTCTGGTTCGCTGCCACTCTGCCGGTGGTCGTCATCTTTTACCTTTTGAAGCGGCGCCGCGTGGTGAAGCTCGTTTCCAGCACCATTCTCTGGCAGAAATTCCTCGCCGACACGCAGGCCAATGCTCCCTTCCAAAAACTGCGCCACAATTGGCTGCTGGTGCTGCAATTGCTCCTGTTGGTGCTGGCCATTCTTGCGTTGAGCCGTCCTTATTTCGCGGGTCACGCCAAGGCGACGGGCCTTCGAGTTGTCATACTTGACGCTTCGGCTTCCATGCAAAGCACCGACGTGGCGCCTTCCCGTTTTGAGAAAGCCCGCGCGGAGGCGCTTCACCTTGTGGACAGTCTCAAGGACCAGGAGCAGATGCTCATCCTCCTGGCGGCGGGCAACACGGTCGTGAAACAATCCGCGACCGACGACAAAGCGATTTTGCGCCGCGCCATTGAAAATTGCCAGGTCACGGACTCCACCACGCGCCTGACGGAAGCGCTAAAATTGGCCGACACGCTGGTGCGCGACAAGCATGACCCGGAAATTGATCTTTTCAGCGACGGCGCGGCGGGCGATTTGAGTGAATTTGAAAATAAAGGGATGAATCTGGTTTACCATCGCGAGGGTGAACGCTGCAATAACGTCGGAATCACCACGCTCGATATTCGCGAAAATCCGGAGAACCAGCAGGAACGCGCCATTTATACCAGCGTGGTCAATTTTTCGACCAACACGCAGCAGACGGTGCTGGATTTGCTCTTCGATCAGGAAGTCGTGGACACGCGGGCGTTGACACTGGCTCCCGGCGAAACTTCGCCCCAGGTTTTCTCCGCCACCCAGCAGCGCGACGGCATTTTCACGGTGCGCATCGACGCCAAGGATGATCTGGCCGCGGACAACGAGGCGTCGATCGTCAGCCTGCTGCCGCAGCCGATCCGTGTGTTGCTGGTGTCGCACGGGAATCGTTTTATGGAACGGGCGTTGCGCACCGTCCCCGGCGCCGATGTGTCCGTGGCCACTGATACATTGGACGGCGCGCCGAACTGGGACGTCGTGGTGCTGGACGACGTCACGCCTTCCGTCTGGCCCAAAACCAGCGTGCTGGCATTCCACGTTGTCACGACGAATTTGTTTGAGGACGGCTGGACGAACATTGACGCGCCGGCAATCGTCGATTGGAAGAACACGCATCCGCTGCTGCGCTACATCAACCTGGACAACGTCCAAATCAGCGAGACGCTCGGTGTGCGCGCGCCCGCGTGGGGCATCCCGCTGGTCGAGACGCGGCAAACGCCGCTGCTGCTCGCGGGGGAATTGGAGCATCAAAAAATTATCTGGGTCGGTTTTGACACGTTGCAAAGCACATGGCCGTTGCGCGTGTCTTTCCCGATGTTCATCGCCAACGCGGTGGATTGGCTCAATCCCGCTTCGACCAAATCGCGCCAATTGCTTCTGCACGCCGGCGAGCCGTTTCGATATGCGCTGGCGCATCCCGTTGAATCCGTGACGGTCACGCTGCCAGGGGGCGCCAAGGAAACCGTTGCGACCGGCGGCAATCCCGAAATTGTCTTTGGCGACACAACCCGGCGCGGCGCTTATCATTTGCGGGCCGGCACGAACGAAGTCGCGTTCTGCGTCAATGTGCTGGATGCCGCCGAGAGCAACACCAAGCCGCGGGAAGAATTGCAGTTGGGCAAATTCAACAAGGTCGGCGCGACGGAAGTGAAGCAGGCGAGCGTAGAATTCTGGCATTGGATCGCCGCGGCGGCGCTGGCGGTCTTGCTGTTCGAGTGGTGGTATTATCATCGGAGGACGGTTTGAACTGGCCGTTGGTTGGCAACAGCATCGCCGTGAGCGGCGCCGCGACGCTCCTCGCGCTGGCGGGTGGCGTGCTCGCGGCCCTCTGGTTCGCCGCCTGCGAACCGCCCCGGCGCACGTTCTTTCTGGCAGCCGCCGTCGTGGCGCTGGTCCTGCCGCCCTTTCTCGTTGTCAATTGCTGGATCGAATTGCTGGGCGAAAACGGCACATGGCATTACTGGCTCCCCGTCAATATATATACCCTGGGCGGCGCGATTTGGGTGCTGGCTTTGTTGAATTGGCCGATTGCATTTCTCTTTGTGACGGCCGCGTGGCGGCGCATTCAGGCGTCGCAATTGGAAGTCGATCCGCGCATGGAAGGGCGATTTTTATTGCGCTGGCTGCTGTTGCCGGTCGCGCGCGCGGAAATCCTGCAGGCGTCCATTCTGACGTTTGTTTTGGCGCTGAACAATTTTGCCGTCCCCGCGATTTTGCAGGTCAAGGTTTTCCCGGCTGAGGTATGGGTCCGGTTCAACACGACGTTCGATTATGGGTCCGCCCTCGAATTGAGCTGGCCGATGGTGCTCGCTCCGCTGGTTCTGATGTTTTGCTTTCGCGGCGGAAATAATTCGTGGAACTGGCAATCCAATCCAGCGACCGCGCGCGCGTTGCGCCGGCAATTGGGGGTGCGCTGGTATTGGGCCGGTGGCGTGACGGCGCTGGTCATGGTTGGATTTTCTCTCGGCGTGCCTGTGTGGCAACTTGCGGGCGACCCAAAAACCTGGCGCGAATTTTTTCCGGCGCTCGCGGCGGGACATTCCGCCATTTCCCACTCGCTCCTGTTCAGCGGCGTTTCCGCGACAATCGTTATCACGGCCGCGTTATTAACGTGGCGGATGCGGCTCGATTCCGCTCTGTGGCTTCCATTTTTCATGCCGGGCGTTTTATTGGGCATCGCGTTGATCTGGGTCTTCAATCGGCGCGGACTGAGTGCGATTTACCAAAGCGCCGCGATTGTTTTTATCGCCTACGCAATTCGTTACGCCGGGCTGGGATGGAACGCCGTCGCCCGCGCCATTCGGTCCGGCGATCCAAGCCTTGCGGCAATGGCGAAACTGGAAGGCGCCACGTTCTGGCAGATGCTGCGATACATCCATTTGCCGCAAACGGCCAGTCAGGTCAGCGCGGCGTGGTATGTGACTTACCTGCTTTGTTTGTGGGACGTGGAGACCCTCGTGCTCATCGTCCCTCCGGGCGGCGAGAGCCTTTCGCTCCGCATTTTCAATTTGCTCCACTACGGCCATAATTCGCAGGTCAACGCCCTTTGCCTGCTGCTGCTTGTGCTAGGTCTTCTGCCGTTGCTGGGCTGGGTGCTCATCCAATCAATCAGGAAAATGTGCGCGGTTTCATTCTGCCTGCTCGCGCTCCTCGTCCTGGCAAGCTGCTCCGCCGACGATCAAAGGGGCGCACCGGTCCAAAGCCGGTTTTTCAGCCGCGTGGAAGTGATCGGAACGCGCGGCGCCGGCATCGGCGAATTGAACAAGCCGCGTTCGGTCGGGGTCGATGCCCAGGACAATCTTTACGTCATCGATATGACCGGGCGCGTCCAGAAATTTTCTCCCGATGGAAAATTTCTTCTCTTTTGGCAAATGCCCGAAATCGTCAGGGGCAAACCCAAGGGCATGTGCCGCGACCGCAAGGGAAACATCGTTTTGATCGAGCCGCATTATTCACGCGTCAATTATTTTTCCCCGGAAGGCAAACTGATTGCCCAATGGGGAGTCAAAGGCACGAACGTTGGACAACTCGGGATGCCTCGCGCGGGTGTCGTGGATTCCAACAACAACATCTACATTTGCGAATACACCGATTCCGAGCGGGTGCAGCATTTCACCCCGCAGGGAAAATATCTCGGCGGGTGGGGGCGATTGGGAAGCGGTCCCGGAGAGTTCAGCCGCGCGGAAGGGCTGGGCATTGATTCTCGCGGGCGGGTTTACGTCGCCGATTCCTGCAACCATCGCATCCAAGTTTTTTCCGGCGATGGCAAATTCATTCGCGCGTACGGCAAGGCGGGGTCCGGCATGGGCGAATTCAGTTACCCGTACGATATATTGATCGACCCCAGCGGGTTGCAGTTCATTTGCGAGTTTGGCAACAGCCGCATCCAGATTCTTGACGCCCAGGACCACCCGCTGGAAATCCTTGGCGAACCCGGCGGAGCGCCCGGGCAATTCAGCAATCCCTGGGGCCTTGCGATGGATTCGAAGGGAAATCTCTACGTGGCGGACGCCTTGAATAATCGCGTGCAGAAATTCATCCGCAAATGAGTTTCCAATTTTCCAATCCCATCTGGCTCCTCGCGTTGATTTTCGCGGTGCCGTGGGTCGTGTGGCTTTCCTGGAAATCGGACGTGCGGATCGAGGCCTGGCGGCATTGGAGCGCGATGGTTTTGAGATTGCTGGTGGTCCTGGCCCTTTGCCTGGGCATGGCTGGGTTGCAATTCAAGAAGCCGATGGAAGGGC
This sequence comes from Verrucomicrobiia bacterium, assembly GCA_036272955.1. GTDB lineage: Bacteria > Verrucomicrobiota > Verrucomicrobiia > Limisphaerales > Palsa-1400 > DATAUD01. Next base: position 16,086 of record DATAXU010000021.1, read on the forward strand.
TTACCGTTTTCTTCATGCTGGACAGATCACAAAGTGTGCCGTCGCCGCAGCAGGAATCCGCCCGGGTTTATGTCAACCAGGCCGCCGCGGGCAAAAAACCCAACGACCTCGCGGGCGTTCTCGTTTTCGGCGCGGACGCCGCGATTGAGACGCGTCCGAACACGCGGCTTGACCTGCGCCAGTTCCAGGCGGTCGTCGGCACGGAACGGACGGACATCGCCAGCGCAATCCGGCTTGGCACCGCCGCTTTCCCAGAGACGGGCCAGAAGCGGCTCGTTCTCCTTTCCGACGGCAACGAGAATGTCGGCGACGCTCTCTCAGCGCTCGCCGCCGCGCGGACGTTGGGCGTGAGCATGGATGTGCTGCCTTTGGGCGCGAGCCGCGGCAACGACGTATCGATCCAAAAACTGACCGTCCCCTCGAACGTCAAGAAAGGACAAACCTTTGACGTCAAAATTTTCGCCCAGGCCGACCACGACCAAAGCGCCACCATTCGGCTTTATCTCAACGAAACTCCGTTGGGCGAACAGAAAGTCCAATTGAACGCGGGCAAAAACCTTTTGACATTTCCCCAGACGTTGGACTCCACCGGGTTCTACAAGTACGACGTGCAAGTCGATGCTCCCGGCGACACTGTCCCGCAAAACAATCGCGGCATCGCTTTCGCGACCGTCCGGGGCAATCCCCGTGTGCTGATTATTTCCAGCGACCCTAAAAAAGATCAGCCGCTGGTCGCCGCTCTGCAAAACGGGAAGCTGGAAGTGAAGGTGACCGATCGATTCCCCGACACGCTCGCCGAGTTGCAAAGTTACGACGCCATTTTTCTAAGCAACATTTCCGCGGGCGATCTTGGCCTTGATTCCATGCGATTGCTCGAAAGCGCCGTGCGCGATTTCGGCGTCGGTTTGGTCTGCATCGGCGGCGATGAAACGTACGCGGCCGGGGGGTATCGCGGCACGCCGCTGGAGGCGATGCTGCCGGTCGAAATGGAATTGAGCAGCAAGAAAGTCCTGCCTAACGGGGCTTTGGCCATTGTTTGTCACGCCACCGAATTTCCGGGCGGCAACGGCTGGGCGCGGGACATCGCGTATGCGGCACTCGACGCACTCGGCCCGCAGGACGAAATGGGAATCGTGCTTTGGGATGGCAATAATCACTGGCTTTTTCCACTTTCCAAAGTTGGCAACAAAACCGAAATGGGACGCAAAATTGGCGGAATGAATCCCGGCGATATGCCTGGGTTTGAAGCGCCGATGCAATCCGCCTACGACGCTCTTGTCAAATCCACCGCCAGCCTCAAACATATGATCGTCTTCAGCGATGGCGACCCTTCCGCGCCCAGCAAAACGCTCGTCCAGGACATCGTCAATCATCGGATCACGATCAGCACCGTGATGATCGGCGGGCACGTTGCGCCGGACACGATGTCCTGGCTCGCGGCTGAGGGGCATGGCCGTTTTTGGGCTGTCGATTCCGCGTCCGACCTTCCTCAAATCTTCATCAAGGAAGCCTCGGTCATTTTGAAGTCCGCAATTTTCGAGGAACCGTTCAAGCCGCAGGTGCGATCGTTGAGCGAAGTCATCAAGGGCATCAGCCCGCAGGAATATCCGCAACTGCTCGGCTACGTTTGCACGACGCCGAAGGGGCGCGCGGAGGTCCCGCTGGTCACGCAAAAGGGCGATCCGTTGCTCGCGCATTGGCAGTATGGACTCGGGCGCACGGTTGCGTTCACTTCGGACGCGCGCGCCAAATGGGCGGTGAATTGGATCGGCTGGGACAAATACCGTCAATTCTGGCTGCAAGTGGCGCAATGGAGTTTGCGGCGTTTGGACGCGGCCAACTTCAACACTGAAGTCGCGGTCGAAAAAGGCGAGGGCCACGTGAGCGTGGAAGCGATCGATTCGCAAGGTCATTACCGCAACTTTCTTAATCTTCAACTGCTCGTCGTCAGCCCCAAAGGCGACAAGCAAGTCCTCCAACTGGAGCAAACCGGGGCAGGCCGTTACGACGCTGTGTTTCCCACGAAGGAAGTCGGCGCTTATTTGATGAACCTGACCGATCGCGGCAATGGACAATCGGAGGCGCTCGGCCTTAGTGTCAACTATTCGCCCGAATTTGACGATACCGGCCCCAACTTAAACTTCCTGCGGCGCCTCGCGGAATTGGGGGGCGGAAAAGTTCTCGACCCGCAAAAAGACAATCCCTTCACGCACGATCGAGTAAAGACCTTCCAGCCATTCAACTTGAGGGATTGGCTGTTGGAGTTTGCCATATTGCTGTTTCCGCTAGATGTCGCCGTGCGCCGTATTCAACTTGACAGGAGCGAGTGGCTGCGCGCGACCAACAGATTGCGCCGCTGGATTTTCTTCTGGAAGGGTGTCCCGCGCACGAAAGAGGCGGACGAATCCTTGTCCGCGCTTCTGACCCGCCGCGGCCAGGTCCGGTCCGAACGCACCGCGCCGGCTCCCAGTCCTTCGTTGTTCGAGCCGGAAAAGCCCGTCCAATCCGAAACTCCAGCGGCCCCGGCTCCGGGCGCGCCGCCCGGTGCGCCGGCTTCCGCCGAGAAGCCGCCCGCGCAAGGCGAAGGCTCAACCACAGGGCGCCTGCTGGACGCCAAACGCCGCGCGCAAAAGCGAACGGACCGCGAATAAAAGGGGGTCTGGGGGCTGTCAAGGCGAAATTTTAACGCCCTCGAACAATGTCGAATTGAGCACGGAATTGTTGTGGGCGGTCACGGCGAGGCCGGCGAGCATATTTTTCTCCATCGGAATTGTCGCGTGGCCAGCGGGCTGCCAATTTTTGCCATCGGCCGAAACGTAACCATCGAAGTCCTGGCCGTGCCGCACCAGTTTGAGCCAGGAGGGAGGTTTTGCGACCGGCCCATCGAGGCTTGTCGAGGACTGGTCCGCCATCGGGCGAGTTTGCAGCACGGATCCGCCTTGTCCGGTGAAACCGACGAAAACATATTTTGCCCCGGCGGAAACATTTTCGCGCAACATGATGCCGGCTTTGGCCCACGGATCGGTGTATTGGAACGAGGCGACGCGCGCCACGATTTGGCCGTTGCCGGCGAGGCGGATGAACGCAAAATGAAATGCGTCGGCGTTTTCCCAAATGTCGCTGCCGGATGCGAGCAGGTTGAACCTGCCGCCGACAAAACTGGCCTCGCCATTTAATCCGACTTCGCCGATGTCCGTGCTTTGCCAGCCCCTCGGAAGCGCCGGGGGGGCAACGCGCAGGGAGGAAATCCACTTCGTGAAAAGGGCAACCGCCGGTGCGTCAACGACATTTCGCGCCAAGGGCGGCATTTGATTTCCGCCGGGGAAACGCAGCCGGTCGAGCAGGATCGATTTTTTTAAATTTCCCGCGACGACCACTTTCGCGCCGGCAATTCCCATTTGGTTGGCGACCGGTCCATTGATCAGTCCCTGGCTTTTCAGAGGAACATCAAAACGCGCGTCGAAAAAAGCTTCAGCGCCGCCGGGCCGATGGCACATGGAACAATTGGCGTCGAGATAGGACCGAATGCGCAAGTTCAGCGAAGCGTGAGCTTCGGTGACGGCGGCAAGGCGAGGAAAACGGGAAATCCTTTTTTCATCCAGCGCCGTCTTGAAGAGGCCGAGATGATTCCATGTGCGGAGTTGGTTGTCCGTCACCCTATTTGGATATTTGAAGTCGCCATTGAGCTGCCGGGTTTTTACGCCCAAAACGCCGCCGGACATGGGTGTGTGGCAAGTCAGGCAATCCTGCCGCCCCGGGAAAAACCATTTTTGCTGGCGGACTCCATCGGCGGTTTTGATCGAGATGTTTTCGTTTGTGCCGGCGGTGACGAGGTCGGCGTCGGAATTATCCGGGCGCCAGCGATAGCTCGCGCCATACACGCCACCGTTGGCATCGCGGACCAAAAGGCGTGTTTCGAGGCGGCGAAGCATTTCGGGGTGCGAATCGTCCACGGCGAGCGCGAAGTTTTTGACGAAAACGGTACCGGCTGGAAATTTCCACTCACCGGTTTCCGCGAAATTGATTTTCGAACCTTCGGGCAGCGCGATCCATCGTCGCTTTGCGGCGCCGTCCGACCAGAGCGGGGAGTTGACGGAATAGGGAATTAAAAAATTCGCGGGTTCCAGGGTCGCCAAATCGCGGAATACCCCGGTTTGCGAGAGCAGCTTGGGTATCGTTTTTGCGGGAGGCGGGGAACCGCCGCGGCGTAATTTGAAAATCTGCCCGCCAACGCTGCTCATCTGGCAAAAATAAATTTCGCCCGCGGCGTCGGTCCCGAACGACGACAGGCCGGTGTAATCCGAGCCGGCGTTCGGGCCCAGCCCCTTGGGCATGATGCAGAGGGGATTTTTTTGGAAGGGTGTGGTCGTTTCGTCCAAAGCCCAGATGATTCGAAAGACGTTGTCTCCGAAAATATACTTGCCGCCGAGGTCCGCCGAAAATTGCCGGCCCCGGTAAACGTAGCCGCCGATGATCGCCCGTCCGTCTGTGTGCGGATAATCCAGGACTGGGCCGCGGCTGATTCCAATGCAGGGCATTTTCATCTGGCCGAGGTTGCCTTCGCATTCGTTCCATTGGAAATTCAAGCCGGACTCGCCGGGTTCGATGACGTCGATTTCCTCGCGCAAACTTCCGCCGACATCGCCGATGAATATGCGCCCGGTTGGCGGATCGATCGTCATGCGATGCGGACTGCGGAGACCCAGGCAAAAAAACTCTTCCAGGACGTTCGATTGGCCGACGAATGGATTGCTGTTTGGAATGAAATAATTCGCCGTAATCCCGTTGGTTGGCTGGCGCGGGATGGGATGGCTGAAATCGCCGCCGCGGCAATCGACATCGATCCGAAAAACGCCGGAGTAGAGACTTTTATTGATGATCTGATTATTTTCGTCCACGGCGTTATCGCCGTCGGTCCAGTAGAGCAGGCCGTTGGTGGGATGAAAAAACATTCCACCACCGTGATGCCAGACGGTTTGGTCGGTAAGATCGACAAAGATTTTCAGCGAGCCTGGAATTGCCGCGCCGTTTGCGTCGAGCGTGTAACGTTCGAGGCGGTCGTGGTAAGTATCTGGAAGATTTGGCACGGGCCGGGTCGTAGGACTGCCGGCCACTGTTCCGCGTTTTACCCAGGTATAATAGACGAAAATAAAATGGTTCGTGGCGAACCCGGGATGAAAGGCCACTCCGAGCAGGCCGGAGTCGTCCCAGCCCTGGCATTGGTCGTGAAGGTCGAGCGCCAGCGTTTTTTTGTCGGCGTCCGGCGAGTGTTCAAAAGTCCAGACGCGCCCTTCGCGTTCCCAAACGCAAAGCCGGTGCGATCCCGGCACGGCGCACAATCCGACCGCGTTGGTAAATAACAGATTTGTGAACGCCGGCACGGCGGACCAATTTCCGGAGATGGACGGCGCGATTTCCGGCATCGCGCCATTGAGAAACGGCTCGACCTGCGCGCGGCTGTGCATTCCGTAAGGTTTGGCATTGGCTGCGACAACCAGGCTGGCGAGAAATGCAAAAAAGGCCAAGGTCGCTCTCATTATCGAATGCGCTTAGTTAGTACGAACTGATGCGGTAAAAGCGACTCAGTTGCTGGGGTTCGCTGAAGTAGTACGATCCGTTGGTGAGCGTAAGGCTTTGCAACGGAATCCAGGAGGGATTGACCAAATTGGTGCAGGCTTCAATTTGAATGGGAATGCCGG
>DATAXU010000022.1:0-18484 GCA_036272955.1 Verrucomicrobiia bacterium
TGTGGCCGGCGGCGTGAAAACGGTGGAAATCGGGCAGTTTGAAATTCCTGAAAAATCCTGGCATGGATTTGGCTACCCTACGCGATTTTGGAGCGCTCAACGCTCGATTCCTGGCATTTTGGCGAATAAATGAAGAAGGAAGAAGGTTTTCATCGATGTTTGGAAGAAAACGGATCACGAAGCCGGGAATTTCGAACCGTCAGAAATACCCCAATTTCGTTCCGCCGCTGACATCTTGGCGACCTTGCCCCGGAATTCATAGCGCTCAATCGAGAGGTAATCACCAAGATATTGCCGCAAAAAGCCATCGAAGCCGTTCAACCGCTCGTACTGCATTGTATAAACAAGTTCATGGACCAGGCCCTTCCTGGGGTTTTTGTGATACTGTTGAAGGCTGATTCCGTAACGAAATGCGCGACCCCAGGTCAGACTTGCCCGGATCGAAAGAAAATTCATCAAGTCCAAAATGAACGGTGGCTGATTGATTTCTGGAACGAAATCCACACGAACACGCTCAGCATGCAGGACAGCCGGCAGAAGAAAACACTAACCGAAAGAATTACACGTATGACCGCCAAATACCAGACGCTGCTTCATGAGTGGTTCGACCAAGTGTGGAATAGCCGGGTTTATAGCCGGTAATACCGTCTCGCCAGTCAACCGTCCCCAATACAGCCTCGGCGAGGGCTTGACGCTGTAAGTCTGGAATGTTATGATTAGCCATAGTGAAAAAGTAAAATTCGCGGCGTTGTTCCCGGGCAGGGCGCGCCGCGATTTCTTTCTTACGTTACCTTCTTCCCCATTCGCAGGAACTGCTCAAGTTCAATCTTCGAAATGAATACTGCTTTGCCGCGGCGGTAAAATGGCAGGCCATCCCGATTATACGATCGCAACGTGTTCGAACAGATATCAACGGCTTCCTTGGCTTTCGAGAGGCGAAAGAGGTCGAATCCAGTGTAACCTGCATTGTTGCTGCTCCTAAAATTACGCTTAGTGCTCATTCATTCACGCATCTGCGTGTGCATGAATAGTAGAGCAGCTAACGAAACTCAGCTAGAGCTATGAGCTGAAATACGCGTTACCTTTTAGAAGGATTTCGGTTAACGTCTGGAAAGTTTAGTTTCCGTTTCCGATAGGTAGTCCAAAAGTTGAAGCTCAGCTTTCCAGCATGGGAGCCACCCCATTAAATACCTCTCCGCTTTTTATTGATTTTTACCGCGCTAACGCGAATAGAAGGCATACTGTCGCCCTTTTTACTTTTCTTGGCTTTTCTTTCTTTGGCCCTTTCGAGAAAACGCGTTCCCTCCAGCCATCGAGCACCTTTTTTGGTCGTGTCATCGTCCTTCGTATCTAACCGAGTGTTCCGCCAGGTTTGGAGGAGTGTCTCATGCGTGGCACCTGGCTTCGTATCTGTTGCATAATCGATGCAGCGTTTGATGTCCGCTGCGACGGCTGTCAAAAGCCGGGAAAACCAATGCAAGTCATGGGCTAAATAAAAGGAGGTGGGATAGTCAATAAACTGCGAATCCTTAAGCGCAGCGTCATCGTATGCGAGCCAGCCGTACTGCTCGGCCCACAAATACGCGTCCACAGCGTAAGCTCCGTCGCAGGCGCGGTTTAGGTCCGGTGATGGACCGCGTTCTCGGAGAACGTTTTGTACCTTCTTATCGAAAAACGGATAATGCAGTTCTAGGAATAGGCTTCTTGGCGGAAGTTTTTCTGTTTGAGCTTCTTTGATAATCTTTTCGACTGCCTCCCGGGCATGTAAAAGAAATTCGGCTTGAAGATTTCACGGACGCGAATTCAGTTCCTCCTGCTGATCCGCTGTTTGTCCCATAGAAGTCCTTTCAATTTGAGCCGCAGCCAAATCCAGGGCGGCGCCTGTGAAGGGAGATGACCGCTTGGGATTCCGTTGTCCGGTCGATTTTTTGTTCATTTTGTGAGTTCCGGGCGGAGAGTGACCGCTTTTGACGAAGGTATCGATTGGGAGGCGGGTCTAGCAGCATCGGCCATTTGAACAATGGTCAGACTGCCGTTGCCGCTTTCCACGGCAAATGCCGCTTTCATGGCGTCACCTCCGGTAGCGCAAGAATTGCCTTTTCGAGACTCTCGATGGGCAAATGCGTGTAATGGGTGCTGATGAGATCAGAACTGTGCCCGGCCAATTCACGCGCCACGGAGTCCGGCGCGCCAGCCATTTTGATTTGCGTGACGAAGGTGTGGCGCAGATTGTGATATCCAAGTTCGGTGGAAGAGCGCCTGGCGTTGCGACCAACCTTTTTCGATTTGTGCTTGGGCCCGCGCTCCGCTACCAGCCCAACCGAAGTTAGCAGCGCATAGAATTCCTGAGAAAATGGACTTGAGCCGACCGCCAAATATTTGGCCGCCTGATCGGGCCAAAAATGGTCATCATCGCCCTTGGGCCAGATGGATTGCAGCAATACCCGCAGCGGCTTGGCCATGGGAACTTTGACCCGCCTGCCGGTTTTGCGGCTGGTCAAGTAAATCAGGTTCTCCTCAAGATGGACATTTGACCCTTTCAAAGTGACGAGGTCCCCCATCCGCTGGCCGGTGAAGAAACCGGCAATGATCATGAATCGCCAGAACGGGGTGGCCCTCGCGGCCAGGTCGCCAATTTCGGACAAGGTGAACGGTCGCTTGCGGTTTTTTTCGGCTTTTGAGCCGCGACGACGGCCGGCCTTGGGGACTGGATTGTGGGTCACATAGCCCATGTCTTGGGCCTTGATGAAAATGGAACGGAGGATTTTACGAAAGCCCTGCGCCGTTTCCCTTGAACTGCGCGCAGTCTTGTCCGCCAGGAATTGGGTTATTTGCTCCGAGGCCACGTCGTCAATGCGCATCGGCAGGCTGTCCGCGTTTACCGCCGCGGTGAATTCGGTGATGACTTGCCGGTATTTCGCAATCGTGGCGGGGGTCGTATCGACTTGCGACTCGGCAAGCCACGCTGTTAGGAACTCCAACAAAGGTCGGTTTTTTTGCTGGCACCCTGCCGGTCATCGCCTCAATATAATCCGCCGTGACCGCATTGGAATTTGCCGTGACCGCGATGGAATTGACTCGGTCAAGTTCTGCTTTCGCCAACCCCTTTTCGGAAGTGCGGAGGGATTTGCGGACCTGTCGGCCATGATGCCGCCAGCCAATCCACCAAACGCCGCCGCGCTTTTGAAGCCATGCCATATCACAATGCTACACTGTGAGCAAATTGTGTGCAAATCATAAATGTTCACTATCGCGCATAGGAGGGCAATACGAGGGGAATGTGTCCTGAAACACGGGATTTCTCGAATTGCGGGTTCGAGTCCCGTTGGCCACCCCACCTCTTTCCTGTCATGACATACGCCGTAATGCAAACAGGTTCGACGCCGCCCTCAAAAGAGCAATTGCAGGATGCCTTTCACCAGGTTCCTGGGTTGACGGGCGCTGATGCAGGCATCCTTGGCAGAGATGCTTACGGCGTGCTGGCGAAAGGCCTGGACCTCGAACCGGCTTCCGCAATGCGCTCCGCTTTGGCCGCGCAAGGCGTGCAGACCGAGGTGGTGGAGGATGCTGCGTTGACCGAACTGCCACCGCCAAGGCAATTGACCAAAGTCGATTTTTCGCCGGAAGCGCTTCAAATTCACGATTTGATGGGCCGCTCTTTTCCCCTCAAATGGAGCGATATTTCGATCATCGCCGCGGGGCGGGCGTGGCTCACGGATTTTACTTCGGACCTGGTGCGAAAGTTGATGACGCAAGCGGGGGGCGGCAACTACGCGGACTGCGCTCCATTCGTGCGGGTGGAAAAAATCACAAAGGAAGAGCGAAGAGAACATTTATTGCTGGAGATCATCACGCGCGGGGCCGCGCTGCGCTACCACGTTATGGCCGACGTTCCCGAAACGCTGCTTCTCTTCCAATGTCTCGGCGAACGCCGATGCAAGGATCTCACCGCGAATCTTGCTCTTTTTGTACAGGAGCTGGCGACTTTTGCGCCCGCCGCGATACTTAATTACGGCGCGTACAATATGTGTGACAATCGTGATCCTTCATTTATCTATGCCAGCAAAACGGCGTTTTACCGTGAAATCACTTGGCTGCTGTGGATGGTTGGAACCGGGCGAATGCAACAGTGACCTGTAATAGACTCCTATGATTGAAGGGAGTCATCGGGGCGATACGATGGCTCGATGAAACTTAGAGCGTCCTCAATTGCCACTGCGGCGATTTTACTTTGGGTCAACCAGTTCAACGCGATGGCCGGAGATCCGGCGACGGTTTTTGGTGTCGCGCACGCTGACGGGAAGTATTACCTGACAACGCAGGATTACCTTGATGAGGGGGCGGACCAAATCCTGGCCACTGGCAGCAAAGTCATCAAACTCTATCTGGCGCCGCAACGGTATCCCTGGAACAGCGATTGGCCAAAGGATCTCCATAGTTTGGTTCAGGTCGCGCAAACACCATATTTTAAATCCGTTTTTTCCAAGCCTTTCACCACTTATATTCTGACGGCCTTTTCCCTCGGCCGCGAAGACCATTATTGGACCACCGGAATAACGGCGGACCAGGCGGCGGACGAGACGCAGCAATTCCATGACTTGACCAAATATCTGCTCACCACCTACAAAGGGACAGGCAAGACCTTTGTGCTCCAGCACTGGGAGGGCGATTGGGCCCTTCGACATGGCTCGCCTAAACCATACGATGCCAACTACGTGCCCAGCGGGACCGTCGTGAAGGGCATGATCGAATGGCTTAACGCGCGCCAGGCGGGAATCGTCAAGGCGCGGACGGAAATCGGCCAGACGGACGTTCACGTTTACGGCGCAGCCGAAGCGAATCGGCTGGAAGATTCGATGGCGGGCAAATCTGGCGTGGCAAACTCCGTGCTGCCGTACACAACGGTCGATCTTGCCTCCTATTCGTCTTATAATTTCCTGGATACCCCCGAGCGTTTGTCGAAAGCGGTGGATTACCTGGCCGCGCATCTGCCGCCCACCGCGGTGTTTGGGCGGAATCCGCACAGTGTTTATCTCGGCGAATTTGGCTACCCCGAAAATGGGCGCGAAGGAGTGGAGGGCCTTAACCGGCGCATGGACAGCGCTGAGGCCGTCGTGAAAAGCAAAGGGTTGCCCTGGGCTGTTTTCTGGGAGATCTATTGCAACGAGCCACTGGATAAATCACTCCCCCTTCCGCTCAACGGCAAGGAAAACGACCGCAACCTTCGCGGTTTCTGGATGGTCAAACCGGACGGCACGCCGGCGATGGCCTGGCATCGGTACCGCCGCCTTTTTATCACTGCGGATGCCAATCGGGCGACGACGACGGCGATCAAGTCTGGCCTGAGCGAGGTCTTCCGAGACGATTTCAACCGCCCGGACAGCGGCGACCTTGGGCCGGGCTGGACCCAAGCCGCGCATTATGGGGTTGTCAATAAACGAGTCATGAATCACCGGCTGCAGTTCACTGTGCCGGACGGGCATGACATTCCGTGGGGTTCGGCCACATTGGATCTCAAGAGCCGCGCGATTCGCGGGGAGGGCTTGGAAGTGGGCGACTACTTTGAAATCAGGTTGCGGCGTTTGAGCGAGCAAGGAGGGCTTGGGGTGGAATTGTTCGATTCGGACCAACTGCGCGTCGGCAGCGACCTGAAGGCGGGACCTTCGATGCTCAAAGCCTGGAACGGGACCACTTGGGCGCCCATTGCCTTTGACGATCACGGTTTGCCGGTTCAGTTCGACTGGAACGCTGTCCACACGCTGGGTGTTCGCTTTGATTCGGCTGACGGCTACCGAACCAGTTTCAGTTACTATCTCGACGGCCAGTACGCCGGTTCGTGGCTCATCGCCACCCCAGGAAGACCCTGGATAAAATTGGAGTTTACGTGCAATCCCGCACGGGAGGCGCGGACTTCGAGTTCGATGATGTGACGGTCTATGCGCTGCGGCGATAAATTAGCAGCCTTTGCAATTTTCGCCCGGGCGGACATATTGTGGGATTATGGATTTACAACTAAACGGCAAGTCGGCTGTGGTTTCGGGATCGACCAAAGGCATCGGCTTCGCGATCGCGAGCCGGTTGGCGGCGGAAGGCGCGCGCGTGATTGTCAACGGGCGTTCGGAGAAGTCGGTGGACGAGGCATTGACGCAACTTCGACGCTCCGCACCCGATGCGAAAGTCGAATCGTTCGCCGGGGACCTTTCCACCCCGGAGGCGGTCCAGGGCCTCTTGAAGCGTTTCCCGGCGATGGATATTGTCGTCAACAACCTGGGAATTTTTGAGCCTAAACCCTTTGAGGAGATTTCTGACGACGAATGGCGAAAGTTCTTTGAAGTCAACGTGCTCAGCGGCGTGCGGTTGAGTCGCGCGTATCTTCCGGGGATGAAGGAGCGCAATTGGGGGCGGATTGTTTTTATTAGCAGTGAGAGCGGGATTCAAACTCCGGTGGAGATGATTCACTATGGCACAACAAAGACCGCGCAACTCGCCGTCTCGCGCGGCCTGGCCGAAGTTTGCGCGGGCACAGGCATCACCGTCAACGCGGTGCTTCCCGGGCCAACCCACTCCGCGGGCGTGGAGGAATTTGTGAACAAGCTCGGGGGAGGCAAACCATTCGACGTTTTTGAGAAGGAGTTTTTTAAGAACGTCCGGCCCAGTTCGCTCCTCAAACGATTTGAGAAACCGGAGGAGATTGCAAATCTCGTGGCCTTTGTTTGCAGTCCGCTCGCCTCGGCCATCAGCGGCGCGGCGTTGCGAGTCGATGGCGGAGTTGTGCGCGCCTGTTTTTGACATTTCGCCGCGCGCCACGGCACTTTGGGGCATTATGCGGGGCGTTGTGCTGCTTTCTTTGTTGTTGGTATCGGGTTGCTCGCGGTCAGCGCGCCAGAACCAGCAGCCGACTTACGGAGGGAAGCCACTGATCGACTGGGCGATGATGACGCAAGACCAAGGCATCGGAGGCGCTCCGTCGGCCGCTGCCGGGCGGGCTGCGGACGCAGTACGGGCAATTGGGCCAACGCAAGCGATTCCATTTCTCGTACGCTGGATTCAGCCGCCATGGACGAATTCGATGGTAGCGGGTGGCGCGGTGCAATGTTTTAGAATTTTTGGACCCGAGGCGAAAGCCGCGATCCTGGGTTTGGCGAAAATATTGAACCTGCGCGCAACAACGATGTACGACCGAAGTGCGCAAATGATGGCGGCGGAGTCGTTGTCTTACCTTGGCCCGGAAGCAGTCCATGTTCTATTGGAGGCGGCAACACGTTTCCAGGGGCAGGACATCCAGCGGGAAATAATCGAGGACATCGGCAACTTCGGGACAAATGGCGCGGAGGCCAAGCCTGCCATCTTGAAATGGAGCAAAAACCCGGATGAATCAGTGCGAATGGGGGCGCTGCATGCTTACGTGGGGATTGAAACCAATAGAGCCGCGGTTGTGCCCTATTTGTTGACGGCTTTGAAGGACCACAATGATTTGGTGCGACGCGACGCGGCGGAAGCCTTGGGATTTGCGGCCGCGCACGACAAGGGCGCGTTGCCGGCGCTTTTAAAGGCGCTGGCGGACCCGGAGTGGCAGGCGCGGCTGGGGGCCGTGCAGGGACTTGGCGAATTGGGGGTTGCCCCGGAGGTCGTGCTGCCGTTGCTGACGCAGAAACTGCACGACGAAAATAGCGTGATCCGTCGCTCCGCGGCATTTTCGCTCGGCGCTGTTGGAGGAAAAGAAGCGTTCAACGCGCTGATGGCCTCGACGGATGACCCGAATGGATTCGTACGCGAGGCTGTATTTCAATCGCTCAGGCGCATTGATGCAAAGGAGTTGGAGCGGTCCGGGAAGAGGTTTCATTAAAGGTTCGCAACCTTGTTCGAGCGGCGGTGTTCAGGTAGATTCAAAGCAAATGGCCGCACCAATGGATCCTGATGCCGCGCTGATGCTTCGCGTGAAAGGCGGAGATATGCAGGCCTTCGAGACGTTGGTCGAAAAATATAAGCGGCCTCTTGTTAATGTCCTCTACCGCATGATCCGGGACCTCGATGAGGCGGAGGACCTCGCCCAAAATGTCTTCATTCGCGTGTATCAGTCCGCGGACCGATACCAGGCATCGGCCAAGTTTTCGACCTGGCTTTTCACCATCGCGCGCCACTTGTGTTTGAATGAGATCCGGCGCCGGGGAAGGCATCCGGCGGAATCCCTGGAATCCAGCCAACAGGAGAACGAGGAACAGCCGGCAAAACAGTTCGAGGACAATCGGACTTTCTCGCCGCCCCAGGCTTTTTTGCACGAAGAATTGGAACGGAAGATCCAGGAGGCGGTGGCGGAATTGCCGGAAAAGCAGCGGCTCGCCATTGTGCTTTGCCAGCAGGACGAACTTTCGTACGAGGAAATCGCAGAGGTGCTGGAATGCTCATTGTCGGCTACAAAATCGTTGATTCATCGCGGACGGGAAACACTCAAGCAGAAACTGAAGCCTTACTTGCAATCCGGCGCATGGACCGATGACAGCGCAACTATGGAAAGGAAGCGGTGTTTATGAAACAAGCGAATATGCAGGATGCTGATTACGAAGATTTAATACAAAGTGGGTGGCGGCGGCCGTTGACCCCGGAGGAAGATAAGCGCCTTCGCGCAATAGTGGCGGCAAAGCCCAAGCTCGGGGCGGAATGGGAAACGGAAGCGGCGCTGAACCGGCTCTTGGAACGGATGCCTTCGGGACAAGTGTCGTCGAATTTCACGGCCAGGGTGATGGACGTGGCCCGGCAGGCGGACCGCAAACTGGACTGGAGCGAACGGATGGCGCCGTTCCGGTGGTTGTCGCGCAATTGGATGCCCCGGTTTGCACTTGGGCTGGGGATGGTTTGTTGCGGGCTTTTATCGTTTCACGAATATCAGGCGGTCCACCGGGCGCAAATGGCGCGGGAGTTGGCGCGCGTCACCCGGCTGGCGGCGTTGCCACCCATGGAATGGATGAAGGATTTCGATACCATTAACAAGCTCAACAAGGTTGCGGTGGCGGACGATGATCTGCTGACGGCGCTGCAGTAAGAGATCATGCTCCGGTTTATTCCACACTTTTTGACAACCGCCGCTCTTTGCACGGCTGGTTCCCTCTATTCGTTAAGAGCAGGCGCGGAGCAAACCAATGTGGCGCCTGGCAGCTACCAAAGCGTTTCAACGGCCATCACTCTTCGTCACATTTCGCCGGTCGAATATTTTCGCGGCATCCTCGGTATGACCCCGGAGCAACGGACGCGGGCGCTGGCGGTCAAATCACCGGCGGAGCGAAAGGCGATACTCGATAAAGTGGCGGAATATGAAGCGCTGCCGCGCGACGTGCGAGAGGCGCGGCTTCGCCAGACGGATTTGCACTGGCGGTTGATTACGCTGATGCGGATGGGGTCGAACGAGCGGCCGGAATTCTTAAAGCAAATCTCGCCGCTGGACATGCCCATGGTGCTGGACCAATTGCGGCAGTGGGACGAATTGCCGAAGGGGACACGCCGGGCGCTTTTGGCCAACGCGCAATTCATCGAAACCTACGTGGAATGGCAACTCACTTCGCCCGCGGGCCAGAAGGAGATTTTGGAGAAGATGCCAGCGGTCCGCAGGGCGCAATTTCGCGATGAATTGAGCCGGTGGCAGTCATTGCCTGAGGGTCAGCGCTCGGAATTGTGCGGCCAATTTCGCCGGTTCTTCGTGATGACAGGCCAGGAACAAAGGCAGACGATCAGCACATTGTCGGAAGTGGAACGGCAGGAAATGGAACAGGCATTGCAGGCATACGCGGAATTGCCGCCCGCACAACGACAGCGGTGCCTGGATTCATTTGGGAAATTTGCGGCGATGTCGCCGGAGGAGCGGACGCAGTTTTTGCAGAACGCGGCGAAATGGGACGCTATGACCGTTCGCGAGCGGCAACTGTGGCGGACACTGGTTGGGCAACTTCCGCCCATGCCGCCGACGCCACCCGGAATGCCGCCGATGCCGCCCGGATTTCCGGTGCCCGGATATCCGCCGACGGCGATGGCAAGGTAGGGCTTGGCAGCGGCGGGATGGTTGCCGTAACTTGGCGGAGTGATTGGATTTCTGAGATTCCTGGGGATTCTCAACGCGGCGGTCTGGTGCGGTTCAGCAATTTTCATGACCGCCGGGTTGCCGGCGATTTTTTCCGCGAAACTCAAGGAGTTGTTGACGGTCCCCGGAGTGGGCTTTGCGGCGGAGGCGATCGTCGCGCGATATTTTGTGGTGCAGTATGTTTGCGGAGTGATCGCACTGGCGCACCTTACGGCGGAATGGATGTATGCGGGACGCCCCGCACGGCGGTTGAATATTGTGCTGGCAACGGCGCTGCTCTGGGTCGCCCTCATCGGGGGTTTTTGGGCCCAGCCGAAAATGCAAGAGATGCACCGGATCAAATATTTTGGACGGAGCCTTGCGGAACGGGATCAGGCGGGAAAAACATTCGCGGTCTGGCACGGGATTTCCGAGAGCGTCAACCTGCTGGTGATCTGCGGACTGGTGGTTTATCTTTGGCGGGTCAGCAGCCCCGACGAGCCGCCGCGATTCGGCAATTTCAACAAAATCCGGGGTTGACAAAGAGGTCTTTGTACTGAATCAGTAGAGTAGAGACATGAGAGCGTTTCAACCAAGCGCTTCGTGAAAAATGGTTCAGTGAAAAAGGGATTAAAGTTATGATTTCAAACGAACGTCCATCGCCGCATGGGTACAGGTCCTACAGTGCAGGCCCGCCAAAACCCCCGGTCAACGAGGATACTTTAAAGACTGAGAAAATTCAGATCGAACGCAAAACCTTTATTTTTACGTTGAAGGAAAATCCTCGCGGCCGATTTCTCCGCATTACGGAGGACGTGAATGGCCGGCGCGACAACGTGATCATTCCTTCAACCGGATTGGAAGATTTTCGCCGGGTTCTCGAAGACATGGTCAAGGCGGCGACCGACATGCCCGTCAAGGAGCAGTAGAACGCGGTTTGCGCCGGGCTTTGGTTCCGACGCGGGGTGCATCCCCCCAGAGGCTCTCCAAGTCATATTTTTCCCGCACGTCGTTGCGCATGACGTGCATGATCACATCAAAAAAATCGAGCACCTGCCAAGGTGCGCGCGCGTCGCCATCCACGGCCCGCGGGCGCAAGTTGCATTCTTCGCGCAATTTGCCGGAGACTTCGGTGACGATCGCGCGGATGTGAGGTTCGCTGGTTCCCGATACGATGACGAAAAAATCCGTCACCGATGAGACTTTGCGGACATCGAGAATGACTGCGTTTTCGGCTTTTTTATCTTCGGCCAGTTTGCGACAGAGAAGCGCCAATTTCTTGGAATCCATTTTCTGGCAAAGACTATGGAGCAAAGAAGATCAAAGATAAAGCCGATTGTTTCGCACCCCTTCCGCGACGGCGGGGGGGACAAGATGGTCGATGGGCAGACCGGCTTTGGTACGCCGCCGGATTTCCGAGGATGAGACGCCAAGGGGAAAGCCTCGCAAGGCCCGGCCGCGGAATGGGGCGGACAATTCGGCCATGACTTCGCCGGGACGCGGAATGATCAGAAATTGGACGAGGCGCGCCAATTCCGAGGCGTCGCGCCACAAATGCAGTTGCGAGGTTTGGTCCGCGCCGATGAGATAAAATAATTCCGCGCCGGGAAATTCGCCGGCGTAGGCGCGGACCGTGTCGATGCTGAAGGAAACTCCACCCCGGCGGAGTTCCCGGTCGTCAACTTCGGCGCTGGTGTCACCGGCAAGCGCGAGGCGCAGCAAGCGGAGTCTTTCGCAAGCGGAGGCGCAAGTGGCGGCGGCCTTGAAGGGGGATTGCGCGGCGGGGATGAAAAAAATGCGGTCCAACGCGGCTTCTTCGCGCGCGGCGCGGGCCACCAGCAAATGTCCCAAATGAATGGGATCAAAGGAACCGCCGAAGAGACCGAGTTTCATTTAATCAACAACACCGGTGTATCCCGTCGAAACGCTTTTGCGCAACTTGTAAATACGCTTTGCCTGGGGTCGCGGCGGTTTCGGTTTGTCGGCGTTGAATGGCGTTCTCGCCTGAGAGTTCCTTGACGAGCATCAGCGCCAGCACAAAAAGACTGAAGAGGCCGCGCGGGCCGGCTTCGGCAACGGCGTAATGAGGAAGCCAAATCGGGTCGGTTTCGCTGAGGCGGGAAATTTTTCGGCGCGCCAAAAGCAGAAGCCACTCGCGGATGCTGAGAAGAACAATGGCGGAAATCATCACCAGGAAAAAACCGGTGACTGCGGCGTCCAGGAGGGCGTTGAAGCGAAGGGCGGAATTTGCGCCGGCGAGTTTGGCGGCGGCGAGAAAGCCGATTTTGGGGTTGGGGCTGAAAATTTTTTCGATACTCGCGGTCGTGGTGACGGCCAATAACCACAAGAGCGGCGCCAGGGTGATGCCGGCGAAAAGAGGGCGTCCGTTGTCGCGCAATTGCATTTTCAAAATGACCGTCGTGGCGAGGCAGAGTGCGATGGAGGCGAGGAGTTGGTTGGCAATGCCGAAGAGCGGCCACAAAGAGTTGATGCCGCCCAGGGGATCGCGCACGCCCTGAATCAAAAACCAGCCCCATGCGCCGACGATCAAAAAGCTGGCGAGCCAAGCGGGGGCGGTTTTTTTAGTTTCGCCGAGGGGCTTCCAAAGACCGCCGAGGAAATCCTGCAACAAATATCGTCCGACGCGCGTGCCGGCATCAAGGGTGGTGAGAATGAACAAGGCCTCGAACATGATTGCGAAGTGGTACCAGAGGTCAAGTCCGGCGCCGCGAAAGACTTTGGAAAAAACCGTGGCCATGCCGACGGCCAAAGTTGGAGCGCCGCCGACGCGGCCGAAGAGAGTTTTTTCGCCGATCAATCCGGCGATGTGGTTCATCTGTGCGACGGTGACGGGGTAGTGCAGCGCGGAGACTTTGGCGACGGTGACGGCGGCGGGGCCTTTCATGTTGATGCTGAAATAAACTCCAGGGTCGAGCGTGCAGGCGGCGATGAGGGCCATGATTGCGACCAGCGATTCCAGGCACATCGCGCCGTAGCCGATGGGGCGCGCGTAACTTTCGCGGCTGAGTATTTTTGGCGTTGTGCCGCTTGCGATCAGGGAATGGAAACCGGAAATTGCGCCGCAGGCGATTGTGATGAAACAGAAGGGAAATAATTTGCCGGCGAAAACGGGGCCGTCGCCCGTTGATGCGAAGGAAGTCAGCGCGGGCATGTGGATGGAGGGAAGGACGCAAAAAATCCCGAGGGCGAGGAGCGCGATGGTTCCCAATTTTACGAAGGTGCTCAGGTAATCGCGCGGGGCGAGGAGGAGCCAGATGGGAAGGACGCTGGCGGCAAAGCCGTAGGCGATGATGGCCCAGGCGAGAGGCTCGCTGTTGAAAGTGAATTTTTGGGCGAGCTCGGCGTGACGGTAAACGAACTGGCCGCCCCAGACGGCGAGGAGCAACAGGACGACACCGATGAGGGACGCTTCAAAAACTTTGCCGGGACGCCACGAGCGGAGGTAGCCGCCCATGAAGAGCGCGATGGGGATTGTCGCGGAGACGGTGAAGACGCCCCATGAACTTTCGGCGAGGGCGTTGACGACGACGAGCGCGAGGACGGCGAGCAAGATGACGAGTATTGACAGTATGGCGAGGAGGGCGATGAAGCCAGCGGTGGAATTCAATTCGTCCCGGACCATCTGGCCGAGGGATTTTCCGTCGCGGCGGAGGGAGCAGAAGAGGATGACGAAATCCTGGACGGCGCCGCCGAGGACGACGCCGATGAGAATCCAGAGCGCGCCGGGGAGATAGCCGAACTGGGCGGCGAGGACGGGGCCGACGAGAGGGCCGGGGCCGGAGATGGCGGCGAAGTGATGGCCGAAGACGATCCACTTGTTCGTTTTGACAAAGTCGCGTCCGTCGTCGTGGATTTCGCAGGGGGTGGCGCGGCGGTCGTCGAGCATGAGGACGCGGGCGGCGATCCACTTGGAATAAAAACGGTAGCCGATGGCGTACGAGCAGAGGGCGGCGATGAGAATCCAGGCGGAATTTATTTCCTTCATTACGATTTTTGGACGGTACGCGGGCTGAAACGCAATTGTAAGTGAAAAATTCGACAAAATTCGACAATAAACGACATTCGTTGAGCAAAAAAAGCCCGTTTTTTCTGTCAATACGATAAATTTTTCAAGTCCCTCCAAAAAAAATTTCCATCTATTGGAGTTTTTTCGCAAAAAAATGGGAAAAATCGCATAAAAATCCAACCGTCCGTTTTTTATTTTTCGCGAGGTGTGTTGAAATGATTACCGGAATGAGCGCAATGACGCGAACAGGGAATGACGAAGGGATGAATTGAAAGACGTATGAATCCTACAGGAATTTCACAGTTTAACCAGGCGCGGATCGAATGGGCGATCCGGCTCCGGTATTCGCCGCTGCCGAACCTGGAGATGAAATGGGTGGCGGCGAACCTGAACGCCTTTCGGATCGGGGAATTAAGGACGGTGGGAAAGATATGGGAAGTGATGATGGAGCGGGACGGGGAACTGGCGCTGAACGCGGACAAGAGGGCATCGGACCTGGCGGGGCTTGAATGGCAGGTGGTCTCAGACGGTTCGCCGGAGGGGGACCGGCACGCGCTGGCGCTGACCTATTTCTACAAACATTTGCGGGCGACGCGGGCGCTGGACCAGGACGTGGTGGGGGGAATGAGCGAACTGCTTTACCAGTTGGCGACGGCGCACAGTTATTACTATAGCGCGCACGAAATTCTTTTGCGCATCGACAACCCGGCGGCGAACGAAGTGACCGCGGAATTCCGGCACACGCCGATCTGGTTTTTTGAATCGAGGCGCGGCTACCTGGCGTATCTCCAACATATCTTTGACGCGTACGGGCAGCCGTGCCTGCAAGGGGAATGGCTGACGTGCGTGGGGCTGGGTTGGATGCGGTCCCTTTCGCTGGCGTACACGATGAAGCAGTTTCAACTGCGCGATTGGCTGACGTTTTGCCAGCGGTATGGGAGCGGATTCATCGAGGCAATCACGAACGCGCAAAAGGGGGACACGGCGTGGGAGGAGGCGCGGGAAGTCTTGCGCCGGATGTCCAATGACGGGGTGGTCGTCCACAGCGAGGGAGTCAAGCTGAACTTCCTCGATACCGGGGCGAAAACGGCGCTGCCGTTTGAGGGGCTTGTCGATCGCGTCGATCGCCTTTACGCGAAATGTTACCGGGGGATTGATCTCGCGACCAGCTCACGCGGCGGCGAACACGGCAGGGGTAACGCGACGGGAGCGAGCGTGCAGAAAGAGGAGTCCGGAATTTTCCTGGTGCGCGACGCGGCGTGGGCTTCGGAATGCCTGAACGTCAGAGTGGACCGCCCCATCATCCGGTACTTGTTCAACGCGGAGCCGCGAGCGTGGATGGCGATTGTGCCGCCGCTGGATGACACGGCGTCGGATGATTTGAAGAGCGTGCAGGCGCTGGTCCCAATGGGATTGCGCATCAGCCTGGCGGAAGCCTACCGACGATTTCGGTGGAAGGCGCCGGCGGCCGGGGAGCCTTGTTTGACGGTGTCTGGCGGGTCGCCGTCCGAGGCCGTGGCCCGGCCGCCGGCAAGCAATGGCGGGCACTTGAGCGAGCGCGCGCCGGAAACCCCGGAACCCATTGGCGCGGGAGCGCGGGTGGCCGCCGTTCAAACGGCGGACGAGGAGATGCCGGACCCGGAAGTCGATGCGGCGGATTTCTACCGCAACCAACCATGAACTCAATTCACACCATCACTACGCTCCTTGGGAACGCTTTGGATGACGACGGATGGGCGCTGATCGCGCCATTCGGGGAACATCCGAAAACACGAGTCGTCAAGAAGAACGGCAAACTCGTCGAGGAAAAATTCATCCAGGTGCTGGATGACTCATCGGCGGACCAGCTTCTTTCGCAGGAGAATTCGCTCTTTCGCCGCATCAAGCGGGCGATCGTGGGGATACCCGTCTATGCGGGGCATCCGGACCTGCGCGACCATTCGCCGGAGACGCTGGTGAACCGCGGGGCGCGCGCGGGCCAGATCGGCGTGGTGGACAAAGTGCGGAAATCCCTGAAAGGGATCGAGGCGCATTTTGTTCTCAGCGCGGAGGGGGCGACGGCGGTTGAGCGCGACGGGGCGAAATATCCCTCGGCGCTGTGGATCGTGCAACCGATTGGTGAACGCGGTGGGGCGATTGTCGCGCGGCCCATCAAGCTGCTTTCCGTGGGACTGACTGCCCACCCAAATATTTCCGGGGTTGAATCTTTGGCGAACGCCGAAGGCCCCGGCGCATCCGAAACTAAAGAACCTGATATGAAATTGATCGCAGGATGGTTGATGGCGCACGGCGCGGCCCTTGCCAACGCTGAAAGCCCAACCGAAACGCAGGTTCTCGAAGCCCTCCAGAAGCTCGACACCGCCAAAGCCGGCGAGGTGACGAGCCTGGGCAACGAGAAGACACAAGCCGCCGGCAAAATCACGACGCTGGAAAACCAGATTTCCGAAATGGAAACGAGGATTTCGAATTTGAAAACCGAGCGGACGAGCCACGCCTCGGCGGTGGTGGACCTGGCGATAGCGCGCGGGAAACTGAGCATCGCCGAGCGCGGGGCGCGGGTCCAGGCGTTGAGCAACGCGCAGGAATTCCAAACGGCGGCCACGGCGCTGCTGGGTTCGGCGACGCTCTACCGGACGCCGGACAATACGGAAGGGCGGAAGATCCTTTCCAACCAGGGGACGGACGGCGACCCGCGCGAGGAGTATTGCGCGAGCGTGGAAAAATACATGAAAGAAACCGGGGAGAACGACCCCATCAAGGCGCACCACGCCGTCATGGCGCGCAACCCGGGCCTTGCGGAAAAGCTGCAGGTCCGCACCCAAAGCTAACTCAACCCTCAACCCAAAAGAAATCAGTCATGCCAAAAGAAAGTCAAACAGCCGCGCCCGACCTGGCCGCGGAGAATGCCACACTCAAGGCGCGAATCGCGCAATTTGAGACGGCCAAAGTACAAATTGACGCCGACGAAAAATTGGTCCTCGAAAAGATGACCAAGGGACTTCGGCGGGAACAAGCCGTGATGGTGCTTCAGCGCCAGCGGGAATTCGACAAGAAAAACCCATCCAAAGTCAGGACCCAAGCACTATGAAAATTCCGATTCTCACCAACCTTCTCAGCGCAGCGCGCGGGGTGAAACCCGAGCCGGGCATCGTCCTGGCGAACGAACTGGGCGGACTGTTCGACAACGGGCGCGAAACGCTCCAGATCGACCCGTCCATAACGCTGCCGGTCTCCAGCAAGTATCTCATTTACGAGCGGGGATCGAGTCAATACTACGCCAAGCCGGCGGGCGGCGTGAACCTGCCATTGGGGATTTCGCCGGACGCGGCGTACCAGGTGGGCGACTTCATGGACGTTGAGCGATTTGGCGCGACGCGCGGGACGCAGCTCGGGCTGAGCGCGGGCGCGGTGGCCATCGATCATCTTGTCGGCTCCGCCACGGGCGGATTTGTGCAGGACGTGACGAGCGCGGCCAACGGGACCTACTGGGTGGTGGGACGCGCGACCAAGACAGTGCCGGGAGCGAACCTTGAACTCACGTTCACGCCGTGCGCGCCGTATCAAGTCACAGTGACGGGCGGAGTGCTCTCCTATGCAGCGCCGGCCTAAACCACAACCTCGAACCTCATAACAAATTGAAAACAATGAAAGATCCGATAGTTCTGTCCAACGCGGCGCGCAACGCCGCCCTGGAATCATTGGGCGTCGCGCTCGGCAATGAATTTGCGCCGGGCGCGATCGCCTCCAACAACGTGGGCGATCATCACGGGCAAGTCTGCCTGGCGAACGATTCGCTGCTGCGTCAATCCGAATACATCGAGGAATTGACCACTTTTGCCATCAGTTACGACGGCATGGTGGGAAATCGCCTGCGGCAATTGCGGGACATGCTTGCGCCGCCGCGGCCAAGCAACAGCCGGATTGTACGGCTGACCGTCTATGACGAAAATGAACCGTGGCAGACCGTGGATTACACCAAGGTGCAACGGAGCATCCTGGGCGACTTCATGCGCGTTCGTCAGCGGGTGGCGACGAAGGTGGATTTGCAGGTGCCGAACCGCGGTTTGACCGTTCTTCTTGACCGCGACCAGCTCAAGGACAAGCCGGAATGGCAACAGGTCCATACCAAGTGGCTCATCGATTTGATGATGCGCGCGACGGTGCTGGAAACGGTTTCGCTGCTGCAAACGGCGGCGATCCTCTCGAGCACGACGTGGGACGCGGGGAGCAATCCCGACCTGGAACTCAAGCAGGACATCATCAACCTTGCCAACACGACCGGGTTTTATCCGCTGGTGGCGATTTACGGCGACGAGGCGGCGCTGAAGCGGCAGAACGCTTACGAGAGCCAGCTTACGGCCGGAGCGCTGGCGCGGGCGGGGCAATTCACGGAGGAGCAGGTGGCGACG
>DATAXU010000023.1:0-13595 GCA_036272955.1 Verrucomicrobiia bacterium
GCGTCACGCGACAATGAGAGTTGGAAGTCGCCTCACGGAATTTTTGCCGCGTGCGGCCCCGGATTCGCCGCCGATGCGCTCGTATTTGGCGCGACTGCCCTGGATGTTTCTCCGACAATTCTCACGTATTTCGGACTTCCGATTGGCGACGACATGGAGGGCCGTGTATTGGTCGAGGGTTTCGCAAAGCCGCCCGAGATCGCTCGCGTGGAAACTTGGCAAACCGCCCACGCGGACGCCGCCGAGGACGATTCGAACGCGGACGCGAACCTTCGGCGTGAGGCGGATTGGAATCTCGCCCGCTCTTACCTCGATGCGGCGCGTTTTGAAGAAGCGCTGGCGATTCTGGATCGATTATTTCGCGCCTTTCCGGAACGGACGGATCTGGCGCATTCGCTTTTCCACTGCCAATTGACGCTCGAGAAATATTCGGAGGCCGCTGAGACGCTGGAAGTCTTGCTGGAAGGCGTTCCGGCCGGAATCTGGTCGATTCTGCCGCAGGCCGAATTGTGCGTGGCGCGGAAGCAGACGCGGGAGGCGCGCTCCCTGGTGAACCAGGCGTGGAATTTGCATCCGGCCCATCCGGACGCCTTGCGCAGGCTTGGCATGTTAATGCTGCGGCTTCGGGAGTGGAGCGGCCTTGCGGAACTCGCAAAAGAGGCGCTGAAGCTGGACGAAAATGAACCGCTGGCGTGGGTTGGGTTGGCGGAGGCGCAATTGCGAAAGCGCCTTGCACCGGAAGCGGAGGAATCCGCGATGCGCGCCATAGGGTTGAACTATTACATGCCGCAGGCTCATTTTATTCTGGCGCGGGCGTTCATCGCCCAGGGCAAATGGGACCAGGCCCGCGAAACGATGCAGGTGTTGTTGCAACTCCAGCCCAATAATCGAACTGCGGCAAACTACGCCAAATTTATGAACCGGCGGGTTTGATTCGGAGCACGGTCAGAGAGTTGGGTTTGAAGGTGTAGTTAAAAGTTGCTCCGACGTCTCCAAGCGAATCCGTCACGGGTGCGACCTTGCGGGGATCGTCGAATGAATTGACGTCCTCCGTATGTTCGCTCGTGAGAGTGATGGCTTGGGCCGTTACCGGGCCGGCAGGGACTCCTTCCAAATAAATCGTGACGGCAGCGGCAAGGCTGCCGGCGTTGACCGCCTTGAGAACGATTTCGTTTGCCCCGTCGTCGTGGACCGCCGAGGCAAAGAAATTTGTCGCGCCGGTGTCGTCATTGGACAGAGGCAGTACGGCGTCACCGTGGTTTCGGCTGAAAAGCTGCTGGACGTAATAATTGGGCGTTCCGTAAATCTGGTGGTTGTCCACCCAGATCAAATTGGGTGTCCATTGCCAGGCATCGACATTTCCGAAGAGCGGCGCGTACGAGGCCATTCGAACGACGTCGCCGTTGCGTTCCAATCCTGTCATGTAGGCGGCTTCGGCCAGCGCGCACTCCAGCGTGTTGCGGTTTTTGGGACTGACAACACCGACGCTCTGCGCCGCGTATTCTCCCATGAAGACCTTTGGACCGTTCCGATCGTAATTGTCGTAACGGGTGGTGTTGGTGAAAAACCAGATGGGATTGGCGTAACAATGTTCGTCAACAATATCGGCGTGAAGTTCGCGGAGCTTCGGCCACGCGAATTGAAAGCGCTTGTCGTCGGGGGAGGGGCCGGCGGCGGAGACAAGCATGATTTCCGGGTGTTGCGACTTGAGGACTTTCGCGAATTGGGCATAACGCTCGATGTACTGCGGTCCCCATTGTTCGTTGCCGACGCCGAGCATTTTCATGTTGAAGGGTTGCGGATGACCCATGGCGGCGCGCTTGGCGCCCCACTCGGAAGTGGCGGGGCCGTTGGCGAATTCGATCAAATCGAGCGCGTCCTGGATGTAGGGCTCGAGTTGGTCGAGCGGGCAAAGCTCGCCGGAGTTGAATTGACAGGCCATGCCGCAGTTGAGGATGGGCAGAGGCTGAGCGCCAATGTCCTCGCATAACTCAAAGAACTCAAAAAATCCCAGAGAGAAAGTCTGAAAGTAGTCCGGGGTTGGCCTGTGGACGAATTCGTAGTTCCAACGGTTGATGAGAAGCTGACGGTCGCCCACTGGCTCTTTAATGCTGTTTTTCCACTGGTAGCGCCGGTCCAGCACGCTGCCTTCGACAATGCAGCCGCCCGGAAAACGCATGAAGCCGGGCTTGAGATCGGCCAGCATCTGGACCATGTCGGCGCGCAATCCGCCGGGGCGATTTTTCCAGGTGTGGCGCGGGAATAATGAAACCATGTCCAGATCCACCGTGCCTTTGCCTTCCATCAGAACGTTGAGGCGGGCCTTCCAATCGGAGGCTTGCGGATGCAACTCCAGGGTGTAGTGCTGCCAGCCTTGCGAGAAGCCTTCCAGCTTGCCTTCGTCGAGGATGGTTCCGTCATCGGCCACCAGTTGCACGCGAAGGGTGGGGGAGTCCGCCACCGGGCGGATGTCGATGGAGAAATCATAGGTTTCGTCGTGGCGGACACCCATGCCGCGGAAGCCGAGGTTGGAAATTCCAAACAGGGCGGTGCCCTCGGATTGGACGCGCAGATAATGGGTATTGGCCGGAGTCAGCGGGTCTTCCGTGCGTACGGAGAGGCTGCCTTTGGCGAGGCTGGGGCTGATGTTGATCCAGCCCATCATCGGGTCGGGGAATTCGAAGGAACGGTTCTTGACCATCTCGGCATATAGACCGCCGTCGGCACCGAAATTGATGTCTTCGAAAAAGATGCCCCACATTGCGGGGTTGAGCTTGGCGCCTGGATGGCCGGCGTCGATTGTCAAAGTGGCGGCGTCGGTCCAGGGGACGAGGGCGGCAAGTGAAATAAGAAGCAATAATCGACATTTCATAGGAGATTTATTGGATTTGCGGCCAGCCGTCGGTGGCCCAGCCCAGAGGCAGAATTCCGAGCGTGGGGCGGCCGCCGTGTTTGGCGTCGTAAAAGTGGCAACTGAACCAGTTGGCCGAGCCGTCGGAGACTATTCCGGCGTGGCCCGGCCCGATAAAATCGCCGTTGGACGTGAGAAAAAGGGTGCCCCCACCGAGGAGTAGGTCAGCGCCGTCCTTGTCCAGGTACGGGCCGGTAATCGCGGCGGAACGGCCCACGCGGATGTTATAGGTGCTGTGGATGCCCCGGCAACACTGGCCCCAATTGACGAATAAGTAATAGAACCCGTCGTGCGGATAAATGTAGGAAGCTTCGATCATCTCCTTGTGGGCCAGGGAATACATCCGGGAGTTTTCGGAAATCCTGTGCCCGGTCGCGGGGTTTAGCTCTATGAGTTTAATGCCCGTCCAGAATGAACCGAAGGCGAGCCAGAGTTTGCCCTGGCTATCCTGGCAAATGGCGGGGTCGATGGTGTTGAAGTCGTTGGTGGCGCGCGATTGGATGACGATTCCCTGATCGGTCCATTTGTAGCGCGTGTCGTTTGTGTCGAGGGTCGGATTGGTCATGAGTCCGATGGCGGATGTGTTTTTGCCCCAGGTGGATACGGCGAAGTATAATAAATACCTGCCGCCGACGAACATGACGTCGGGCGCCCAAAAGTCCCTGCCAGAATTCTGCGGCACGGCTTCGGCGATCCACGGAAGGGTGTTGGTAATCACGCGCGGGCCGGGTTCCCACGCGCGCAAGTCCCTGGAGTGATACGCGGGGACACCGTGACCCGTGCAGAAGACCCAATAGTCATCCTTGCACTTAACTATGGTCGAAGGGTCGTGCGTGCGTATCGACCGCGTGGCCGCCGCCTCAACGTCCGCGTTCGTCTCGTTTCCGGCAAATGCGGAGAGCGCGCACGCGGACGCGGTCGAAAAAATCGCATAATATCGTAGAAAGTTCATTGGTTCCGAGGGGTGGCGCGAAGGATTTTGGCATAGGTCAGGGCGATCTGATTTCTGGAATCGCGTTTCAATACACCGGGGAATGTGAGAGACAAGATGAATATTTTCGGGACGGCTCAATAATAGAAATTCGGAGTACCGGAAGCCGTACGGTCAATCATTTGTTTGAATGGACGCCACTCGGCGTGGCCATCAATCATTCCGACATTTGCCCCGACGGGAATTGTACCATTCTCCACATGGGCGCTGAGATGGGGCTTTAAAACGCCTCTATACGTATAACCGCCGTCAATGGTGACCCAATCATAGGTCAGCATGGCGGAATAGACGTCACTGGTGCCAGCCTCGCAAAGCGTGGCGCAGGCCACGAGCGGGCGCAGCGAGAGAGCTCCCACGGGAACACTCGGCGTGGTAAAGTCGGACGGAGTAGATGTCTCTGAGAGTTTTTGATTGGTGTTGGTGACGTAGAAGCCCGAGTACGACGCGGTGCCATAAAAAGTCTGGGCGTATCCTTGCACCCGAAAACCAACGCCAGGCGCCACACCTGGGTCGGGATAAGGAGCCTCATAGGTCCACAGGGATTGGGTGCCGCCGGGCACAGTGCCATAGGGCACGGTGCCAAACCAATCAACAGGGCCAAACCTGGGGGCTGTTCCCGGGTCGTACCAGGTCTTTGGGGTGGTACCGTAAGCGATGACCTGATTAGCAAGGGCTGCGTCCATGTCCCAAGCCCAATTACCCATGGAGCCATCGGGGAGATAATCCTTGGATTCGCCCGCGTACATCGTCAAGGCGACCATCTGCTCTTTTTCGTTATTGAGGCACTCGACATGGATGGCCTGAATCTTGGCCTTTGCCAATGCCGGGAGCAGTATGCCCGCCAGGATGGCGATGATCGCGATGACGACGAGCAGTTCAATTAATGTGAACGCTTGCTTTGACTTGTTCACAAGTTCCTTCGTGCGCGTGCTATAATACATCCAAACTGGTCTCCTGTCCCATCAATTCTTAAGTTCGTAGAACTGTGTCCTGGGAGCGCCGGTACCGGTGGAAATTGACTGCTGATAGTTTTGACCCACGACCGTTGGGGGTGGCGTTACGGGAGTCCATATCGCATTGGCGCCAAGCGAGGGGCTTGAGTAGAGTTGGAACCCTGTGGTTCCCGCCACAGGCCATGTCAGCACGATATTACCTCCCGAAGCCAAAACAGCGCTCAAGCCTGGAGCGGCGACGGGCAACACGGATGGCCCGAGGGTCTGGTTTTGCGCCACATCGGCGGCGCTCAACGCTCCGTTGTAGATGCGGAATTCGTAAAGATTTACGTCGGGGTGAGGATCACCCGTATAGACGGACTTGGCGATGAAATTGCTGACGCTTTGGACGTAGCTCATGGGAACGGTGATCGCGGTATCTTGACCGACGAGAACACCATTGGTGTAAAAACTTTCCACACCCGCCGGCGGATCAAAAACGGCCGTCAAATGGCGGAGGACAGCGTTGGAAGTGAAATCACCCGCGCCAGTGACACCCTCTTCGCCGTCAAAGCCCGGATCCACGCCTGTGATGGCGATGCGTCCGCCCTGGGGCGCGCAGAATATGTAATTTTCGCCGTTCCACGGCAGCGCTGTGTTGGTATCGCTGTTGCCGAAGGCAAATAGCATTGAGTTGGCGGGGGCGTCGTCAGGGAACAGACACCACATGTCGATGGACACCGCAGGGTAGTTCTTAAGGATCCCCGAGGGGAGTTGGACGTATTGGATGGAGCCGCCCAGCAACTGCAGGTTGGTGCCTGTGTAGGTGCCGCCGTTGGGCAAAACGCCGTACCAGTTGGAACCTCCGACGGAGTCGATGGCATTAGTGCTGCCGACGGCATCGGTGAAGCTGTAGCGGTCCACGAGGACGGGAGAGTGCATTACAGCGATGGTCTGGCTGCTGGTCAACCCGTTGTATTTGGCCGTCACGACGGCGGAACCGAGGCCAACGGCGTGGACTTTGCCATCGGAGGCCTGATAGACGACGTTGGAGTTGCTCGAAGTAAAGAGGAAGAGCGGAGTGGTGCTATTCCCGGTCACGTTGTAGTTGGTGAGGTTGGAATAATCCGCCAACACCGGGCCGATGATGGCGTCGCCCAATTGCATGGTCGATGGAAGGCCGCTGGTGATGGATTGCAGGGTTCCTACCACTAGATTGGTATTGTTGGGTCCCAGAGCTTGTGCCAGGGCGATTTGCTGAGGAGTGAGGGTTCCGTTATAAACGCGGAACTCATCAAAACTGCCGGCTGTCTCCGGGTCCGCAGTCCAGAGCGAGTGGCCGATGTAAGCGATATTGGTGGCGACGCTGGAGAGGGGCGCGAAATCGTTGGTGAGATAACCGCTGAGAACGCCGTTTGTATAAATGGCCAGATGCCCCGTGGGAATGTCCATGACGGAGGTGCAGTGGATGGTCTGGTTGGCAAAATCCCCGAGGGCCGCAAAGCCGTTGCCGCCGGCTGTGGTGAAATTGTCGAGTTCGTGTTGTGTATTGCCATCGCGAAGGACGGAATGGATGTAGTTTGCGCCTCCGTTATTGACCGTGTTGCCGAACGCGAAGGCATAGTTCCAATTACCCAAGGCGCCGAAGGTGGCCCAGAAGTCCACTGTGGCGGATTGGTACCCTGAGATAATGCCGTCGGTGGAAGCGAGATTTGAGCTTAGGTCCACATAGCCGGCAGTGCCATCGAGAAAGACCTGGCCGCCGGATTCGTAAGCGGTGCCCTCGAGGTTCCCGTTGAGAGAGCCGACCGAGTCAACGACGACGCTGTTGGTGTCGTTAAAGCTATAGCGGTGAGTGAGAATGGAGACGGGTTCGACGACCATGACGGTCAACGAATTGCTCTGCCCGGCCAAAAACGCGGAGACTAAAGTTGAACCGATGGCGACGCCGTGAATCCCACCAGACGAATCGACGGTAATGATGTTGGTGTTGGCGGACAAATAGGTGGCAAAGGCCGTCATATCGCCGGAGTTTGTGGTCAGGGACGCGGTGGCAAGGACGGTGGCCGGCTCCTGGCCGCCTTGGACGACTTGCGATCCGGCAAGGAGTTGGATGCCTGTGATGGAGCCGTAATTGGTGCTAATGGTGGTGTCGCCCCCTTGAAAGCTGGCCGCAACCTCGAGGGAATTGAGGGCGCCATTCCAAATGCGGAACTCGTCGAGGTCGGCGATTAATTTAGCGTCACCCCAATTGTCCCACCCGATCAAATTGTTAAGGTCCTGGACGCCGGGAGTGATCGTGCTGGTGATGGGAATTTTCGCGTTGAGGCTGCCGTTAATGTAAAGGGCGATGTAGCCCGCGGCCGGATTAAAGACCGCGGCGACGTATTGGCCGTCACCCGCGCCGGCGATGGGGTTGTCGGTGGAGTCGCAATTCTGGCGGTTTATGTTGGCGTTATCGAAATCCGAGATGGCGGCATCGATCAGAAAGCTTCCCGAGATCTTCGCGCACAAGGAAATGCTAAAAGAATCGGCGCCGCTGGCATCCTTGGCGCCGAAATCGAAAATGTTTCCCCAAAGGTCCTGTTCGGCGATGGGAGGGTAGTTGCCCCAGACTTCGACCGTTACGGACTGGTCGTTGGTGATAATGCCGGCCGGCAACTGGACGTACCCGCCGCCGTCCAGAATCAACTCGCCATTGTTGATGGTGGCGTCGCCCTCACAGAGCCCGGTGGCTGTTCCGACGACGTCGTCAGCGTTGGTGTCGCTATTGGCCTCGCTGAAGAAGCTGTAACGGTGAGTCAGAAGCTGAGCCGAAACTGTCATTTGGGTCACAAGGAGGGCCGCACAACTGAGAAGGATGACCAGGCAGCGGGGAGGTTGATTGTATTTCATAGGCGTGTAGTTGCGTTTTTTCGATGATT
Organism: Verrucomicrobiia bacterium; assembly: GCA_036272955.1. Classification (GTDB taxonomy): domain Bacteria; phylum Verrucomicrobiota; class Verrucomicrobiia; order Limisphaerales; family Palsa-1400; genus DATAUD01. The sequence continues at coordinate 7,759 of DATAXU010000023.1, forward strand.
CATCGAGTGGACAATTGCAAACCCAAGTTGAAACAAAGGCTTTATAAGTGAGACTTTACCGGACGGAGGCCGCGAGCAACAACGCCACTTTGCGTATAAGAATCGCCAAATTGCGAACGAAGCTGCTGGGAAGCGTGGCCGCCGAATTTTTTACGGTAAGCGAGGGGGCTCATTTTTTTGACGGCGCAAAAATAGCGGGCAAAATGCTGGACATCGCCGAAGCCGAGGGTTTCGGCGATTTCACAGACGGGCAATTGAGTCTCGACGAGAAGCTGGGCAATTTTGTCAGTGCGCATGCGGCGAATGGCGTCGAGGATCGAATGGCCCAATTCGCGGCGGAAACGCTTTTCCAATAACCGGCGGGAAATACCGGAGTGGCGGGCGACGATAGCGACGGTCAGCTCTTCAAATCGCAACGCGTCGCGAATGTACCGGAGCGCCTTGGCGACGCTCCGATCCTCAACGGCGACGACGTCTGTGGATCGGCGAACAACGATGTGTGTCGGGTGGACAACGATGCGGGCGGGGACGTTTCCGCCGCCGTTCATCAGGCAATCGAGGGCGGAAGCGGCTTCGTATCCGGCGCGGTCGAAATTGACGGCGACGCTGGAGAGTGGCGGGTCGGAAAGGCCGCAAACGACTTCATCGTTATCGACGCCGACGATCCCGACTTCCGAGGGGATGGAGATGCCGGCGATTTTGCAGGCTTCAACGACCTGGCGAGCGCGATCGTCGTTGGCGGCCATGAGGCCGATGGGTTTGGGGAGAGACTGCAACCAGCGGGCCATGAGGGAGCGTTCACGCATCCAGGCGGAGCCGCTGGAGGCGGGCGGGATGGGGAAATTCTCAGAGGAGCAGCCGGCTTTGTGGAGTCGGGCGGCAAAGGCTTCGTGGCGAAGCTCGGACCAGGGAACATCCTCCTCAAAAGAAGCCGGGCAGCCGCAGTAGGCGAAACGTTTAAAGCCGCACGCCAAAAGGTGGTCGGCGGCCATTTCGCCGATGCGCGCGGAGTCGGTGACGACATTGAGCAAACCGGAGACTTCAGTTCGTCCGTGGCCGATGACGACAGCCGGGATGCCGAAGGCGAGGACTTCCTCGAGTTTATCGACATCGCGCAGGATAATGCCGTCGAGGTCAAGGGTCTTGAGTTTTGGCCAGGCCTTCTCCAAGCCAGCCGGCTCCCAATAGCAGGACCATGGGCCATGGTGATGGGTGTAATGAGCAATCCCGCCCAGCAAAGAACGTCCCGACCCCCGTGACGATTCGACTAAAAGGAGGACTTTTGGGATTCTGGCCACAGTTCTACTCTAAATGCGCTTTTTAACGACAAAAGCCGACATTCTCGCGGCAGGTTTTTATCTCACAAGGCGGTAGTATTGGGTTGAGGCGGAGAGTGGCACGGTGAGATGCCATTGGCCGGCGATGATTTGGGGGGAGGGCAAGCCGCCAGCCCAAAGCGTCGGGGAAAGAGTCGGCGCCGATTGAAGTGTGAAACCCGCGGAGGCAAGGGGCCAGGAAAAGGTGATGTTTGCGCCGGATATTATCGCGACCAGGGCCGGACCGACGACGCTGAGGAGGCTGTTGGGGCCAATCGCCTGCGTTGCAGCGATTTCGGTGGGGCTTAAGGCACCGTTGTAGATGCGGAATTCGTCGAGGATGATGTCCGGATAGGGATCCGCATTGTAGAGCGAGCGGCCAATGTAGTTGAGCAAGGGACTCACGGAACTTAGCGGAATGGTGACGGCGGAATCGAGGGCGGCGAGGACGCCGTTGGTGTAGAGGGCAAGATAACCGGCGGGGGGATTGTAAATCGCGACGAAATGCAGATTGGTTTGGAAGCTGAGGTCGCCGGCGCCAGCGGCGTTTTGTTCGCCCGTGTAGCCGGGATCGGCGGCGGTGATTGCGATGCGTCCGCCCTGGGGCGCGCAGAAGATGTAATCTTCGCCCACTCCGCCGCTGTCCGTGTCGCCGAATCCGTAGAAAAAGCAGTTAACGGGAAGTTGGCCGGGGAATGTCGCCCAAACTTCAATCGTGACGGCGGTGTAGTTGCTGAGGATGCCTGCGGGTAATAGAACATATTGGCGGTTGGAGGAGGCGAGGGTCAATTGGCCGCCGGCGAAAACGCCGCCGTTGGGCAGTGTGCCGTTCCATGCGAAGCCGCCGAGGGAATCGACCACGTAGGAGCTTCCGGGGGCATCACTGAAGCTATAACGGTGGACAAGGGTGTTGGGGACGCCGACGACTTGGACGGATTGCGTGGCGGAAAGGCCCAAACTGCCATAGGTCGCGATGATGGATGCCGCGCCTGGGCCTTCGCCGGTGACGTTTCCGCTTTCGTCCACCACTGCGACATTTGTGTCCGTCGAGGAATAGGTAATGGCGTGGTTGGTGTTGCTGGAGAGATTGATTGGACCGGCCTGGCCGGATTCCCAGCCAGAGAGCAGCGACGCCTCAGTCTGACCCGTAGTGAGGGGGGAATTGAGCTGGAATTGCAGGTTGGTGAATGTGTGGATGCCGTTGGGGGTCAATCGAAGTATCGACAGGGAATTGGCGGGCAGGGTGAGCGTGAAATTGGCGCTGGCGCCGGAGATGGCGTTGGTGACGGGGAAAACATTTGTGGGGGCGGACAGGGAGTTTTCGGCGGCTGGATTGGTGGACGCGAGTTGGATCATTGTGGCACCTGGGGAAACAGAGTCGAGGCCGTTGACCTGGATGGTTGTGGGCAATGGCGTGGTGGAGGAGTTGACTGCCTTTACGATGATCTGGCCGGTGGACTCGGAATAGCTGGTGGAGGCGGTGAGGATGCCGGCGTCATAGGAGATGTCGTGAATCAACGCGCCGTTGAGATAGCACTGGATGCGCGGGCCGGTGAGGACAATTTGGATATTGTACCACTGGTTGGCGTTGACGCTTTCGCTGATCTGCGGACTGATGAGGGATTTGACGCCGGCGGACATTTGTTCGATGCCGTCGAGGGTGTTGTTCCAGCCGGCGATGTTCCACCAGGTCCAATTGTTATCGTCCATCCAGTTGAACAAGATGAGAAAACCCTCGTCGCCGGTGACTTTTCTGGCCTGTAATGAGATGGTGTAGCTGGCCCAGTTGGTATTGCCGGAAGTAGAATAGCAATCGGTGGTAATGGCGGTCTGCTGGTAAAGGCCGTTTACGACGGTCCATGTGCCATTGAAGACGCGCCAGCCGGCGGCGCCATTGTCAGCGAAATCGCTTTGGTAAAGTGTCACGCCATTGCTGGTGACCAGGACGTTTGTGTATTGCACTGAAGTGTTCCACGAACCCAGCCCGATTGCGCCGTGATAGATGGTGTTGCCGTTGGTGTTTGTGTAGGCAACGACGGACGGCAACACGTAATCGCCGCGGTTCAACGAAAACATCTGCTGCACATAATAGGAGGGCGTGCCGTAAACCTGCGTGCCGTTGAAATAAATGAGGTCCGGATTCCAATCCTTGTTATTCAGGTTGGCAAAGAGCGGGGCGTAGGAGGCGAATTCCACGATGTCGGAATTACGCTCCATCCCCGTCATGAAAGCGGCTTCGCCCAATGCGCCGGCAATGTTTCCGTTGCCGCCGCCGGAAGTGACGGCGTATTCGCCCACGAAAACTTTCGGGCCGGCACGGCTGTAGGAATCGTATTTGGTGGCATAGGAATTGAAGGCCGCCTGGGAGGAATAGTAATGTTCATCGACAATTTCAACAGGGGCGGAAGTCGGAATGGTGCCTTGCGAATTGGCGATGAGATGCATGTAAGGGTAGTTGGACTTGATGGCGGTGTAGAACAGGCCGTAATTGGCGTTGTAGGAGGGGCCGTTATTTTCGTTGCCGATTTCCATGTAACGAAGATTGAAGGGGGCGGGGTGGCCGTTGGCCGCGCGCTGTGCGCCCCAGGGAGTATTGGTGGCGTCGTTGGCGTAGGAAATCGCATCGACCGCTTCCCGCACCCAGGGGGCGAGTTGGTTTGTGGGGACGGCGTTTTGGTTGACATCCATCCCGCAGTTGACGGCGAAGAGCGGCACGGCGCCGATGTCCTCGCACATCTGCAAGTATTCGTGGTAGCCCAGGCCGTTATCGACCATGTAGCCCCAGAGGTTGGTGCGCGGGACGCGATTGGCCGGGTCGCCGACCGTCACATCCCAATGGTAGGCGTCGGCGATGGAGAGGCCATCCACCCAACTGCCTCCGGGAAAGCGGACGAAGGAAGGTTTCAAATTGACGAGCATGTCCGCCAGATCGGGTCGAAGGCCATTGGTTCGATTGTTGAATGTCTGGGCCGGAAAGAGGGAAACAAAATCGAGATAGACCGTTGCCGGTTGTTCGATTTCCAAAAGCAATTGCGAGGCCGGGTCGGTTTGGCTGGGGACCAGACCAAGTTCGAAATGTTGCCAGTTTGTGTTCAGGCCGTTGACGGACATTTCGGCGTAGATTGTCCCGGTTGTGCTTTCCAAAACCGCTGTGAGAGGCCCGGTGAAGCCGGCGGGAGCGCGTGCGTAGAATCCCAGATTGTAGGTCGCGCCGGCGGTGAGGGGGATGCCCCAATAGCCGGCGTTGACGGCGCCGATGGCGCCGGCGCCGCTGGACATCGTTAGCTTGAGGGCGTGCAGGTTGGTTGGGCTTAATGCGAGGGAGGCGTCGAGGGTCATCTGGCCCGTCGCGGCGCCGTTGGTGACGAGGGTCCAGAATGGGATGGAGTTGGTGGAATCCTCGAAGGAGCGGTTGCGGACCAGTTCGGCATAGATGCCGCCATCCCCGGCGGAACTGATTTCCTCGAAGAAAATGCCGAACAAGTTGGAACTGATCGACACGCCGGGCTGGTCGGCCAAAACCGTAATCGTGGCCTGACCATACGCTGCCGATGCGGAAATAAGCCAAACAATCCCAAAAAATCCCCAAAATTTCCGCATCTTCCCCATGTTTGACCTATAATGGGTGACCGCTCCCTATTCCAATTTGAAGAATTGGGAGGTGCCGGTTGCCGTCACTGTTTCCTGGTAATTTCCGCCGACAATCGTGAGTGTGCCGACGACCGGCGTCCAGGCAGCCCCCGCGCCCAGCACCGGGCTGGATACCAGGGCGACCGATGCTGCTGTGGTCGGCCATGTGATGGTCAGATTTCCGGCGGAGACCGTCGCGGTCAACGTTATGTTCGTGTTGCTGCCAATGACCTGACTTGGCCCGATGAGATAGTCCGCCATGATTTGGGACGGCTGCAACGCGGCGTCGTAAACGCGGAACTCATCATAGGAAGCATTCAGGTAGGGATCGGCCGCATAGAGGGAATGGCCGAGAAAGTTGAACGGGTCCGCGCCGAGTGTGTAGGCCAGGGCCGTATGGCCGCCGCACGGTCCGGCGAAAGAACTGGGGCTTGTCAACGTGTTTAAGATGTTGGCGCTGGCCGCCAGGACGCCGTTGGTGTAATAGACAAAAGTTCCGGCATCCGCATTATAGACGGCAACGATATGCACATTGGTCAAGCCGTCCAACGGGTTGGCTCCAACGGCATCGGTTTCCGCGCCGCTGCCGGGCAGACCCTGGCCGAATGCCTGCTGGCAGGCGGGTGCCGCAGTGTGCGGCTGGAAGACCACGTAATTTTCGCCGAGGCCTGAGTTGGCATCTGAATTGGTGTCCGTATCGCCGAAGGCAAAAACGGGCGCCCAGGTATTGATCGGATTGCCAATGAAAGTAACCCAGGTCTCCAACGTGAGGTTGTCCATGTTGCTGACGAGGCCGGCCGGAAGTTGAACATAGCCGCTGCTGCCGTCGAGCACGACCTGGCCGCCCGAGAGGGTGGCGCCTCCGATGAGTGTGCCGGTCCAATTTGTCCC
>DATAXU010000024.1:0-38141 GCA_036272955.1 Verrucomicrobiia bacterium
TGCCAGCTTAAGTAATCCTTGCGGAAGGCGTAGTCGAATTCCGTGCGGCTGGAGATTATGTGATCGAGGGTGTCCATTCCGAAATTTTTGGCCTCGCGCAAACGGCGGCGGAGGAGGTCGTTGGGAATGCGGCGCAATGCCCAGACGGCATAGACGAACGGAAGCCGCGTCAACTCAAACCATGCGGCGCCTAAATCCCAAATCGCGTGCGGTGGAGACGAGCGGGCGAAGTGAATGGCGGGATCGCCGATGAGCAGGACGTTTTCCAAGGCGGGGGCGGTTTCGTAATTTGGGAGCGGTTGAAGCGAGGCGTGGATGCCGCGTTCCGCGAGAAGCACCTTGAGCAGATTGACGCTGGCGAGCGAGGCGGTGTCGCAAAAAATTTCGCGCACGTTTTCCAGCGGCTGGCGGTGGGCGAGAAAGACACTTTGCACTTCGCCGAGCGAGGCGACCGCGATGCCATCGAGAATGTCGTAACGGTCGTTGAGCAAAACTTCGGTGATGCTGAGCAGCGCGGCGTCGAGGTTGTCGTTGCGCAGGAGGCGCGCCAATTCGGAGGGCGGCGCGAACAGGATTTGTTCCTCCAAACCGCGCGTTAGCGGGGCGGCGTTGAGATAGGGGACGGAGCCGGCTTTGAAATCGCCGAGGGAGGTTTCCAACTGGCTTTCGCGCTGGAGTATAACGGGGCGGGTTTCGCGTTCAAAGCGGCGGGCGAGTTCTTCGGGCGTTTCCAGCGGGGCGAGGCGAAGTTTTGGCGTGTCTTCGGGTGTCGGCATGGGATTTCTAAGCCGTGGCCAGATTTTCCTGAAGCATTTTCGAGGAGGTGGAAGTTTCGGGATCGGATGTAGCTTCGCCATTCCAAATTTTTACGGGGCGATAAAAGGTGTCGCGCTGGACGGGAATGCGGCCAGTTTCGCGAATGGCTTTGACCATTTCGGCTTCGGTTTGGAGCTGCGGGGTTTTGGCTCCGGCCATGTGGAAAATGTGCTCTTCGAGGATGGTGCCGTGGAGGTCGTCCGCGCCGTAATTCAACGCGACTTGAGCGAGTTTCAAACTCAGGCCGACCCAGTACGCGGTGATGTGATCGAAATTGTCGAGGTAGATTCTGCTGATCGCAATGGTGCGCAGGGAATCGAAGCCGGTGGGCGGGACCTTGACGGGGATTTCGTTGTTCTCGGGTTGATAGGGGAGGGGAACGAAACCGGTGAAGCCGCCGGTTTCATCCTGCAGATTTCGCAGATAGTTCAGGTGATCGACGCGGTCGGCGAGATTCTCGACGTGGCCGTAGAGCATCGTGCAAGTGCTGCGGCCGCCCAATTTGTGCCAGGCACGGTGGACATCGAGATATTCCTCGGCGGATTCTTTTCCCTTGGCGATTTGGGAACGCACTTCTTTGCGGAAAATCTCCGCGCCGCCGCCGGTCAGGGAATCGAGGCCCGACTCCTTCAAGGCGATCAGCGTCTCGGGGACGGATTTTTTCGCGAGCCAGGCGAGGTGCAGAATTTCGATGGCGGTGAAGCATTTCAGTTGCAGGCGGGAATCGAGGGCCTTGAGTTCGCGCAACATTTCCGTGTAGTAACTGAATGGGAGCGACGGGTGCAGGCCGCCGACAATGTGCAATTCCGTCACGCCGACGGCGAGCGCTTCGCGGGCTTTTTGGACGATTTCCGGGATGGTGAATTGCATGCCGTCGGCGTCGCGTTTTTTTCGCGCGAACGCGCAGAACTGGCAGCTTAAAATGCAGTAATTGGAATAGTTGACGTAGCGGTTGATGATGTAGCTGGCGCGCCCGGCGTTCTTGCGGCGGCAAACGAGGTCGGCGATTGCGCCGAGGGCGTTGAGGTCCTTGCTTTCGAAAAGGCGGAGGGCGTCATCGTTGGTGATGCGAACGCCGGCAGCGACCTTTTCGTGGAGGTCGCGCAATTCGCCGTGTTGTAAAAGAGTGTTCAACTTAAAGTTTTAAAACGGAAGAATGGAAACACGATTTCGGTCAGAGTCACAACCAGAAAGACGATGCTGATGAGGGCGTTGAGGCGGAAGAAGGAGTGTTGCACCCAATTCAGAGCGCGGCGGCGCGCGAGCCAATGTTCCAGCATCAGGCAGCCCAAAATGAAAACGAGGCCGATGTTGTAGGCGAACTTGAAGCCGGCGAGCATTCCGAAGGCGGCGAGAATTCCCCACATGATCATGTGGGCGAGAAAGGCGGCGGAGAGGGAATTGCGGACGCCCCACCTTACGACGAGTGAGTGGAGGCCGTGGCGACGGTCGAACTCGTAATCCTGCAACGCATATATAATGTCGAAACCAACCAGCCAAAAGACGACGGCGACGGCGAGGAGCAAGGGCAGGACGGCGCTGTATTGGAGAGTTCGCCAGCCGTAGCCGGCGGGGAAGAGTTGGAAATTTCCTTTCACGGCGATCCACGCGCCGAGCGGGGCCAGGGCGAGCGCGATGCCGAGAAAGACGTGCGTGAAATCGGTGAAACGTTTGGTGAGCGAATAAAAACAGACGAAAAATAGCGCGACTGGGGAGAGCCAGAAGCAAAGGGGGTTCAGACAATAACTTGCGCCGACCAGGCCGGCGGCGGCGGACAGGCATAGAATCCAGGCGGAGCTGAGGGATATTTTGCCGGTCGGCAGGTGGCGTCCGGCGGTGCGGGGGTTGGCGCGATCGAATTCGCGGTCGGCGATGCGATTGAAGGCCATGGCGCAGGTGCGGGCGCAGAGCATTGCCGCGAGGACCAGGAGGAATATCCGCCAGCCGGGCCAGCCGTGATGGTCGCGGGCGGCCAGGGCCATCGCGGCCAAGGCGAACGGAAGCGCGAAAACGGTATGGGAAATCTTGACGAAATCCGCCCAATTCCAGACGGTGGAAATAAGCGAGGCTTCGGATGGCTGGGATTTCAGCTCAAGTGACACCCCCTAATCTGCCGATGACTCCAGAACGTGTCAAACTTGCATAAAATGGACGCACTTGACAAAACCGGGATTATCGGTTTAACTAGGCGCAGTTGAAATGAACAACACGTTGAAAATTCAAAATCGCGCGTGGCTAATTTGCCGCTGGGAGGCTGTAACGATGCAGCATTGCTCCCGGTTTTGCGGCAAAGTGGATTCAATTTTCTGAGACCCAGAAACAATTTTTGAAACCCACGATTGCCGAGTCAATCGTGGGTTTTTTGCTTTTAAAGGATTACATGAAAAACAGATACAATCAGAAACAGGTCAAAACACGGTTCGGGCCGGAAACCCGGTTTGAACTCGGCCCGATCCCTCCGGTGCCGTTTCGCGGCGTTGTGGAGGGTGAATTGGACGAGTTGAAGGCGCGGCTCTTGAAGGAGCAATTGGCGCGGACGGCGGAACCGGCGTTAAACCCGGCGTTGCGTCGCGCGGCCAATGACGCGGCCAGCCTGGCGTGGTTTACGCCATTCCCGTTGCTGGTGTTTCCGATCCTCCTTGAGGAAAAGGCGGAGGAGGCGCGGCGGCAGCAGGCGCGGCAACGGCAAATCCGCCGGCGCAGCAGCGGGGCGGTTTCCGATTTGGGGCTTGGCCTTTGAGAATAAAGTATGCATTGAGAACAATGTATGCATCAACCGAGTTGGTGGATGGTCGTGCCCTTCGGCGTATTGCTGATGAGCATGGCTGTCCTCCCGCTGCACGCGGCGGAATGGTGGGAACGGCATTACGCCAAGGTCTCGCTGTTCCTGGCGGCCATCACGCTCAGCTATTACCTGTGGCATCCGACGAAGGAGGCGTTGGAAATGGTCCATCGCACCGGGCGGGATTACGCGGGGTTCATGGCGTTGATCGGTTCGCTGTACGTGGTTTCGGGATCGATCCACATTCGCGTCCGGGGACGGGCGACGCCGGCTTTGAATACGGCGTTTCTGGCAATTGGTGGAGTCCTTGCGAACATCCTGGGCACGACGGGGGCGTCGATGCTGCTGATTCGTCCCTGGCTGCGTCTCAATGGCGCGCGAACGGCGGCGCATCACGTCGTGTTTTTTATTTTCATAATATCCAACGTGGGCGGGTGCCTGACGCCGATTGGAGACCCGCCGCTGTTGATCGGTTATTTGGAAGGTGTTCCGTTTTGGTGGGTGCTGGAACATTGCTGGCTGATGTGGGTGATCAGCATGGCGTTTCTTTTGGCCGTGTTTTACTGCATCGACGTGCGCGGCGTCCCGGCAAGCGCCGAGGTAACGGAACATGGATGGCATTTTGACGGGCTGTGGAATGTTGTGTTTCTGACGGTGATTGTGGGCGCGATTTTTATTCGGGGGCATTCGCCTCTTTCGGAAATCCTCATGCTGGGCGCGGCGGCGGCATCTTTTTTGGCGACACCGAAGGCGATTCATGAGGCGAACCATTTCAGTTTTCGGCCGATTGTGGAGGTGGCTGTTTTATTTTTCGGCATTTTCGCGACGATGATGCCGCTGCTGGACTTGCTCCTGAACGTGGGCGGAAAACTTTCGCCGGGACAGATTTATTGGGCGGGCGGGACGCTTTCCGGGTTCCTGGACAGCGCGCCGGCGTACCTGGCGTTTTTCAAGGCGCTTCATGGAACGCTGGGGCTGAATATTGTGGCGCTGAGTGTCGGAACGGTTTTGTTTGGGGCGCTGACGTATGTGGGCAATGGGCCGAACCTGATGGTCAAGGCGATTGCCGACCATCACAAAGTGCGGTCGCCGGCGTTTCTTGAATACTTGTGTAAGTGGGCGGTGCCCATCATGCTTCCGTTGCTGGTAATAATCTGGCTGAGTTTTTTTAGACAGTGACGTGAGATTTGCTTACAACATTCTATTCGTAATTTTCTTCTGGTTGAGCGCGCCGTGGTATTTTCTCAAAATGAGCCGCCGGCCGAATTGGCGGCCGGGATTCATGCAGCGGTTTGGATTTTACGGGACGGAAGCAAAAAAAACCGAGGGCGGGCGAACGGTGCTTTGGCTGCATGCGGTCAGCGTCGGGGAGGTTGGGATTTGCCTCCAGTTGATCCGGGCGCTGGAGCCGCGGCTGCCGACTTTTCAATTTGTCGTCTCCACCACCACTTCGACGGGCATGGGCGAACTGACGCGCAGATTGCCGCCGCACATTCCGCGTTTTTATTATCCCGCGGATTTTTTTGGAGTCGTTCGGCGGGCGCTGAATACCTTCCGCCCGGGCGCGGTTATTTTGGTGGAGGCGGAACTGTGGCCCAATTTTCTCTGGGAGGCGATCAACCGGAAAATTCCGTTGTTCCTGGTCAACGCGCGCATTTCCAATCGCTCCTTTCCGCGGTATCGGCGGGCGGGTTTTCTATTTCGCCCCATCTTCTCGCGCTTTCGCGCGGTGGGCTGCCAGGAAGCGGGTGATGCGGAGCGGTTGCGTGAACTGGGATTTCCGGCGACCGGAGTGCGGCAAGTGGGGAACTTGAAATTTGACGCTGCGCAACCGGACATTCGTCCTGGACTGGACGCGGGCGCGTTGTTGCGGCAAATCGGCGTCAGCGAGACGGCGAAGATTCTGGTGGCGGGAAGCACTCATGCGGGCGAGGAGGGCGTGCTTGCGGAGATTTTTTTGCGATTGCGCAAACGGTTTCCCGAATTGTTTCTTGTGCTCGTGCCGCGTCATGTCGAGCGGACGGCGGAAGTGGCGCAGGAATTGACCTCCCACGGCGTTCGGTTTATGCGCCGCACGGAGATTAAGCCTGGGGAGGTGGACTGCCTGCTGGTCAACAGCACGGGCGAATTGAAATATTTCTACGAGATCGCCGATCTGGTATTTGTCGGCAAAAGTTTGACCACCAAAGGGGGGCAGAATCCCATCGAGCCGGCGGCATTGGGCAAGGCTGTGGTGTTCGGCCCGAACATGCAGAATTTCACATCCATCGTCCGGGGGTTTCTTGCGGCGCAGGCTGTCGTGCAAGTGAGTGACGCCGCGGATTTGGAAAAGACTGTGGGCGAACTCCTTTCTGATGAACGGCGGCGCGCGGATCTTGGCGCTCGCGCCCGGCAGATCGTCCAACAAAATCTCGGGGCGACGGAACGAACGGTGGAGTTGATTTGCGAACAGTTGGCCCGCTCGGAATTTATTGCTGGCACCGCCACAAGCGCAAGAGAGCTTGGCAATGATTTGAAACGGGAGTAGGTTGGCCGGAATGTTAGTCACAACTGAAATCGGGGCTGCGGAGATCGCCGACCTGGTAAAGATGGTTCAGGCGGGAAACGAGGTATTGCTAACGCAAAGCAACAAGCCTGTGGCTAAACTTGTGTCTGCTTCCGAAAAAGCCGTTTCCGCTGGCACGCCTTTGCAAATTCGCTCCTTTAAAGGTCACCGGGTCCTGACGCCTATCATTTCCCAAGGAGACTTGGCTGAGGAAATGTTCGGACGGCGATGATTGGCCTGGATTGCAACATCCTCGTCCAACTTGCGTTTGCCGATCATCCGGCCAACGCCAAGACCTTGGCGGCAGTCCAAGTCGAGACAGCCAAAGGCGAGAAACTGGTTTTTCCATCGCTGGTAGGTGGGGAATTTCTCCATGTAGCTACAGACGATCGCAGGTTCAGTCCACCGCTTACAATGACCGAAGCACTGGACTGGATGGAGGAGTTCCTGAAAAACCCGGCAGTCGGCCTGCTTGAGCCAACTCCGGAAAGCATGGATCAAACGTTGCGTTGGATGCGTCAGTTCAAGCTTGGGCGCAAGCGGATTCTTGACACGCAGTTGGCAGCGGTTCTTCACGTTGGTGGTGTTCGTCGGCTGCTGACATCCAATCCTGCCGACTTCGCAGTGTTTGCGGTCTTGGAGACGGTCACTCCCTAGAATTTTGCTCACTGTTTTGCGTTCTGAAAACGCGGCCCGGTTCGCCAGGCCATTTGGCTGTCTTTCGGAAATTCAATCACAACGAAGCAATCCAGAAGGATCACCACGAAGAACAGGAGGGGCAGGAAGAATAAACAACTGGCTAGAGGCAGACCGTTCCGACGCCTGCCATTTCGGAAATTGTTTTTGGCGGTCAGTATAGTTAGCGGGGGTTCCAGCCGCCGCCGAGGGCTTTGTAGAGGGCGACGAGGTTTGCGGAGACGGTTTGATCGCTCTGGATCAATTCGTCCTGGCTTTCATAGAGGGAACGCTGCGCTTCCAGGACGCGGAGAAAATCGGCGAGGCCGTTTCGGTATAATTGCTCGGAGAGCTGGGTGGCTTGCTTGTTGGCATTGACGGCTTGCGATAACGATTCGCGCCGGATTTGCTCGTGAGCGTAGGCGGTCAAGGCGTTCTCGACATCTTCAAACGCGCCGAGGATGGTTTGCTCGTACGTCGCAAGCGCTTCTTCCTGGCGGGCGTTTTGGAGGCGAATGTTGGCGCGAATGTGGCCAGCATCGAAAATGCGCCACTGGACCATCGGGCCGGCCGCCCAATAACGGCTGCCGGCGGAGAACCAGTCGCTGGCGTAAATGCTTTCCATGCCGGCGTTGCCGGTCAATGAGAACTTGGGGAAAAGGTCGGCGGTGGCGACACCGATTTGGGCGGTCGCGGCGGCCAGTTGGCGCTCGGCTTGCTGGATGTCCGGGCGGCGCTGGATCAGTTCGGACGGCAGGCCGACGGGGACGACGGGCGGCGCGGCGGGGATGGGAGCCTGGGCAAGCAATTCATCCAATAACGCGCCTGGGGGATGGGCAAGCAGGACGGCGAGGCGATATGCGGAGCCGCGGAAACCGGTGTCCAAGGCGGGTTCTTCGGACTGGCTTGTTGCCAGCAATGCAGTTTGCTGTTGGACATCGAGGTCGGTGGCGAGGCCTTTGGCGAAAAGATCGCGCGTCAACGAGAGGATTTGCTCCTGCGCGTTGATGTTGTCTCGCAGCACCGCCAGACGTTTTTGAAAGGCGCGCGCCTGGATGTAATTGCGGGCCACTTCTCCATAGACCGTCAGCAAGAGGTTGCGGCGGCCATATTCGGCAGCGGCGAGTTCGGCGCGGGCGGCTTCGACGGAGCGGCGCGTGCCGCCGAAGACGTCCAGTTCCCAGGTGGAATCAAAGCCGGCTTGATAGAGGTCCGCCTCCAGGGGCGTGCCGGGCGGGAAGGGGAAGAGGCTGGTGGCACTGTAGCGGTTGGCGGTGTAGCTGGCGTTGGCGTCGATTGTGGGCCACAGGGCGGCGGAGGCGATTTGGCGCAGGGCGCGGGCCTGGCGGACCCTGGCCAAGGAGGCGCGAAGGTCCAGATTTGATTCGGCGGCGCGGACGATGAGGGAGTCCAATTCGGGGTCGTGAAATGATTTCCACCATTGGGCGTCGGCGGAGGGAGTGTTGGTTTCTCCGCCCGTCATGGGGGAGACCCATTCAGAGGGTGGATTGGCGGGGGGCCTGTGGTAATTGGGGCCGACCGTGCAGCCGGCCAGAAGCGCGCCGGCGACCAGGAAGAGAAACAGCGTTTCAGCTTTTCGCACGCTCGACCTCCCGCCGGTTTGCGGCATCGATTAGATTGAGGATCGTATCGACCGTGGCATCGTCGCCGATGGCGGTATTCAGCATCGCATTATAGAGATGCCGCGAGGGCCATTCGACTTTATAATAGTGCCGGATGAACGCGGCGCGTTCCTCATCGACGGTGTCGGTCAACTTCAGGGCCTCGGCTTCGTTTTTGACTTCCGCCAGAACGCGGCGGTATTTGAATTCGCGGGAGGCGTAGAGGAAAACGCAAAACGTGTCCGTTCGTTCGCGCAGGAAATAGGCGGCGGCGCGGCCGACAATGACGCATAGGCCTTCCTGGGCGGCGTTTTCGATGACATGCTGGCTGAGGCAAATCAAGTGGTCGGCATCGACAATGTCGGTGTCCGGGAAACCGACGCTGCGCTCGTGGCTGCCGCGCCAAAAAACCTTGGCCAGCCTGTAGAGCCAGGAATCGATGCGCTCCTCACGATGCTGGCAGACTTCAGGACTGATTTTGGCGAGTTGGGCGATCTGCTCGGTCAGGGCGTGATCAAGAAGTTTCCAGCCGAGGCGGCGGGCGGTGAGGTCGGCGATGGTTGCGGCGCCCGCGCCAAACTCCCGTTCAATGACAAGAATGCGTATCATGGGAAAGGAATGTTGTTAATGCGCGACCACATTGGGGCTTGCGGGATTGCGTTTCACTTGTTTTAGCAGCCAGACCAACACGGCGCAAGCAATACCCACCCACATAAACCCGTAAAACAAGTCGATGAAAGCCCAATAACTGGATTGGGTGTGGATGACGTTGTAGAGGATGTTTTGCGCCCGCGCGGCGGCGTCAGCGGGGCTGAAGCGCGTTTGCAAAAAGGACTGGAGCGCGCCGAATTGCTGGCGGTAAATGGGGCTGAGCGGGGTGAAATTGCCCACCATGTAAACCTGGTGCCTTTGCGACCAGCGGTCGAGGAACGTCGAGACAAGTGAAATGCCAACGCTGCCTCCCATGTTGCGAAGAAGATTTTGAATGCCGGCGGCGTTGCCCATTTGGTCGTTGCGCAAAGTTCCCATGCCGACGGTCGTCAGTGGGACGAAAATAAAACCAGTGCCAATCCCGTTGATGATATTGAGCGGAATCAGGTGGTCTTGTGAAACGCCGAGGGTCATCCGGCTGAAAAGAAAGGCGGAGTAGGCGAAAACCACAAAGCCCGCCGCGGCCAGTTTCCGCGCGCCGAGTCTTCCGATCATTGTTCCGACAATTGCGAGGGAAAGGAGCGCGCCAACGCCTCGCGGGCTGACGGTCAGGCCAGCGTTGAAGGCGGTATAGCCGAGGAGGAGCTGGAGAAACAACGGCTGGAGCGTGATCATCCCGTAAATTCCCGCGCCGAACATAAAAAACAAGCCGCAGGCGACCGCGAAGTTGCGGTTTTTGAGGATGCGCAAGTTGACGATGGGGTCTTTGGCGTAAAGCTGGCGGATGACAAAAATCACCAGGGACACCGCGCAAATCAAAACCATCCAACGGATCCAAATCGCGCCGAACCAATCCACTTCCTGTCCCTTGTCGAGGACGATTTGGAGCGTTGCCAGTCCGATAGCCATGAAACCGAAGCCGATGGCGTCCAGGTGCCGGCGGACGGCGCGAATATAAGGGGGATCCTCGACGACGGCGCTAATGAAAATCACGGCGATAATGCCGATGGGGACATTGATGTAAAACGCCCAGCGCCACGACCAGGTATCGGTCAGCCAGCCGCCGAGAGTGGGGCCAAGGATGGGAGCGCAGACGACGCCGACGCCATAGACGGCCATGGCCACGCCGCGTTTGGCGGGCGGGAAGCTTTCCAGGAGGATCGATTGGGCGAGCGGTTGCAATGCGCCGCCGCCGGCGCCCTGGAGCGTCCGCGCCACGATGAGCATGGCGAGGCTGGTGGCGGCGCCGCACAGAAATGACGAGGCGGAGAAAATAATGATGCACGTGATCAGAAACCGTTTTCGACCGAACACGCTCGAAAACCACGCGCTGGCAGGGAGGATGATCGCGTTGGAAACGAGATAACTGGTGAGCACCCAGGTCGCCTGGGAGGAGGTCGCGCCGAGATTGCCGGCGATGTAGGGGAGGGAAACGGACGCTATCGAAGTGTCGAGCACTTCCATGAAAGTGGCGAGCATTACGGCCGGGGCGATGAGCCAGGGGTTGACCCGCGGGCGCCATTCCATATGGGAGGTTCCGGCTGGAGAGGCTTCGCTCACTTGACCCTGACCTTGGGTTCGACGGACATGCCTGGCGCGATGTCCTCGTTGGTTTGATTGATAGGCTCGTCAAAAAGAATTTTCACCGGCACGCGCTGCACGACTTTGACGTAGTTGCCCACGGCGTTTTCGGGGGGCAGCAGGCTGAAGGCGGCACCGGAGCCCGCTTGCAGACTGTCCACTTTGCCTTTGAACTCGTGATGCGGGTAAGCATCGACATGAATCGTCACTGGCTGCCCCGGACGCATATATTCCATCTGCGTTTCTTTAAAATTGGCAGTGACCCACACGTAGTCCGGCACGATGGCGAGAAGGGCCTGGCCGACCTGGACGTAGGCGCCTTGTTCCACAGTGCGATGAGTGATGCGGCCATCCATTGGCGCGGCGACTTTTGTGTAGGAAAGATTTAATTCCGCCTGATGCAGGCTGGCCTCGGCCTGGCCGACCTGGGCAATCGCGGTGTCGAGTTCCGCGCGGTCGGCATCGACCTGGGCCGCGGCGGCCTTCGCGCTGTCGCGGGCGACCTGGACGTTGGCGGAAGTGGAGGTGGCCTGGGTTTTGGCGAGATCGAGCTGGCTGCGGGAAACGGCGTTGCTCTGGACGGATTCGTAACGGCGGCGGTCGTCCGCGGCGCGTTGGGCCGTGGCCTGGGCGGCGGCGACGGCGGCTTCCTGTTGTTCCGCCTTTGCCTGGTCAACAACGATCAGTGTTTTGGCCTGGGCGACCTGGCTTTTGGTGGTCGCGAGGTCGGCGCGGGCGCGGGCGAGTTGAGTTTGATAATCGCTGTCGTCGATTTCCAGCAGCGGGTCTCCCTGCTTGACCCATTGGTTGTCGCGAATGAGGAGGCGGACGACCGGGCCGGCAACGCGCGGGCTGATGAATGCGGAGTAACCGTCAATGAAGGCGTCGTCGGTGGATTCGTATGGAGCGACGTAAACCATGTAATAGGCGACGACGCCCGCAATGAGGATCACCGCCAGCACCACGGCAATCACAAGGCGCGCGACGCGGCGCCTTGGCCGGGGAGGCGGGACCGGGATTGATTCGGGGGGACGCGGGGGCGGTGGGGGAGGCGCCGGGCTTTTTGCAGTTTTGTCGTCCATGCTTTCTGCCACAGGGGAAGTAAACTGTACGTCGCGGGGGGGCGTAAACTGAAAACTGCGGCGATCTAATGGGGTAATACCCTAAACTGCGGCTTGAAAAAAATACTTGGCACAGAGGGGGGAGTTTGTTATCACGTGCGCGGTTCCAGAAAATTTAAACTGCACGAACTCAACAAAATATATGAAGTCGATAACAAAACTTTCGTTTGTCCTGCTTACCGCAATGGCGTTTGCCGCGCTGCCGGTGCGCGCGCAGGACTCCACCACCAACACCGCGCCACCGCCACGACCGCGCGCGGCGCGATTCGGCGGCCTCGTTACCACGGTTGACGCCACCGCCATGACCCTGACACTCAAAGGCAGGGCCGGCGAAACGACGGTCAAAGTCACGTCCGCGACCAGAATCACCAAAGACCGCGAGCCCGCTGTTTTTGCGGACGTCAAGGAAGGGCTGCGCGCTGCCGGTTCAGGAAAGAAGCAGGAAGACGGCTCCTGGATTGCCAACACATTGCGGTTGACGACCCCGCCAGTGCGCCCAACTGCCCCGGCAACCCCGCCGCCGGCAGCAACGCCTCCTCCTCAATAGGGCTGGCGCTTATCACATTTTAAACAATCCGGCGGAGAGCGGCCTCGGGCCGCTTTCCGCCGTTTCTTTTGGATTAGCCGAGGCGGGCTGTTACCGCTTCCAAAAGCTTTTGCGGGAGGACGACGACTGACCCGTCTGCCGGACTTGTTGCATCAGCAACTGGCTTCGCGCCATCTCCAGCGCGTATTGCATGTCCCCGTAAGTTTCGAAACGGTCGGTCGGCTGCTTGGCCATGGCGCGCGCAATGGCGTCGCTGGTGGCTTCGGTGATTTCGGGCACGACGTGGTTGGGAGGCGTGAGGGGAGTATGGACGTGAGCGGCGACCACTTCATCGACCGTCGGGGCTTCGAATGGAACGTGGCCCGTCAAAGCATGATATAACGTGCCGCCGAGGCTGTACATGTCCGAATGAAAATCCTCGCCCTTGCGCTCAATTTTTTCCGGGGCGACATAATAAACCGTTCCCCAAACGTGCTCTTCCCAGGTATTGTCGGCTTCGGCGGCGCGGACGAGGCCGAAATCGATCAGCTTGGGTTCGCCCTCGGCGTTGTAGAGAATATTTCCGGGCTTGATGTCGCGATGAAGCAGATTGTGTTTGAGGGCGGTCGCGAGGGCGGAGGCCATTTTGATGCCGACGTCGAGAATGTGCAGTTCAGGGACCGTTCCCTCGCGTTCGATGCGCCCGTCGAGGCAGCCGTTATTGGCCAATTCCATGACGAGGTAAGGCTGGCCCTCAAATTCGTCAAAGCTGTAAATATGAATGATGTTGGTGTGATTGAGGGAGGCGCCGGCGCGGGCTTCGCGATAAAACGCCTGCATGATTTCGGGATCGGCGGCCATTTCGCGCTTCATCATTTTGAGGGCGACCTCGCGCTGGAGCTTGGTGTCCATCGCGGTGTAAACGGTGCCCATGCCGCCGGAAGCAATGACCGTGCGCAACTCAAAATTGCGGAGCATGACCGGGAGCATGACGGGGTGGCCGCATTTTTTACAGTCTTCGACAGCAAAGGGCGCCAAGTCGCCGGAGATGAACGTCTTGGATTGGCAACGCCCGCAAGTGACCATTTTCAGCGGCTTGCTGGCTTCTGTAAAACCATCACTCACGGCCACAGCTTAACACGGAAACCGGGGGGAACAAGCTTGATTGCGCCGGTGGAAAATCCATAAATTCATCGTAACCGCCGATATATTAACTACGTCTAACTTTTTATGCTGAAGCCACTGCCGGCATCCAAATGGAACTACGCCACCGCGGCGCACCTTTATAATCGCGCCGGTTTTGGCGGGACGCCTGACGAGATCGAAACGCTGTTCAAACTGGGGCCGGAGGAGGCGGTGTCGTTTTTTGTCGATTACGAGAAAATTCCCGGCACCGACACGCGCCCCGAGTGGGCCAAGCCGGACCCGGAACGCAATGAGCGTATCCGTCAACTCCAGCAAATGGCGCGGGACGAAGATAATTCCAACAAGACGGAGGAAGAAAAACGGGCGGAGGGGGAAAAGCGGCGCGAAATGGCCCGGGACATCCGGCAGGAGCAATATCGCCATCTTGAGGAGATGCGGGGGGAATGGTTGAAGCAGATGGCGACCGGCCCGCGTCCGTTTCAGGAGAAGCTGACGCTTTTTTGGCACGGACATTTCGCCACCAGTGCCATCAAAGTGCGCGACGCGTATTTCATGTGGCTTCAAATCGACACGTTCCGAAACATGGGCGAGGGCAACTGGCTGGATTTGCTGGAAGCGGTGGCCAAGGACCCGGCAATGCTCATCTGGCTCGACCAGGCCCAAAGCCGGAAGGAACATGCGAACGAAAATTTCGCGCGGGAATGCATGGAGCTGTTCACGCTGGGCGAGGGGCATTATACCGAGAAAGACGTGACGGAGGCGGCGCGCGCAATGACCGGGTGGTCGCTTGACCGGCAAACTGAGGAATACCGCTACCGGCCGTTCGCGCACGACAACGGCATCAAAACGGTGCTTGGCAGAACGGGCGACCTGAGCGGGCGCGACGTGTTGGAAACCATCGTCGCCGAACCGCAGGCCGGGCGGTTTATCGGCGGCAAGCTTTGGAAATTTTTTGCGTCCGACGATCCGAACCCGCAATTGATCGAGGCGCTGGCGGAAGTATTCCGGACCAATGACAATAATTTCAAACCGCTGCTGCGGACGATGTTTTCCTCGGAGGAATTTTATTCCAATTCGGTGATGCGCAGCCAAATCAAAAGCCCGGTGCAATGGCTTGTCGGGACAATTCGATTGCTGCAACGTCCGATGCCGCCGCCGATTGTTTCCACGGAAATGGTCAAGAACCTTGGGCAGGATCTCCTCATGCCACCCAACGTCAAGGGCTGGGACGGCGGTTTAAGCTGGATCACGACGAACACTCTCCTGGCTCGTTACAATCAGGCTGCGATCCTGGTAATGGGCCAGGGGAAGCTCGGAGCGTCCGGGGGCGGCGGTCCCGGCCAAAAAATGGCGGCGCAATTTGCCAATGCCGCCGCGCGGCGAATGGCGCCGGCGAACGTCGATGAAATTGTGCCCGAGACGGACCGGCAGGACATCGAGAAGCTCATCACCGCGCTGGGGAAACGTTTCCTGCAAGGGCAGTTGACGGAGAAGCACCGTCAAATATTGCGCGATTATCTTTCGCCGCGGAGCGACCTGGACGACCAGGATGTCCGCAACGCCATTCGTCTTCTCATGTCCACTCCCGAATATCAAATTACATAGAGGTTCCATATGAATAAGCCCATTACATTGCAAACCCGGCGCGATTTTTTGCGGACGGGAATTCTTGGCGGCGCGTTGAGCTGGACGGTGCCGGCGTTTCTCTCCAATACGTTTTCCGCGCTGCAAGCCGAAGCGGCCGATTCCGCCACGCAAATCGCCACCGGCAAGAACTCAACCATCCTGGTTGTTTTGCAAATGGCCGGGGGCAACGATGGGTTGAACACGGTGGTGCCCTACGCCAACGATTATTATTTCAAGGCGCGTCGGCGGATTGCGCAGCCGGCGAACTCGGTGCTCAAGATCAACGATGAGATCGGACTGCACCAGGGGTTGACGGGTTTCAAGGAACTCTACGACGCGGGGCATTTGAGCCTCATTCAGGGAATCGGCTATCCCAATCCCAATCGCTCCCATTTTCGGTCCACGGAAATCTGGCAGACGGCGAGCGATTCCGACAAAGTGGAGGCCTATGGGTGGATCGGGCGCTATTTTGACAATGCGTGTACGGGCGCGGACCCGACGGTTGGGGTGAACATCGGGCGGCAGATGCCGCAGTCGTTCAGCGGCAGGAACCCGACTGGGATCAGCCTGGAAAATCCGCAGAACTACCGTTTCATGGCGGGCGGGCGCAAGGCCGACGGCGAAATGAACGGCGTGGAAAAAACTTTTCGCGAACTCAACCAACCGCCGGAGGACGATGGTTCCGTTGATAATTCGGGCGCGACGATCGGGGCCATCAGCGGGTCAATGCCGCACCACGGGTCGCCGCTTGATTTTCTGGAGCGGACGGCGCTGGACGCTGAAGTCAGCTCGGACAAAATAATGGCGATCACGAAGAACATTGAGAACCACGCCACGTATCCCGCGTCCCAACTGGCGGCTTCGCTGAAGCTGGTTGCCAAATTGATCGCTGGGGGATTGCCGACCCGGATTTTCTACGTATCGCAAGGCGGCTACGACACGCACACAAACCAGGTTGGACAGCAGGAGCGGTTGCTGAGGGACCTGGGCGATTCGGTCAACGCATTTGTCGGCGACCTCAAGGCGCAGGGGAATTTTCAGCGCGTGCTGCTGATGACGTTCAGCGAATTTGGACGGCGGGTTGCGGAAAACGCCAACGGAGGCACCGACCACGGGGCGGCTGCGCCGATGTTTGTGATCGGCAACAAAGTCAAAGCGGGGTTGCATGGCACTTACCCGAGCCTGGCGCCGGGGGATTTGTTCGAGGGAGATTTGCGGTATAACGTTGATTTCAGGACGGTTTACGCGGGGATCCTTGAGGAATGGCTCAAGACAAAAAGCGCGCCGATCCTGGGCCGCCAGTTCACGCCCCTTCCATTAGTTTAATTAACAGGCACTTGAGCAGACTTTAAGTGTTTCCCTGAGACTGTCGATACCAATGGGATAGAAGCAGTCAGTGGACTTGTATGCCCGGGAAACGCATTCTGTTTGCAGACGCCGATAAAGAGGCGTTCGAGGAATTTTGCAAGGTAATGGGTTCGCAGTGGCAAGTCACCAGCGTCACAAGCGGCATGGCGGCTTTAGGGGAAATGCAGAACCAATCTTGCGACGTTATCGTTGCGTGCATCGATCTCCCTGAACTGGACGGCGCGGAATTGCTCAACCACGTTCGCGTGGCGCATCCGGAGACCATCCGGTTCGTGACGGCGCCCGCCGACATGAAGGAGCGGGTCATCAGCCACATGGTGGGGGGGCATCAATTCCTGGCCAAGCCGTTCGACAAAGCCACGCTCAAAAACACCATCGAACGCTCCGTCTCCGCCGACCATTTGATCATCAACGCGAACATGCGCGAACTGGTCGGGCGCATCCGCACCTTTCCGACGATTCCATCGCTTTACCTGGAAGTGATCAGCGCTTTGAACAATCCCGATGCGACCACCGAAGACGTGGGGGCGATCGTGGCCAAAGACATGGCGATGACGACGAAGATGCTCCAGGTGCTTAACTCGGCCTACTTCAGCCTTCCGCGAACGATCACTGATCCGGGGGAGGCGGTGGGCATTCTGGGATTTGAAACGGTGAAGTCGCTCATCATGTCGGTGAAATTGATGAGCCAGTACGATAAGATCAAACCGGTTTATTTCAGCATCGACAACATTTGGCGGCACAGCACGCGCGTGGCGAAGATTGCGCGGGAATTCTGTCTCATAGAAATGGGCGATCCTGTTTTGGCGGCCTCGTCTTATACGGCCGGGTTAATGCACGACCTTGGCAAAGTGATTTTGGCGGCGAATTTCGACCAGCAATACAGCGGCGCGCACGCACTGGCGCGCAAGCAGGGGCTGCCGCTGTGGGAAGTGGAGAAGGACATTTTTGGGGCGAACCACGGGGAGATCGGCGCTTACCTGTTCGGCCTTTGGGGAATGCCGGCGAACATCATCGAGGCCGCGGCTCTTCATCATCATCCGGCGCGCGCCGCGGAAAAGACTTTCGGCCCGTTGACGGCGGTGCATATCGCCAACGCTTTGGAATACGAGGACAATCCGGGCAACGACACCCTTGTTATTCCGGTTCTTGACACGCACTACCTGGCCCAATTGGACTTAGTCGATCGCATCGACACATGGCGGGAGGCGCTTCGCACGACCAATGAAGCACCGCCGCGTCCCGCTGTGCGTCCCGCGCCCGCGCCTGCCCCGAAACCTGCGCAAACTGCACCGGCGCCGACTCCCGCGGCTCCAGCGCCTTTAACGGAAACAGCGGCACTGGCATCCGGTCGAACGTGGAATTGGCTGCATGTCCTGTATGGGGCGCTTGGCATTGCAACGGTCGTGGGTTTGTTGTGCTGGCTGGAGTTCGCGCGGCTGGAAAGCAATTCCGACATCAAGGATATCGACCCGTCCGCGCAGGCGCCCGTTGTGACGACTCCAGAGGTTGCGCCCCAGCCGGAGAAACCGGCCGTTGTCGTCGCCAATGTCCCAATTGTCAAACCGGCTCCAGCGCCTACGCCTGTCGTGGCGCCTCTTGCGCCTTTGGCGCCTATTCCGGCGCCGCTGTCCAAGACGGATATGGCTTTAAACAACTTGAGATTGCAGGGGATCTTCGTTTCCTCCGAGAGCCGGTCCGCGCTCATCAATGGCAAGCTGCTCTACGTGAATGACGTGGTGGGCGATTGCCGCGTGATGGGCATCAACGCCACGAGCGTGACCGTTCAGTGCGAAAGCCAGCAGCGAACCCTCTTGCTGAAATAATCGCGGCTTACTCCGGTTCGGCGCTGCCTTCGAGAATCAATCCTTTTGTTGACGGGAATTGCTTGTAAAAAAGAACGAGGATATCGCGCAAATGCCGGGCATAACGGAAATGCGCTCCCACACCCGTCCTCAGCTCGGCCTCGTAAATGAACTTGTCGGCGGTGGTCAGGTGCTCGAAGGGAAATTCCGTCCCCAGCAATGTCCAATAGATATACGACGGGTTGGATTCCGATAATAGTTTGACAGACTTGCGCGTGGCGTCTTCGCCCACGGCGGCCAGCGTCTCGAGTTCGGACTTTTTTGCGGCGGGGATCTGGTCCAGCGCGAAGTAAAAACCCTGGGGGACGAGCGGGCAGTATTTGGAGCCGGTGCGATGCCGGTTCAAGTCGCGAATCTCCGCAAAGCCCATCGCCGGCCAGCCGAAACGGACGCCTGTTCGTTGAAGCACGCTGCCAATCGGCGCGTAGCGATTGTCATGCGAGGCAAGGGCGCAGGAAATTTCATCGGTACTTGCTTCGTTGGGGAGCATCACGGACAGGTGGGGGCCGTTATTGGGCGGTTGCGAGGCGGCCATGCCGGCCCATTTTTCAAACTCGCGCGAAATTGATTGGCGGACGGATTCGGTGCGGCGGGCGTGCTTGATCATTCGTGGGGCGGAGATTTCAAGTTCGCCCGCAATCAATTCCCCGGCGCGGACCGCCTCCGGCAACGGATGTGAAAGCAGGTGCTGGCAAAGATTCACCCAGCCGCGCGCGGACATGATCAACATCAGATTGGTGGCGGCGGTTGCCGGAAGAAAATAGCGGGCGCGGTCGAAGGCGTAATTGCGGCGCATCCGGGCGACTTTTTTGCGGGCGACTTCGCCTGGGTCATCAAGCAGCGCGCGGGGAATTCCCATCAAGGCGGGATTGTCCTTCGCCGCCTCTTCCCAGATTTGCAACGACGCCTGATATGCCGCGAAACAGCGGTCCATCAATTCGCGCCATTGGGGGATGTCATCGATTCCGAGGGACTCGGGCGAAACAAGACCCTCGGCGGAAATTCTTATGTAGCGGGTGGAAGATTCCTGGCCGCCGGCGGTGGGGCAAAGCGTCCAGATATAATACGCGAGCCAGATGGAGACGCCGTCGATGAACATTGCCACAGGCACCATGTCGGCGATGGATTGATGGCCGTAATCGACCATGCGAAAAATGGAATCGACAGATTTTTCGAGGTTTGCGGGATCAATTTTTGAGAGGATGGATTCCAGCCCTTCGTTATTTCGGGAATAACGGGCGCCGCTGGCGGCGAGCAATTCCGGCGTGAGCGAAGGGCGTCCGGATTTTTTGGACGCTTCGCTGGGACAAATGGAAACCTGGGTCACTTTCATTGGTTTGTCTTGTTCCGATTCAACTTAACGATTCCAATTTTTCTCGCGATGTCATCGAGCACGACTGAGATCAAGCGTTGCAAATCCCGGCGCTCGCGCTCGACGAACCAGGCGAAGGCCGGAATCGTCAGAAGAAGAAACCAGATTTGCCACAGGGAGTGCCAGACAAATCCGATGACCACCAGCTCAAAACCCAAAAGCGAGCAGAGGGCGACTTTGGAGGAAAGCGACCAGGCGGTGCGCAACCGGCATCGGAGCAATTGCTTTCCGCCGGCGTGGGGTTCGGCGACGGTGGAGAGTTGGAGTTGCGCCCAGCGGCTGCCGAAGATTTCCGCGTCGAACTCGCACCAGCCGGTGTCCGGCTTGACCTCCCAGCCTTGCTGTTCCAGGCGATCGAGGATGCGGCGGACAAATTCCAGGCGGTCCATCGTTGTATTGGACCAATACTCCACGTGGTCGAGCGCCTCGGGGCGGTCTTTCAACGCCAGGGACTGGAAAGTTTCGACGGCGCCTTTGGGGGTGGGCCCGAAATTGAGGCGGCCCTGATATCTGGCCCAGCCGCGGACAACGGGCTGCATAAAAAAGAGAAGCGCGACCATCGGACGGGACCAGAAGCGGCGTTTGTTGCGGGGAATCTCGGCCTGGGCCCCCGCGGCCACGCAAACGCCGAGCGAAAAGAAAATGCTTGTCAAGGCCAGGGGCAGGAGCCACGGGAATGGAACCGATAACGCGAGCAACGGCAGATTTACCAAGGCGTGATATTCCAGGCTCGTGCAGAGCATCAGGACTGTCGCCGGCTCGCTTTGATAAAGGCCCTGGAAAAAACCGGTCGCGAAAAGCCCGTGATAAATCATGGGGCGGCGCAGCGTCAAACCGAATTTCGACGAGGTGTAAATGCGGCCCTGCCAGATGCTGCCGCCAAAAAAATTAAAATATTCCGGATGACGCCGGACGAGCATGGCTTCGGCCTCTCCGTAACCGCTTTGCTGGCGCAAATAGGCGGGGACCGTGGAACGGCGATAATGCCAGACGAACCCAGGGGGACAGAAACCGATGCGATAGCCGCGTTGCTGAAGGCGCCAGCAGATATCGACGTCGTCGCCGGCGCGATGGAAAATCGGGTCGAAGCCGCCGATTTCCGCCAAGGCCCATTTGTAAAACGCCATGTTGCAGCCGGGGATATGTTCGGCCTGGCGGTCGGTGAGCAT
This sequence comes from Verrucomicrobiia bacterium, assembly GCA_036272955.1. Classification (GTDB taxonomy): domain Bacteria; phylum Verrucomicrobiota; class Verrucomicrobiia; order Limisphaerales; family Palsa-1400; genus DATAUD01. The sequence goes on from DATAXU010000024.1 coordinate 20,866, forward strand.
GACGTGGGCGGGGCCGCCCGGCGAAACCATCACGGACGCCGCGACCGCGGAATCATCCGGCGGCAGAAAATTATGGCCGCCGACGCCGACAAACGGGCCTTTCAAAAGATCCGCGACCAGATAATAAAGCCAGTCCTCGTCGGCCCTGCAATCGGCGTCGGTGAATGCGATCACTTCGCCCTCGCCGGCGAAAAGGCCGGCGTTGCGGGCGACAGAGAGGCCCTGGTGTTCCTGGCGAATGCACCGGAAGCTTTTGTAGAGCGAGGCGACTTGCGGCGTGATGTCCGTGGAGCCGTCATCGACGACGATCACCTCGTACTTGGGATAATTCAGGCGGACGAGGGAATCCAGGCAAGGTTGCAAGGTGCGTCCGCCATTGTAGCACGCCACGACGACGGTGACTTTGGGATAGTGATGAAGGGGGAAATGGGGGGCCTCGGCGAATTTGCGCTGGACGACCTCGAACGAAGGCTTGGGAGTGCGGTCGCGAGTCGTGAGGCCGAATTGCCAATCGGGAACGTCGCGCCCGTCCTTGTGCCATTCGTCGGTAAAACTATAAACGACAGTTCCGGCGAGACCGCAACGGAAAGCCGATTCGATCTGCCATTCGAGAATTTCGCACTTTTGGGTTTCGCCTTCGCGCAGGCTGTCGATCCCGAATTCGCCCAGCACCAACGGTTTGGAATCCGCCATCATCTGCAAGCGCGCCAGATAATTCTCGAAGGGCCGCTGCTGGTGCAGGTAAACATTGAAGCAAACGAAGTCGATGTTTTGCGGGCGCAAAAATTCCGTCGGCGGATAATTGCTGAAAGTGCAAAGGCACTCGGGATCGACCGTTTTGGCGACGGCGACCAGTTCATCGAGAAAATCGGCAATCGCCTTTGGGCCGGACCAGCGGACGATGTCCGGTGGCAATTCATTGACGACGCTGTAGGCAAAGACGGCCGGATGGCGCGCGCACGCCTGGACCGCGTCGCGGACGGCGAAATACGCCGCCTCCCGAAGCTTGGGAGAATCCAGGAAACAAACGTGTTTGGCCCAGGGAATGTCGATCAGCAGTTTAAGGCCGTGGAGTTGCGCGAGGTCGAGCAACCATCGCGGAGGCACGTGATAGACGCGCAGGACATTGACGTGGAGGGTGCGAATGAGTTCGAAATCGCGCTGGGTATCGGCGGGGCTTGCGAAGGGGGCGCCCTCGGCGTTTGGCCGGAACGGGCCGTAGGTCAAACCCTTAACGTAGAACTTGGCCTCGCCCACGCGAAAGAACTTTCCGCTGACAGCCGGGCGTGGCGGAGAAGGGGGGGGCGGCTGCGCATTCATCGGGCACCCCTGAAGGGTGGCAGGAATTTGCGGCGCGAACCAAAACTGTTCATCTTGGCTTTTTTGACGGGCCAAAGTGTGCATTCCTTCACCTCATTCGTCAAACCTTGCGCGGAGCCTTTTAAAACTTGCTTAACGTCCTCAATGAAACAATATTGTGGTGTTGCGTCCAATATTTTGAGGCTGGCACTTCAGGGTTTGGACCTGGTGAAGTGTGAAGTCCCCCCAAATGGATCTCGCAAATGGGCCGACGAAACCGAACAACACGGTCTGGAAAAACCTCAGGCACCCGCCACGCCAAAGTCAAAGCCGCGGCCAAGGACTTATCTTCCGCGCGTTTTCCGATTGTTGGCATCGGCGCCTCAGCCGGAGGTTTGGAAGCCTATACCCATTTGCTCCAACACCTGCCCAGGGACACCGGAATGGGCTTCGTCCTTGTCCAACATCTTGACCCCCAGCACAAGAGCGCGTTGACGAATCTTCTCAGGCGCGTCGCTTCCATGCCCGTGCGCGAAGTGACCAACAACACGCGCGTCGAGCGCAACCACATTTACGTCATCCCTCCCAATGTAAACATGACCATCGCCGCAGGGGTGCTGAAACTCAGCGCGCGACAGCCCGCAACGGGGGTGCATCGGTCGATTGATTTGTTTTTGGAATCGCTGGCGGAGGACCAACACGAGCGGGCCATCGGCGTCATTCTCTCCGGCTCGGCGACGGACGGGACGCTGGGACTGGAGGCGATCAAGGCCGAGGGGGGAATTACTTTTGCGCAGGATGATTCGGCGAAATGGGATTCGATGCCCCGCAGCGCCGTGGGGGCGGGGTGCGTTGATTTCGTGCTCTCGCCGAAAATGATTGCCAGGGAGTTGAAGGAGATTGCGCAACATCCTTACGTGGCCGGCGCGGGCGAGGAGGACGACGCGGAGTTTCATTCCGACGCGGAACGGGAGACGAACGCGGAAGAATCGTCCGCGGCCCATGGCAAACCTGGCTGGCCGCTCGTGGGCGCGGAACAGGCGAGGCCGGCTGCGCCAGGAAGGGGCGTTGAGACGGGGGTCGGCCAGGAAAACAGCTTTAAAAAAATCATCCTTCTGCTTCGCAACCACAGCGCGGTGGATTTCAGCTTTTACAAACCCAGCACCATCCGGCGTCGAGTGACGCGGCGGATGATCCTGAGCAAGAGCAAAACATTGAGCGAGTACGCCGCCTTTTTGAAAGGCAACGCGAAGGAACTGGACGCGCTGTATTCCGACGTGCTCATCAATGTGACGAGTTTTTTTCGCAACGCCGATGCCTTCGACGTGCTGAGGCAAAAGGTCTTTCCGAAAATTCTTGCCAGGGCGTCGCGCGACGAACCGGTGCGCGTTTGGGTGCTCGGCTGTTCGACCGGGCAGGAGGCCTATTCGATCGCGATGGCCTACGTGGAAGTATCCGAAAAATTCCCGCGCACGCCGAAACTCCAGGTTTTCGCGACCGACCTGAACGATGGGTTGCTCGACAAAGCGCGGCACGGACTCTACGCAAAAAGCCTGGCGGCGGACATTCCGCCCGAGCGGTTGCGCCGTTTTTTTGTTGAAGAGCAAGGCGGCTACCGGATCAGCAAATCGCTGCGGGAGATGGTGGTCTTCGCCCGGCAGAATATGATCAGCGACCCGCCGTTCTCGCGCATGGACCTGATTAGTTGCCGCAACTTGCTGATCTACCTCGAGCCGAGCGTGCAAAGAAGGTCGCTCCCGATATTCCATTACGCGCTGAAGCCGGAGGGCTTTTTATTTTTGGGCAGTTCCGAGTCGGTCGGTCCGCACGCCAACCTGTTTGAAGTTGTTGACAAGAAGCATAAAATCTTTGCCAAAAAGCCGGCGCCGACACCCTCGATCAACCTGCCCGTCGTGAAATTCGGGAACCCGCGGAATGAGCGGAAGGAAACCCTGTCGGCCCTCGCCGGCGCCGTCCCTGAAGTTTTCCGCCGCGAGCCGAACGCGCAACACGAGGCCGACCGCGTGATGGTCAATCATTATGCCCCGCCGGGAGTGCTGGTGAATGACGCCCTGGAAATCCTGCAATTCCGCGGTTCGACTCGCGCGTATCTGGAGCCGCCGACGGGCAAGGCGAGCTTCAACGTGCTGAAGATGGCGCGCGAAGGATTGATGCTGCCGTTGAGGGCGGCGTTGAACAAGGCGAAGCGCGAGAACAAACGGGTGCGCAAGGACAACCTGAAAGTGGCGCAGAATGGCAACACGCGGGTGATCAATATTGAAATCATCCCGCTGAAAAATTTGAAGGAGCGGCACTTTTTGATTTTGTTTTTGGAACCCTCAAGGACAGGGCACGAAGAAGCGCCCGCCGCGGAGTCGGGCAATGGGAACAGGCACTCGGTCATTTCGAAGAAGGAGGAATCCGCCGCGCTCGCCGCAATGGAGCGGGAGCTGGCCGAGACGCGGGATTATGTTCAATCCATCCAGGAACAGTACGAAGCTTCGACCGAGGAATTGCAGGCTTCCAATGAAGAAGTGCAATCGGCCAATGAAGAACTGCAAAGCGTCAACGAAGAACTGGAGACCTCGAAGGAGGAACTGGAATCGACCAACGAAGAGTTGCTGACGGTGAACGACGAGGTGGCCAACCGCAACGCGGATCTGAGCCGGCTCAACGGCGACCTCGCCAATCTTCACATCAACCTCAACATGCCGATCCTGCTCCTGGGTCGGGACCTCATCATCCGCCGTTTTACGCCGGAGGCGGAAAAGCTTTTCAATTTGATGGCGACCGACGTGGGGCGGCCCTTGAGCGGTATCAGGCATAATCTTGATTTCGAGAACCTCGAAAGGTTGATCACCGAAAGTATTGACAGCGTCAGCATGCAACAGCGCGAAGTGCGGGACAAAGAGGGACATTGGTATTTGTTGCGCGTGCGGCCCTACATGACGATGGACAATAAAATCGACGGCGCGGTCGTCGTGCTGTGGGACATCGACCCGCTGAAGCGGAGCGAGCAGGCCGCCAAGGAGTCGCGGGATTACGCCGAGGCGACCATCCGCACGGCGCGGGATTCGCTGGTTGTTTTGAGGAGCGACTTGCGGGTGAACTCCGCCAACGACGCGTTTTACAAGACGTTTAAGGTGAAGCCAGACCAGGTCCAGGGGCGGTTCATTTACGAATTGGGCAATGGCCCGTGGAACAACCCGCGGCTGCGGAAATTGCTGGAGGACATTTTGCCGCGCAATACCTTCTTTAACGACTTTGAGGTGGTGCATGAGTTTCCCGCCATTGGCAGGCGGACGATGCTCGTGAGCGCGCGGCGGCTCGACAACGAGGCGTCGGCGCCGGCGTTTATTTTGATGGCGATCGAGGATGTGACGGAACGGCTGGCGTCGCGCCTGGCGTTGAGGCATTCGGAGACGCGCTACCGCCGGTTGTTCGAGGCGGCGCAGGATGGCGTCGTCCTTGTTGACGCGGCCACCCGGAAAATCACGGACGCCAACCCCTTCATAGAACAGTTCCTGGGCTACACGCACGAAGAAATTATGGGGAAGGAACTGTGGGAAATCGGCCTGCACAAGGACCGGGAGACGAGCCGGGTGGCGCTTCGCGACCTGGAGAAGAGTGGCGACGCCCGTTATGAGGCGCTGGCGATCCAAACGAAAAAAGGCCAGGACCGGGAAGTCGAAATCGTAAGCTCTCTTTACACGGAAAATGACCATAGCGTCATCCAGTGCAATGTCCGCGATATAACGAGGCGCAGAGAGGCGGACACGGCGCTGCGGGAAGCGCAAAGGCGGCTGGCGAACCAGGCGGCTGAGTTGGAACAATTGGTGGCGGAGCGCACGGGAGAATTGACCGAAGCCAACACGCAATTGGAGACGTTCGTTTATACCATCGCACACGATTTGCGCGCGCCGTTGCGGGCGATGGAGGGTTTCGTGGCGATGCTCGTGGAGGAGGCGCAAACAACTCTGAGCGATACCGCCCGAAATTACGCGGGCCGCATCAGCAGGGCGGCCAGGTTCATGGATGCCCTTCTGGTGGATTTGCTGGCCTTCAGCCGCGTCAGCCAGGAACGCAAGGAGCTTGTTCTGGTGAACCTGGAGGCGCTGGTCCAGACGGTTTTGGGCCGGCTGGAAAAAGAAATCCAGGAAAGGAACGCGAGCATAGAAGTGGTTGGGCCATTTCCCGCCGTGCGGGGTCATGAGCAAACGCTCGGCCAGGTTTTGTTCAACCTGATTTCCAACGGATTGAAATTCGTGGGGCCGAACACGCGGCCGCAATTGCGGATTCGCGCGGAAAGCATTTCCCGACCGCCCCCGGGGAAGAAAAGTTCGGGCGCTGAGGAGGAGTGGGTTCGCGTGTGGGTGGAAGATAACGGGATTGGCATCGCGCCCGAATATCACGGGCAGGTGTTCCGGGTTTTCAACCGGTTGCACGGGGAGAATTATCCCGGGACCGGCATCGGACTCGCGATTGTGCAGAAGGGAATCGAGCGGATGGGAGGGCGCGTGGGGATGGATTCCGTTGCGGGCAGGGGGAGCCAGTTTTGGTTCGAGTTGCGAAAGGCGTGAGATTGAAGATATGAATGACAGGCAGACGATCCTGATGGTCGATGACAGCGACAATGACCTGGATCTCATGCGCATCGCGTTCGCAAAGGCCGGCTTCAACAATCCACTGCAAGCGGTCCATAACGGCGAGGAGGCGATCGCGTATCTCAAGGGCGAAGGGGGCTACTGCGATCGCAAACAACACCCGCTGCCGGCCGTGATTTTGCTGGACCTGAACATGCCGAGAAAAAGCGGGTTCGATGTGTTGGCCTGGATTCGCGCCGAGCCGGGGCTGCAACGGATTTCCATAATCATCTTGACGGCATCGTTGCGAATGGAGGACGTGGAGCGGACTCATGGTTTGGGGGCGAACGCGTTCCTGGTGAAACCGGCGACGCTGGAGCAATTGACCCTCACGATTCGGCGCCTCAAGGACTGGCTGGAGGTCAATCATTTTCCGCCCCACAACGAAGTGGTCAACCGTCATTGAACGACGAGCGGAATGCTCTGCGAGTGGCTGTTGAATTCAGGCGCATACATGCATTCGATTTCCGCCAGGCCGTCCTCGTACCTGCCGCGTAGCTGAAGCCGCAGGGAATATTCGAAAACGTAAGTCCCCCTGGGAAGAGAATCGATGAAGAAATGAGTGGCGGTGTCGCGGGTGCTTTCGTAATAGCCGAGGCCGTCTTGGTATTTGTATTGCGAGAGAACGTTGACCGGTTCGGCGCCGCTGCCGCGCTGGTCTTTGAGATGGATGTATTGCATATCGCGATCGGCGCGCAATTCCAATCGCACCACCAATTCGTCGCCGACACGCAAGGGTCCATCGACGGGATGGAGGACGCGGCCAGTTTTCGTATTGACGCTCACGTAGAGGGTCTTTTTCAAACTGAATGGCGTGCCGGCGTGCGGTGTGACGTGTGCGATGTCCTCGAGGTACTGCCAGTGAAGGCCGCCCCAGGCCGGGCCGGCATCGGACTTTTCGATGGTAACGTCGCCAAGTGCGGGCTTGATTTCCGGGGCGGTGAAACGGCGTTCGTAAAAGCCGTCGCCGGCTTCGGCCGTTGAGGGCGTGATGTCGGTGCCGCCCAATTTCGCGCGCACGAGAACGTCGCTGGAAAGGAGATTCGTGCCGCGCAACAGCAACGCGTAAATGGCGTCCGAAGTGGATTTTGTGGTCGGCCAGTTTTGGGTCTGTTTTTGCTTGAGGAGCCAGAGGCGGCAGGCCTGGACGGAGGCGTCGTCATTCATTATTTCATCGAACGCCTCGATCATGAGCGCCTGAGTTTCGATGGGCGCGTAATACCACAGCCATGCCGGTTGGGCATCCGGCCAGTACATACCCAACTCATCACTGGAGGCGCTGCGCTCCTTGAGGGATTTCATGATGGCGAGCGCGGTGGAACTATTTTCAGCGCCCCCCCAGCGATGGAGCGCGAGCGCGGTCTGGACTTGCGATTGCGGGCAATCGTTGCGAAGCCAGAACCGCCGCGACTGGCGCAGCAGGAAATCGACGGCGTTCGTATTCTTGTCGTTGACGGGGATGTCCTTGATGAAAAAGGCGCGGCAGTAAAGGAACATGGCGTCGGTGGGATCGGGAACGTAGTCATCCGGGTGGGGGCCTTTTTGTATGCGTTTGTAATTCTCGGACGCCCATTCGTCCATCGCAAAAATGGAGCGGCGGAGATCGGGGACTTTCACATCGGCATGGAGATGGCGGAGGCGGCCAAAACCGGTCAAAATGTAAAGCGTGATGTAATTGTCTCCCGGGCCGCCGGGGAACCACGGCCAGCGGCCGTCATTGAGGCGGGTGTTGAAAAGTTTTTTGAGGACGGCGTCCGTCTCGTAATCGAGGCGATTGCTGTCAAAGAGAATTCCGATGTTCCGCCGGGACTGGCTTTCTTTTTGGGCGTCGCGCAACCAGGGGGTTTCCTCGATCATGACCGACTTGAGGTCCTGGTTCTTTACGAGCGGCGAATCGAGCGCGGGGGAATTGCGCCAGAGATCGAAGATGCGGCGTATTTTAGGGTCGCTGTTCGCGATGTGGCGGGCGAGGGCATTGGCGTAAAAGCGGTCGAATGTTTGCTCGGCGCATTCGTGCGGAAACTCCATCAAATAGGGGAGCGCGAGGACGGCATACCAGGCGGGATTGGAAACCATTTGCACCGTGAGGGCCTGGTTTTGCAACGTTGGGGACGCGGCGGATTCCAGCAGCTTGTCAAATCGAAAATGATTTGTCGCGGGACCCGTCACCCACAGGGGCAACGATTCCGTGACGAGGACGCGGCGGGACAAAACGGGAATGGCGCCTTCCTCGCCGTCGGAAAGTTTATCGGTGGCGCCGACGGCTTTGTAAGTGAGGAAACCGCAGCCGTCGGGCACGTGGATGCGCCACGAAAAAGCGCGGGATTCGCGGGCGGGAACGGCGAAAGCCTGATCGGTCGCGGTGTTGCCCAGGTCGGCGTCGGCGCTTTTCTCTGTGATCGCGTAATTGAATGTGAGACGGACGGTCCCGGTTTGTGGGGCGTCCGATTGGTTGGAAACTTTTACGGTGAATTCAACGGTGTCGTCCTCGCGCAAAAAGCGAGGGGGATTGGGCTGGACCATCAGGTCCTTGGCGGTGACGGCGTGCGCTTCAATAAGTCCGCTGCGCAGGGATTTATCGTGCGCCATCGCCATAAAATGCCAGCGCGTGAGGGCTTCGGGCATCGTGAAGGTCATGCGGACAACGCCGTTGGAATCGGAGAGCAATTGCGGATAAAAAAAGGCGGTTTCGTTGAGGTTCTGGCGGGCGGTCACCTGGCCTAAATCCACACGGGGAGTTTTCGTGGGACGCCCTCCCATTGCCACGGGTACTGCGCCAGCGGCATAGCTTTCCATGCGAGCGCCTCGTTCCACGGCTTGGGGAGAGGACGCAGGCATTGCGGTATTTATATACCCGGCCGCGGTCAGGGTGTAAATCGGACCGTATCGTGTGGCTTCTGGTTGCTGCGCGACGAGGCCGTCGGGAAAATGACGGTAAATTATCGGAATGTCCTGAGTGTTCGGGGTCGATCGGCTGAAATCAAGGTCGGCGGATTGCGTGCTGTTGCAGAAGAACGCTTGCATCCAGCTTTCCTCGTCATAAAAAATCCTGTTGATCTGGTACCATTCCAGAGGCGGAGGGAAGGCGTCGAGCGACTCGTCGTAAAGGGTGGCGGCCATTTCCGTGGCGGCGCGTTCGGCCTTCGGGCCGGTGATGACAGCCGTCCAGGTCTCCTTCTGCCCGGGTTGGAGTTTTGAGGTGAAGTGCTCCCACTTTATTTCCAGTTCCTTGTTTTTCCACGGAACCTCCACTTTTTGAGAAAGTAGATACGCGCGGTTTTCGCGGATCTGTGTCACATGCAGGGCGAAGCCGCCGCGCAGGGCTTCCGTCACGGCGACGTGGATTTGTTCCTGAGTACGACTCGAGTCGGTCCAGTAACGTTTTATAATTTCATTTCGCTGCTCGATTTCGATGCAAGCGCGTCCGCGAGCATATCCGGTGCCCCAGAGCGCCATGAATTCGTCGCCAGGCTGGGATTCCCATTGTGGGGCACTCAGGAGACTCGGGATTTTTAACTTTAGCTTGGTCGCGCTGGGATCGAGGACGCGAACCTGGACCTTGGCGGTGACGGCTTTGCCGAAGCGGTCGGTTGTTTCAAGAACGGCCCGGTAAATGCCCACAGGAAGCGCGAACACAATTTGTGTTTTGCCGTCGGCGCCGGTGGAAAACGGTTTGCGCGCGACGATTTTTCCGAGCGGCCAGTCCACTGAAGTTGGCGGTTGCCGATTTAACGCCGGACGCTCGATTTTTCGCGGGGGCCGCAGTGCGTAGATTTTGATTTCACCAGAGGCGGGCTGCGGGTTCTCGTCGAGCGATTGGGTGGTGGCGGTGAGTTCGATTGGCCGGGCGGCGGTTTGCCAATCGTCCGCGGAGAGAGTGGCTTGCAAAGCGGCATAACCGACGTGAACAACGCGTTCGTCGGAGCGGGTTTCGCCGGCGTTGTCGGTCACATCGGCGTTCACCGTGAAATCGAAAATGGGGGAGTTGGTTTCGGGAATCGAGGAATCCGCCGCGGCGTCAAAGCTGATTTCGAATGAGCCGTCGGCTGCCGTTTTGGCGGAGCCGTGAGCGATTTCGCGATCAGGGCGTCCCTCGAAAGGAGCCCACCCCCAAACCGGCAGGCGCGACTGGCGAACAATGCGGTAGGTCAGATTTGCGCCATCGACGGGCGCACCGGTATAACTGATGGCGTGGCCGATGAGGGTCGCGCGGGCGTTGAGCTTGGGCGGGGATTCTGGGGGATCGAGCGTTACCTGAAATTTCGGGCGTTTATATTCCTCGACGCGAATGGTTGTTCCGCCTCGAAGGTCGCCGGCCGCCCGGATGGACATCTCGCCCAACAGACGGTCGCGCGGGGCGGTGAAGCTGCCGCTGAAACTGCCGTAATCATTCGCGGGAACTTTTCGCCGGGCAATTTCCTTGTTATTGACATCTCTAAAAATGACCGTCACCTCCCGGTTGGTCAACAATTGATAATGATTCTCCCGCCGATCCGTTTTGAAGCAGACGCCTGAATATTGAATGATCTGCCCGGGCCGGTAAATGGCGCGGTCTGTGTAGAAGACCGCGACGGAACCCGCGTCGGGAGGCCTTCGGCTATTGTCCCGGTACATATCGTTTTCGTTCGCAATTTCCTGGCCGTGATAACGGGCGAGGAAAAGACAGCTCTCGTTTTCCTTCGGCTTCATCGTAAAGAAGCCATCGGCATCGGTGGTCAGTGTTGGAGCAACGACATGGCCGCTCTTGCCATCACGGTGCCAGACGGACACTTGTGCCCCGGCAATGGGGTCACCGGATTTGGCGTCGGTCACGAAGCCTTCGAGATTTCGGTCGCGTGTTCGCAACACGAGTGACAAATCGCTGACCCAAAAGGATGTGAACGAAACCTCGCTGTCCTGGGTGCGGCCGGATTTGTGGGTGGCGGCCAAAAGATAAAAGCCGGGCTTCAATTTCGTTGGCGCGGAAAGATCGAAATTGGTTTCCCTGTAATTGCGCGTCGGCGGCAAATGCGCGGACCATTCCAACGCGGCTTTCAGGCGCAAAACGTCCGTCGGGTCCAGGAACTTTTCCCATTTGACAGGAATGATGCGGAAATAAATGGAATCGATGTTGCGATAGCGCACCGTGATGCGCGGCCAGGGGGCGTTCCAGACGCGCTCGGTGGAGATTTCGGCCGATTTGGCTTCGATGTTCGTTAACAGGTTTTCGCAAAGCATCGCGCCGGGAGATTTGCGGAAATGGCGGAAGCCCTCCCGTGCGATGCGATGGGCGGCGGTGGGGTCGTCATCCACAAAAAGTTGCCACGCCTCGCTGTAGCGCGCGAGGGATGAGATTTCGGAATGGGCGTGGTCCCGGATGAATGCTTCGAGCGCGTTTGTGTAGCGGGCGGCGACGTTCTCGCCGAAGGCTGCGGAATTCGCCCAGACCAACCGGTCGAGGTCCGCTTGGGCAAAGGCCAGGGCGGGCGGCGGATCATTCTGATGAAAGCGGAGCAAATCCTGCCAAAGACGAATCGCCCTGAGCTTGGGTGAATTGGTGTCGGTGGCGTGGGGTCGCCACGGGAGGAACTGCCGCACGCTGTCAAACACTGGATCGTTTGCGGAAATCTCGAACACATCCTCCGGCTTGAGCGGCTCGCGGGCCTGCGCATAAAAGTCCAGCGCCTCGCGCGCGATAAAATCGTAGAGCGTCGGACGGGCGGCGTCGGGCATGTTGCCCTGCGCGAGCAGATCGCCCCAGGCCGCGATGGGGATGGCTTTGAGCCTGGGGGCGTCGGCGAGGGCGAATTGAAACTGGCGTTCAATTTCGTCGAAGAGGCGCGACAAATCCCACGTCGTGAAGTCGGCGCCGGGCGCGGACTGCGTGGCGGTGCGTTGGGCGAATTGCCAGCGATGGTTGTCATAGTATTGCCAGTACCAGTGCGCGAGAATGGTGTGAAGGATCGGCGCCATTTGAGCCGGCGCATTTGTCAACGCGGTTTCGAGATGAATAATCTTTGCGGCATCCGGGTCGTTTTCGGATTGGGATTGGAGGGCGATTTTTTGCGCCATCGCATGGGCGGCCTCCGGGAACGACTTGTCGCGAAGCGCGATGTCGAGAATAAGATCGAGATTGGTGATCGCGGTTTTGGGAAGGCCGTTGGTCATGGCGGCGCGGACTTGGTCCCAGAGGGCCGCGCGCGGCGGGGCGGCGATCGCGGGACCGATTAGCAGCAACGGTATCGCAAGCGCGAGGATGGCCTTAACGAGTTGGCGGGTGGCGATTATTTTTGAATGAAGGCTTCGGTGGCCTTTACCATGACAAAGACCTTGTCGCCTTTTTTGAGTTTCATCTGTTTGACCGAGCCGGTCGTGATGATGGACGCGAGGTCGCCCGCGGCGGTGCGGACGACCACTTCCGAAACCACTTTGCCTTTCGTCAACTCGATAATTTTTCCCGATAACTGGTTTCTAATGCTCATTTTCCTGGCTTGGCGTTTCATGTGTTTCTGAAACGTTAAGCCCGGAGGATGCCGGGGGCAAATCCGTTTTATCGGTTTGCGTTGTTTTTCCGTTTCTGCTCATAAGTTGCTCTTTCATCATTTGCTCATTTCTGCATGCATTTACGCACAGATGTGGGAAAAAGAAAAACGGACGGTTGGATTTTTAGACGATTTTTTGCGTATTTCTTCGAAAAAAATCCAATGGATTGAAATGATTTTTGCCGAATCCCCAAAAAAATTTCGGGCTGGCCACGAAGGTCGTTAATTGTTACGGTGGTTTCCCCTCGAATGCATTATGGCGAATGTCACGGTCCTTAATGTCAACGGCGCGGAGAAGGCGATTGACGCCGATGGCGAACGGACGCTGCTAAGCGTCCTGCGCGACGACCTCGACCTCACTGGCTCGAAATTCGGGTGCGGCGAGGGCCGTTGCGGCGCCTGCACCGTGCTGCTCGACGGCGCGCCGGTGCGCTCCTGCCAGCTTCCGGTCGGGAGCGTCGGTCAACGCAGGATTTTCACCATCGAAAGCCTGGAACAAAATGGGCGGCTGCATCCGCTGCAAGAGGCCTTTCTCGCGCACGACGCTTTTCAGTGCGGCTATTGCACGAGCGGGATGATCATGTCCGGCGTGGCGCTGCTGCGGAAGCGGCCGAATCCGTCCGATGCGGAAATCGTCCGCTCCATGGAGGGGAACGTCTGCCGGTGCGGCGCGAATCAACGGATCGTGGCGGCGATCAGGGACGCGGCGAAATCGATCCGGGAGGCGGGCAAATGAGAGCGGTGGATGAATTTGAAATTGAGGCGGAACGTTACGAATTATCGGAGCCCCCGCGCTATCGGTTCGACGTGGATCGGCGGGAGTTTTTTAAATTGCTCGGAAGTGGGCTGGTTGTGCTTTGCTTTGTTGTTCCGGGCCTGGCGCAGGAATCAGGGGGGGCGGCGCGGCGCCGAGGCGGACGCGATGGACGAATACCTTCCGACATCAATGCGTGGCTGCACATCGGGGAAGACGGGACGGTCACGGTTTTCACGGGGAAGGCGGAGGTGGGGCAAAACATTCGCACGTCGCTGACGCAGGCGGTGGCGGAGGAACTTCGCGTTGGGATGGCTTCGATCCACCTGGTGATGGCGGACACAGAATTGACGCCGTTCGACATGGGGACGTTCGGGAGCCAGAGCACGCCGCAAATGGCTTCGCGGTTGCACCGGATGGGTGCGGCAGCGCGGGAGGCATTGCTGGATTTGGCGGCGGACTATTTAAAGGTTGAGCGGGCGTCGCTTGTCTTGGCGGACGGAAAAATATCCGGGGCAGGCGCGGGGAAATCGGTTTCCTTCGGAGAGTTGACGCAGGGGCGCAAGCTCGTGAAATCCGTCACGGACGAAGCCGCTCCGACGCCGGCGAAGGATTGGAAGATTGCGGGAACATCGGCGGCGAAGGTGAACGGGCGGAATTTTGTCACGGGCAAACATAAATATTCCTCGGACATGAAATTGCCGGGGATGTTGCACGGGAAAGTTCTGCGGGCGTCGGCGTTCGGGGCGTCGTTGGAATCGTTGGACACGCAAGGGGCGAACGCAATGGCGGGCGTAACGGTTGTGCATGACGGGGATTTTGTGGGCGTGACATCGGCGGACCCGTTGACGTCGGCGCACGCGCTGGACGCGATCCGGGCGAAATGGAGCAGCACACCACAACCTTCCAGCGTGGAGCTTTTCGATTATTTGCGCAAAAACGCCGGCGAAGGGGGAGGACGCGGCAGCGTGAATTCCGGGTCGATCGAGGAGGGGATGAAACTGGCGTCGCACAAGCTGCAAGGGACTTACACGGTCGCTTACATCGCGCATACGCCGTTAGAGCCGAGGGCGGCGGTGGCGAAATGGGAGGACGGAAAATTGACGGTGTGGACGGGGACGCAACGGCCATTCGGCGTCCGGCAGGAATTGGCGCAGACTTTTGGGATTTCTGAGGACTTGGTGCGAGTCATCGTGCCGGACACGGGCGCGGGTTACGGGGGGAAACACACGGGCGAGGCGGCGGTGGAAGCGGCGCGGCTGGCAAAGGCGACGGGGAAACCGGTGAAACTGGTTTGGACGCGCCAGGAGGAATTTACGTGGGCTTATTTTCGTCCGGCGGGGGTGATTGATATTTCGAGCGGCGTCGCGGCGGACGGGACGATCACGGCCTGGGAATTTCACAATTACAACTCCGGCGGATCGGGGCTGGGAAGCCCTTACGCCCTCGCGAACCAAAAGTGCGAAGTCCACACCAGCCATTCGCCGTTGAGGCAAGGGTCGTATCGGGCATTGGCGGCGACGGCGAACCATTTTGCGCGGGAATCGCACATGGATGAATTGGCGCGCGCGGTGAAAATGGACCCGCTGGATTTCCGGCTCAAAAATCTCCAGAACGACCGGCTGCGGACGGTGTTGGAAGCGGCGGCGGAGAAGATTGGGTGGCGTTCCGCAACGCGCGGCGGGGGACATGGTTTCGGACTCGCGGCGGGGACGGAGAAAGGGTCTTACGTGGCGACGTGCGCGGAGGTGCTGGCGGACAAGGAGAGCGGGGACGTGAAAGTGCTTCGGGCGGTGACGGCGTTTGATTGCGGGGCGGTGGTCAATCCCAACCATTTGAAGAACCAGATTGAAGGGGCGTTGATGATGGGATTGGGAGGGGCGCTGTTCGAGGCGATGGAATTTGAGAACGGGATGATTACCAATCCGCGGCTTTCGGATTATCGTGTGCCGCGCTTCAGCGACATGCCGCGCAGCGAAGCGGTGTTGATCGACCGGAAAGACGTTGCGTCGGCGGGGGCGGGGGAGACGCCGATCATGTGCATTGCGCCGGCAATCGGCAACGCGATATTCGAGGCGTCGGGGATCCGGCTACGGTCGATGCCGATGGCGCCGGACGGGTTAAAAGGGTAGGCGATTGAGCGCAACAAATTTGACCGGGCGGGGTTATTCCCGCAGACTAAGAGACATGAGTTTGATGGCAAAGGTTTGGCGGGTGGCCGGCGTGCTTGTGCTGGCTGGGGCCGTGGGCCTGTTGATCGGCTGGATGGCCAGCCGGGAAGGGGACATCGCGCCTGTTGTGGTTCCGCCGAGCACCAATCCCCCGATCGTCGCCCTGATGCCGGCGCCTGTGACGGCGGACCAGGAGAGCAATTATGCGCTTGGCGCGCGCCAGGAGAAAGCGCCGATCCCCGCGGACTCCGCGCCGCCGCCGCAGTATTCGACGGATTGGGAACAGAAGCTGGACGACATTCTTTTAGCCGACGAGGACGCCAGCGCGAAGGCGGACCAAATCCTGGCGCTTATTCCGACGGCGCCACCGGACGCGCAAGTTGAATTGACCCAGCATATGGTCAACATGGTGCAGGACGATCATTACGACGGGGCGGCGAGCTTGCTGACGAATGCGGCGACGCCGAGCGCGGTTTCGACGGTGCTGATGAACGATTTGTTGAACCGGGGCAATAACCTTAAGCTGCCGATGTTGCTGGATGTGGCGGAGAATCCGAACCACCCGCTCAGAGACCAGGCGCATGACATGCTGGAATTGATGATCCAGGAAGATGACGGCTCCAATTGGGACCAGTGGCAGGCTTCCATCAATACGTGGCTGCAAAATAATCCGCAGTAGTCCCGGGGCAGCCTGCTAATGGTTGGGGATTCTTTCCAGGAATTGGCCACGACCGGATTCTCCAACAAATTGACCGTCGCGCGCGGCGACTTTGCCGCGCACGGTGACGACGTGGGGGCGGCCTTCTATCTCGAATCCCTCAAAGGCGTTGTAGTCGAGATTCATGTGGTGGGTGGCGGCGGAAATTTTGCCGCGATACTTCGGATCGTAAACGACCAGGTCGGCGTCGGCGCCGGGCTGGATTGTGCCTTTGCGGGGGAACAAGCCAAAGATTTTGGCGGCTTGGGTGCTGGCGAGGTTGACGAATTGATGGAGGTCGAGGCGCCCGCGTTTGACGCCGTGGGTAAAGAATAAATTGACGCGGTCCTCGAGGGACGGGATGCCATTGGGTATTTTGGTGAAATCGCCGCGGCCCATTTGCTTTTGGGTGGCGAAATCGAACGGGGCGTGGTCGGTCGCCAAAGTGGAAATGAAGCCCCGTTGCAGGCCGTTCCACAAGATTTCCTGGTTGGATTTTTCGCGCAGGGGCGGGGACATCACATATTTCGCGCCTTGAAAATCAGGGCGTTCGGCGTCGGATTTGTCGCAGAGCAAATATTGGATGAGGGTCTCAACCCAGACATTGACGCCGGAGGCGACGCCGCGGACGGCTTCGCGAAGGGCCTCGGCGCAACTGAGGTGGACGATGTAAACGTGGGCGTCCAGGAGGCGGGCGAAGGTCATCAAATGATGGACGCCCTCGGCTTCGACGGCGGGCGGGCGGCTCCAGTAGTGATATTCGGGGCCGGTTTTTCCCTCGGCGAGGAGGCGGGATTGGAGTTGGGCGATCAACTCGGCGTTTTCGCAATGTGCGGTGGTGATGACGCCGAGTTCCTTCGCGAGGCGCAAGGTTTGGAAAAGCTCGTCGTCGGTGACACCGAGGGCGCCTTTGTAAGCGAGGAATACCTTGAAGCTGCTGACGCCGCGGTTGACGATCTCGCGGAAATCGCGGATGGCGTCGGGATCGGTGCGGGAGACGCCCATGTGAAACGAAAAATCGCACGCGGATTTGCCGCGAGCCTTGTCAAACCAAAGATCGAACGCTTCCAGCGGTTTCTCCGTTTTGCCCGGACAGATCATTTCGATAAAAGTGGTGGTGCCGCCGATCAACGCGGCCTTGCTCGCGGTTTCGTGAGTGTCCTTGGCGAAGGCGCCCATGAAGGGGAGATA
>DATAXU010000025.1:0-6317 GCA_036272955.1 Verrucomicrobiia bacterium
GCGCCTGGCCCCCGCTGCTCGCCCAACTGGCCTTGATCGGCGCCGCGCTGGTGATGACGGTTTGGATTAGAGCCCCGTGGGTTTCCGTGGTCGGGATCGGGTTGCTGGGCGGCGTCCTGATTGCAGCGCGGTTCGCCAAAAGAGACTTCACCGCCGCAATTTGGGCCAGCAGCCTTCTCACTTGGGCCGGCTGCGCCACAACCGATGTCTGGTACGGTTATTTTGCAATCATCGCGGGCCTCATCGCCGCCGCCTTGTGGATCAATGGCGCAACGGACCGGAAAAACCTCGTGCTGACGTGGGCATTCCTGGCGGGCGTTCTTTGTATCGGGGCCGGTTACGCTCAGGACGCTCCAGCCCCGTTTTATTTCGGGATTCTGGCAGTGGCGGCAATGTTGATTGTCCTCCGCGCCGGGTTTGACCTCTCCCCCGTTGGTGTGCAACTGGTGAATACTGCCCTGCTCGTCCTCATCGCGTTGCCGGTAATCGATTTTTTCGTGCGGCCCAGCTACGAGCTGGACCCACGACCCCAAACTTGCTGGAAGTACTACTCCTACGAAGGCGCTCGTGGAAATCCCAGCGCATTCGCGCGTTGGTGGCAGTATTACCTTGAGGAAGCCGACGCCGCGCAATCCGTGGTTTTTCAATCGCTCCCCGGCCAAAACCCAAATTTCTGCCTCAAACCCAACAGCCATGCCCTCCTTTTTCAAAGCGACGTCACCATCAATAGCCAGGGCTTCCGCGGCCCGGAGATTCCAGCCGTGAAAGGGAACGCCTACCGGATTGTCGTGGTGGGAGAATCGACAACATTCGGCATGACCATTGGCCCCCAGGACAAGCCGTGGCCCGAAATCCTTCAACAACTGATCCGCGAGCGGATCAAGACCACGCGCCCGGTCGAGGTCATTAACGCCGGCATTCCGGCGTATTCCCTCACGGCAAATCTCACCCGGCTCTCGAGCCAAATCCTCCGCGTGCATCCGGACATGATAATCTCCTATCACGGCTTCAACGGATTCAATCTGATCAACCCCGCCGTTCCCCAATTGAAAGGGCCGCCCCCGCCCAAATACTGCAAACGGCCGCTCAAGATATTGGCGGATTGCGAATATCGCGTCAAAATGGTCCTTTTCCGGCGCGGTTTCGCCACAAAATCCAATACCCACCGCGCTCCGACAGTCGATCCCCTCGATACCCCCTACGCCGCCCGCTACCGGCAACTGATTCAATTCGCCAAAACAAACGGCATCCGGCTCGCCTTGGCCAATTTCTCCATGGCCGTCAACAAAAACAGCGACACCAACGTCATCGAATTCTATCGTAGTGCCTTCAAGGCCATATACATACAAATTGAGGCCAACGAAATCCATTCCCGTCTCGTCGCCGAATTGGCCGCCCAAAACCCGGAAGTCTGTCTTATCGATACCCACCCCCGCCTCGACGGCGTCCATCAAATGTTCATCGACCCGATCCATTTCACCCAGAACGGCCGCCAGCAGTTGGCCGAGAACATATTCGTCGGCATCCGAACTGTGCTGGAAAAAGACCTGGCAAAAAACGCCGTGAATACAAAAGTATCTCTTGTGAAATAGTAGGGTAATATTTTAGACGAATTTATGCGAATTTTTCACTTTCAACCTCCGATGGATGGAAATACCCCTCATTTTCAGTTTTTTTTGTCAAGACGAACTGCTAGCCTTCGGCGTGGACATTGCCCCTCCCCTCATTTCGCAAACCGCGCCGCCGGTCCCCCAAATCGATGTCTCCGGCCTCACCAAACTCTATGGCGATTTGGCGGCGGTCACCGACTTGTCTTTCGCCGTCCGCCCCGGCGAAGTCATCGGCCTGGTCGGCCCCAACGGCGCCGGCAAAACGACGACGCTGCGCTGCCTCGCCGGAATCATTCCGCCGACCCGCGGAGCCGTGCGAATCGGCGGCTTCGACATGGCGCACGATCCCATCGAAGCCAAGCGCCGACTCGCATTTTTTCCCGATGAACCGCGGCTGTTCGAATATTTGACGGTGGACCAGCACCTCACTTTCACCGCGCGGATTTACGGCGTCGCCGGCTACGAGGAAATCGGCACGCGGCTCCTGGAGGAATTGGAGATGACCGACAAACGCAACAAGATCCCGGCCGAATTATCGCGCGGCATGAAACAGAAACTGGTCATCGCCTGCGGACTGCTCCATTCGCCCCGGGTCATTTTCTTCGACGAGCCATTGACGGGCCTGGACCCGATCGGAATCCGCCGGATGAAAGATTCCATTTTGAAACGCGCGCGGGACGGCGCCGCGATCCTGATCAGTTCGCACTTGCTGCATTTGCTCGAGGAAGTTTGCTCGCATGTTTTGATCCTCAAAAACGGACGCAAGGTAATCGACGGCACGCTGGAAGAAGTGCGCCAGCGTTTCTCCGAACAATCCGGAGACACCAACCTCGAAGATGTATTTTTCCGCGCCACGGGCGAAATCAAGGAAGGAACATGATCGCGAGCGCGCTGGTATATTACCAATTCAATTCCATCAAGAACCGCCTGCTGACTCGCGTCAAACGGCTGAAAAAACCGAACTACCTTGTCGGGGCGATTGTAGGCGGCCTTTATTTTTATTTTTATCTGTTGCGCAATTTTCTGCGAGGCAACCGCGCCCCCTTCTCCCCGGCGCACCAGGACCTGATACAATCGGTGGGGGCGCTTGTTTTGATGGTGATCGTGCTATTGGCGTGGGTCCTGCCGCACTCGCGTTCCGCGCTGGCGTTCACCGAGGCGGAGGTCGGTTTCCTTTTTCCCGCGCCGATATCGCGGCGGGCATTGGTCAACTTCAAGCTGCTCAAATCCCAGGCGGCGATTCTTTTCAGCTCGCTCTTGATGGCCATCATCGGCCGCGGATGGGGCGGCGGCAATTTCCTCATCCGGGCTTTCGGCTGGTGGGCATTGCTTTCGATGTTCAACCTCCACCTCCTGAGAAGTTCGTTTGCGCTGACAATGATCATGGACCGTGGAATCTCCAACTGGCAACGGCGCGCGATTTTCCTCGCCGTCATCGCCGTCGCCATCGCGGGAATTGTTCTGTGGGTGCGGGCCACATTGCCGGCTGTTCCCGGCGGGCTGGATATGCAGAACACGGAAGGCTGGGCCGCGTATGGGCAGCAGATTTTGCGCGCCGGGCCGATTCCTTATTTGCTGTTTCCGTTTCGTCTCATGGTCGCGCCCTATTTCGCGGCGAATTTCCTCCAGTTCCTGCTCGCCATCGGCCCCGCGCTGGGAATCATCGCGTTGCATTATCTGTGGGTGACCCGCTCGAACGTTGCCTTCGAGGAAGCCTCGCTGGAACGATCCCGCAAAGACGCCGACCGGATTGCGGCCGTGCGCTCCGGCAATTGGCGGGCAATGCGAAAACCGCAAAAAGCGTCGCGCCCGCCCTTTAAGCTGCGGCCCATCGGAAATCCGGCCATCGCGGTACTTTGGAAAAACCTGATCAGCGCCGGCCAATTTGTGACGGCGCGTGTCTGGTTGATACTGGTTTGGAGTATAGTTTTGGCGGCGGGAATTTTGCGTTCCAACGCCGGGCACGACGGAGGCATTCAAATCGGCATCCTGTTTTTTGCGGGGATGCTGACCGCGATGTCGCTTTTCTCCGGCCCTCAAATGCTGCGCAACGACCTGCGCCAGGACCTTCCGGCGACCGATCTGCTCAAGATGTATCCGATGCCCGGCTGGCAAATCATCCTCGGGGAAGTGCTGGCGCCGGCGATCATGCTCGCCGCCGTGCAATGGCTGCTGCTCATCGTCGCGCTCATCGCGTGTCCGCCGCACTTCCAGCGCCTGACACTGAGCCTGCCAGCGCGCATGGGCTTCGCCGTCGCGGCGGGCGTGGTCCTTCCATTTGTCGATTTGCTGGCGATGATTATTCCCAACGCGGCGGTCATGTATTTTCCGGCCTGGTTTCAATTAGGCAAAGAAGCGCCGCGCGGATTCGAAACGACAGGCCAGCAATTAATTTTGATGTTTGGCCAGATTGTCGTGCTCACATTTTCGCTGGCGCCCGCGGGCGTGGTCTTCGCGATCCTCTATTTCACGATTGCCCATTTCATCGGGATGCCAGTGGGAGTGGTGTGCGGCGGGATCGCGGCGGCGATGATTCTCGCAATCGAGGCGGCACTTGCGATCAAACTTCTAGGAGGCACCTTCGAACGCTTCGATTTGTCCGAGGAAGTTCTTTAAGCTAAGCCAACAATTCAGTTGAGTGGAAGAGCTGACCATTTGGGTGGTTGATTTATGAAAGATAATGACCAGGAACCCACACAAGCCAAATGTTGAATGTGTGAAGTTGACACCAATGCGTTTGCCAATGCGTTTGGACACCAATACGTTTTCCCATTGACCGAGGGTCTAGGACAGACTATAGAAAAGAACGTGACGAATAACTTGAATACTCGACTGTCGCTACTTGATACGCTGCTGCTATGCAGCGTGGCGGTCGGGTTCTAGTTCTTTAAGAGAATTTTTAAACCCCACTGCCAAAACCGGCGGTGGGGTTTTTTGCTTTGTGGGTCATTGCTGAAAACGCCGCAGCCAAAATCTGAACATTGACCATGCAAAAAGAACCATCGCTCAAGTATCGCCCGTTCCCGCCAGTCGCTTTGCCGGACCGGCAGTGGCCGAACCGCGTCGTCACCCACGCGCCTCGCTGGTGCAGCGTGGACCTGCGGGACGGCAACCAGGCGCTCGCCGTGCCCATGAACGTGAGCCAAAAACTGGAGTTGTTCCACACGCTGGTCAAATGCGGCTTCAAGGAAATCGAGGTGGGCTTCCCATCGGCCTCGAATACCGAGTTCGCTTTCAACCGCCGGTTGATTGAGGAGAATCGAGCGCCGGAGGATGTTTGGCTTCAGGCGCTGGTGCAGGCGCGCGAGGACTTGATCGATCGGACGTTTGAATCGCTCGTGGGCGCGAAGCGGGCCATCATCCACTTGTATAATTCGACATCCCCAGCGCAACGGCGGGTGGTCTTTAAGATGTCCAAGGATCAAATCATGGATGTCGCTGTGCGCGGCGCCAAACTCATCAAAGAACGGTTGCCGCGGCTCGCGGGCACGGAGGTCATGCTCCAATACTCGCCAGAAAGCTTCAGCGCCACGGAAGTGGAGTTTGCCAAGGAAATCTCTGAAGCCGTCATGGAAATCTGGCAGCCCACGCCGGAACGCAAAATGATTTTGAATCTGCCGGACACGGTCGAGGTTGCGATGCCTAACGTGTATGCGGACCAGATCGAATGGATTTGCCGGAACATCAAGAACCGGGAGTCGCTCATCGTCAGCCTGCACACGCACAACGACCGCGCAACGGGCGTTGCCGCCACTGAACTTGGTTTGTTGGCGGGAGCGGACCGCGTCGAAGGCACGCTCTTTGGCAACGGCGAACGAACAGGCAATCTCGACATCGTGACCGTGGCATTGAACCTTTACATGCATGGCATTCACCCGGGCCTGGACTTCACGAACCTTAACGCCATCATTGATGTTTACGAGCGTTGCACGGGCATGACGGTGCCGCCGCGGCAACCCTACGCGGGCGAACTCGTGTTCACCGCGTTCAGCGGCTCTCATCAGGACGCGATTCGCAAGGGGCTCAACGAACGGCAGGACAAAACCCGGGCGCATTGGGACGTGCCCTATTTGACCATCGACCCGACGGATATCGGGCGCGAGTATCGTGAAGTCATCCGCGTCAACAGCCAGTCCGGCAAAGGCGGCGTCGCCTATCTTCTGGAAACGGAGTTCGGCATAGAATTACCCAAGGAAATGCAGCGCGAGTTCGGCCCCATCGCCAACGAGGAGGTGGACAGGCTGGGACGCGAAGTGAGCGGCGCCGAATTGAAGAGCATGTTCTGGCGCGAATACATTGATCGTTCCACGCCATGGCAACTTCAAGGCTTCAAGACCGAGAGCTACGATGGCCTGGTGAAATGCCGCGCGCGGCTCCTGCGCGATGGCAAACCGGTGGAGTTCGTGGGCGAAGGCAACGGTCCACTCGCCGGGCTGGTGCATGGTTTCTCGAAAGCGGGCGAGCCGCGCTTTGAAATCGCCAATTACAGCGAGCACGCGCTCGGTTCGGGCGAGGAAGCCTGCGCCATCGCCTACATCCAGGTCAAACGAGCCGACGGACGCGCCTTCTGGGGCGCCGGCGTGGATACCAATATCGAGTTGGCCTCCGTCCGCGCCGTGCTCAGCGCGCTGAATCGCGCAGCGCTGTAACTCCATTCAGTTTGATGAGTTTGCCGCCGCGCAAAATGCGGTAGCGGTCGCCGCGCCA
>DATAXU010000026.1:0-68198 GCA_036272955.1 Verrucomicrobiia bacterium
TAACGAATCTCATTCAGAGTGGTGGAGGGACTGGCCCGATGAAACCACGGCAACCGGCGGCCGCAAGGCCGCGCCAGGTGCCAATTCCAGCCTGATGGCCCGCAAGCGGTTCTTGCGGTTTATCGGGAAAAAATGAGAAGAGTCGTTTTTACCCTCTTCTCGCAATGAGAGGGGCCTTCGCGCCCTGGACCTGGAAAGCTTATGGAAAAAAATGCCGGTTTTATGAAGGCGCTCAAATGCCGCGAATGCGGTCGGGAATACCCGCTGACCGCCAATCACGTTTGCGATTTCGATTTTGGCCCCCTGGAGGTCGTCTATGATTACGACCGCATCAAACAAAAGATGACCCGGGAGACCATTCAATCCCGCCCCAAAAACATGTGGCGTTTCCGGGAGCTGCTCCCGGTCGCCGGCGACCCAACCGTTGGCTTTGACGTGGGCGGTACGCCATTGATCAAAGCCGACCGCCTTGCCCGCAGGCTCGGCATCCGGGAATTGTGGATAAAAAATGACACCGTCAATTATCCAACCCTCTCTTTCAAAGACCGCGTTGTCAGCGTCGCTTTGAGCCGGGCGCGTGAGTTAGGTTTCACGACCGTCGCTTGCGCTTCCACGGGCAACCTTGCCAATTCCGTTGCCGCCAATGCCGCCGCCGCCGGCCTTAAGGCCTACGTTTTCATTCCGTCGGACCTGGAACACAGCAAGGTCGTCAATTCGCTGATTTACGGCGGCAATGTGGTGGCCATCAAGGGGCACTACGATGAAGTCAACCGGCTTTGCGCCGAAATCGCGGGCAAATACCCGTGGGCCTTCGTCAACGTCAATATGCGCCCGTACTATGCCGAAGGTTCCAAGAGCATGGGCCTGGAAATCATCGAACAATTGGGATGGCGGATTCCATCGAACACCGTGGTCTGCATGGCGTCGGGTTCTTTGCTGACAAAGATTCACAAAAGTTACCAGGAAGCCGCCAAACTGGGATTGGCGCCGGAGACCAGGCACCGCATCCACGGCGCCCAGGCCACCGGGTGCTCTCCCATTTCCACCGCCCAAAAGGCCGGCCTGGATTTCTTCAAGCCGGTCAAGCCCAACACGATTGCCAAATCTCTCGCCATTGGAACTCCCGCGGACGGCTTTTACGCCTTGAAAGTGATGAAGGAAACCGGCGGTTGCGCCGAGGACGTCTCCGATGACCAGATTCGCGAAGGGATCAAACTGTTGGCGGAGTGCGAAGGCATTTTTGCGGAAACCGCCGGCGGCGTGACTGTCGGGGTCGCGAAGAAACTGATTGCCTCCGGCGCCATTCCGGCCAATGATTCCGCCGTGCTCTGCATCACCGGAAATGGATTGAAAACCATCGACGCCGTGACAGGTCATACCGCCAACCCGCGCGAGATCAAACCCAGCCTGAGGGAATTTGAGGCCCTGCTGGACGCCGAAACCCGAACCCCGGCCCATGCCTGAACTGAAAATTGAACCTTTTTTAAATTAATCCTATGCCCATTAAAGTCCGTATTCCCACTCCCTTGCGCAAACTCACCCACGACGAGGAAATCGTCCAGGTCAACGCCACCACCGTCGGCGGCGCCATCGCTGAATTGCAAACCCGCTATCCTGGCATCAAGGAAAGGCTGACGGACGATGGCGGCAGTGTGCGCCGCTTCGTCAATATGTATGTCAACGAGGAGGACATTCGTTTCCTCCAAAACCAGGAGACGGCGTTGAAGGACGGCGACGAAATCAGCATCATCCCGGCCATCGCCGGAGGCTAAAGGAAAGACCCTGCTATGCCCGAAAAGAAATCCAGAAAGACCTCGGCAACGGAGCCTGGCCGGATGCGTCTATGGTTGATGTATCCGCCCAAACTGATCACCAATCCCGTCATCTGGGAGTTGGCAAAGAAATTTCCCGTCGTCACCAACGTCCGCCAGGCCAGCGTCACCGACGAAATCGGCGTCGTTTGCCTGGAAATAAGCGGCCAGCGCCCCGATTTGAAGGCCGCGATCCGCTGGATGGAAAAACAGGGGATCAAAGTCGAACCGGTGGAAATCGGAGTCATTGAGAGCTGACGCGTCAGCTTTACTCCTACATACGTAAGGGTTTCCACTAGTTAAAATTAAATGTTTTTTCTAATCCTCGCTTGACCGCAGCCTTGCAATGGGATAAAGCTTCTGTCAGATACAATCTGGGCTAATGCCCGTCAGAAGTCTGTAAAACCTATGACTAAACGTGATCTAGTAGTCCGCATCAGTGAAGAGACTGGATTGGTACAGCAGCAAGTGCTCGTTGTAGTCCAACGAACACTTGATCACATTTCCGACGCTGTGGCGGGTGGCGCCACCGTGGAATTGCGTAATTTCGGCGTGTTCGAGGTCAAAGTTCGCAAAGCCCGCATCGGCCGCAATCCCAATCGCCCCGAAACCGACGTCCCCATCCCCCGCCGCGCAGTCGTCAAATTCAAGCCCGGCAAGGAAATGCGGGAAGCCGTGTTGAAGCTTTCTCCCTCTGCCATCGCCCCTGCCAAAAAGGTTGCCACGGACGGCACGGGCGAGGAATAGCGGGCGGTTGTCCGCGACCAAAAATTTCTTGACATTTTTGGGTTTTTTTGCGATTTTTAGCTTACGTTCGAGCATTTTGAATGGTTATATGCTTTAAATTCCGGCATAGTTGCTTCCCTGGCGGTGCTTTTTGTCGCTCGACATTTTTCCCGGCCCCTCTCAATTCCCCCCAATTGATCAGGTGCGCGGAGAATCATCATGAAAACTCGGCTGCGTCTGTTACACCTCGAAGACAATCCTCTCGATGCTGAACTGATACTGTCCAGCTTGGAAAGGGACGGTTTTGAATGCGAGGTTATGGTCGTCCAAAGCCGGACGGCATTCGAGAAAGCTCTCGCCAGCGGCGGGTTCGATCTCGTTTTGTCCGATTTCGCGATCCCCGGCTACGACGGCCCCGCTGCGTTGGCGCATGTCCGAAGGAAAACGCCCGATCTCCCCTTTATTCTTGTCTCCGGCACCGTCGGTGAAGAGCGGGCCATCGAGGTCCTCAAGAGCGGAGCCAGCGACTACGTTTTGAAAACCCGCCTCGCGCGCCTGCCGACCGCCGTGCGCCGCGCCCTACAGGACGCGCAGTTCCTATTCGAACGCAAGCGCGACGAGGAACGCATCCGCGATCAGGCGGCGCTGCTGGACAAGGCCCAGGACGCGATTTGCGTCCAAAGCCTCAACCAAATAATTCTTTACTGGAACAAAGGCGCCCACCGCCTTTACGGCTGGAGCGCGGAGGAGGCCGTCGGAGCTGATGCCAATCAACTGCTGTTTCCGGGCCAGGCCGAGCGCGCCGCCGAGCCGTTGCGCGAATTAATCCGCCGCGGCGAATGGCGGGGTGAATTCCACCAGGTCCGCAAAGACGGCGGGAAGATCGTCGTCGAAAGCCGGTGGACGTTGATGCGCGACGAAGAGTCCAATCCCAAATCGATTTTGGTCATCAACACAGACCTCACCGAAAAAAAGGATGCCGAGGCCAAATTCCTGCGGACCCAACGGATGGAAAGCATCGGCGCCCTTGCCGGCGGGATCGCGCATGATTTGAACAACACCCTCGCGCCTATCCTCATGGCCGCTGACATGTTGGAAATGGAAATTCAAAGCCCCAACGGCCGCGCCATGCTCCAAACCGTCAAAAATGGCGCCCAGCGCGGCACCAGCATGGTCAAACAGATTCTTTCCTTCGCCCGCGGAGTTTCGGGTGAGCATACGGAAATGAATCTGAAAAAACTCATCCTCGACATCGAATCCTTTATTCGCGGCACATTTCCCCCCGGCGTGCGCGTCGAAAAAAAGATCGCCCCCGGCTTGTTTACGATTCGCGGCGACGCCACGCAATTGCACCAGGTGCTGCTCAACCTGTGCGTCAACGCCCGCGATGCCATGGCCGACGGCGGCAGGATTTTGATCGAAGTGCAAAATGTGGAAGTCGATGAAACACTCCCGCGAAAACAGAAGAACGGCCCGCACGTTGTTCTTTCCGTCACCGATACCGGGCACGGGATGCCGGCGGAAGTTTTGAAAAATATTTTCGAGCCTTTCTTCACGACCAAGGAAGCCGGCAAGGGAACGGGCCTGGGACTGTCCACGGTTTTTGGAATCATCAAGACGCACGGGGGATTTGTCACAGTGTCAAGCGAAGTGGACAAGGGAACGACCTTTCGGGTATATCTGCCCGCGGTCTCCACCACGCTGGCGCCGCCGGCGCCGCAACAAAGCCGTGCGCCCGAGCCGAAAAAATCGGCGAACCTGGCCGTTGCCGCAACTTCCACTTGACTTTGCGCCAGATGTGCTATGGTTGGCGCGTCGATGAGTGGCGCTTGGCGTTTGTCGCGCGTGACCTATGGCTTTCTTGGACTGTTTCTCTTGCTTGCAAGCAGGCCGCTCCCCGTTTTTTCCGCCGACCGCCTCTCTGAAATCAAATCCGCCGGTGTTCTCCGTTGGGGGGCTGACGCGGAGGGAGGCGCGCCTTACATTTATCCGGACCCGCAAAAGCCGGAGCAAATGACCGGCTTCGAGTTCGAGCTGGCCAACGCGCTCGCCGCGAAGCTGGGCGTTCGCGCGCAAATGGTCCAGAACCAATGGGACCAGCTCATTCCCGCCCTTCAACGCGGAAATTTCGACATCGTCCTCAACGGCCTCGAAATCACCCCCGAAAATCAGCAGCGCATTGCCATGTCGCTGCCCTATTACGTCTATGCGCAGCAAATCGTCACCCGCGCGGAAACCACCGGTTTGGAAAAGCTGGAGGAGTTAAAAGGACAGCGTGTTGGCGTGCTGTCCTCCACGGTGGCGCAACGCCTGGTGACGGGCTTGGGCGGCGTTGATGTGAGAATTTATCCCGGCAACGTTGAAAGTTTTCGCGATCTCAAGGCGGGACGCATCGACGCCGTCGTGCTGGACCTGCCCATTGCAATTTATTACGCGCGGCCCGACCCCGGCTTGAAATTCTCCGGCGCGCCGTTCGCGCCCGGCTATTATGGAATCGGCGTCCTCAAGGAAGACACGACGCTGCTGGCCGCGCTCAATACAGCCATTGAGCAACTAGCCGCCGACGGCACCTTGGAGCGCATTTACCGGAAATACGATGTGTGGGACGACCGTCAAAAAAATTTGAAGGATTATAAACCGCAAAAAGTCTCCGCGCGGGCGACGGTATCCACACTGCGGGATTGGCCAAAATACCTGCCCTTGTTGTTGCGCGGCGCGCTGGTGACGGCCGAAATCTCCGTGCTCGCGATGGCGCTCGCGGTCGTCGCGGGATTGGTGGTCGTGCTGGCGCGGCTGTATGGTATCGCGCCGGTGCGATGGCTGGCGCGGGCGTATGTCGAAGTCATGCGCGGAACGCCGCTGCTGATCCAACTTTTTCTGATTTACTATGGCCTTCCGCAAATCGGCATCCGGCTCAACGCATTTCTCGCCGCTATCCTTGGCCTCGGCCTGAATTACGCCGCAAACGAAGCCGAAAATTACCGCGCCGGAATCCTCGCCGTCCCTCGCGGCCAAAGCGAGGCCTCCCTGGCGCTTGGGATGACCCGCTGGCAATGTTTGTGCCGCATCATCCTCCCGCAGGCGGCGCGAATGGTCATCCCGCCCGTGACGAACGATTTCATCGCGATGTTCAAGGATTCCTCCATCGTCTCGGTCATCACCATGGTGGAATTAACCAAAGTGTATGGAATGCTCGCGATGGCCACTTATGATTACATTGGCCTTGGACTGATGACCGCGGGCATTTATTTTGCGTTGAGTTATCCGTTGTCGATTTTTGCAAATCATCTCGAAAAAAAGTTGTGCCATGATCGCCGTTGAACGCCTCGTCAAATCCTACAAGTCC
This sequence comes from Verrucomicrobiia bacterium, assembly GCA_036272955.1. Lineage (GTDB taxonomy): Bacteria > Verrucomicrobiota > Verrucomicrobiia > Limisphaerales > Palsa-1400 > DATAUD01. The sequence goes on from DATAXU010000026.1 coordinate 5,884, forward strand.
AATTGCGTGCTCCACGGCGTGGACCACACCCAGCAGCGCGGCGAAGCCGTCGTTCTCATCGGCCCCAGCGGTTGCGGAAAAAGCACATTCCTGCGCTGCCTAAACCAATTGGAAATCGCCGATTCCGGCCGCATCACCATTGGCGGCGTCACGGTGGAAGGCGGATGCCCCCCGCGCACGCGCGCGGAACACGACCGCCAGCGCCAGTTGCGATTGCAGGCCGGGATGGTTTTTCAGTCGTTTAATTTGTTTCCGCACCTGACCGTGTTGCGCAACATCGCCGAAGCGCCCATCGTGGTGAAAGGAGTCGCGCCGGACGAAGCGATGGCCTTTGCGCGGGAGTTGCTCGCGAAAGTCGGCCTCGAAAACAAAACTGCCGCCTATCCATCCGAGCTTTCCGGCGGCCAGCAGCAACGGGTGGCCATCGCCCGCGCCCTGGCGATGCGCCCGCAGGTGATGCTTTTTGACGAACCCACGAGCGCGCTGGACCCGGAATTGCGCGACGAAGTTTTGCGCGTCATGCGCCAGCTTGTTGAGGAGGGAATGACGATGATCGTCGTGACCCACGAAATGCAATTTGCGCGCGACATGGCGGATTACGTCATTTTTTTCGACGGCGGCCGCGTGGCGGAAATCGGCCCGCCGGAGCAGATTTTCTCCGACGCGAAGCAGGAGCGCACCCGCGAATTTCTGAAACGATGCACGACTCGGTGATGGCAGTCGCAACCGTAATGAAAAACCCTCACGGCGCCTTGACAAATACCCCTTTCCTTTGAAAGCATAAACGGAAGCCGCGACCTTGATTGGCTCCCGAAACGGGAATTGACCGGCAGCGGGATGCAACCGCAACCTTAACCATCATGAAGAAATTATTAGTGACTGGCAGCAGTGGCTTGATCGGATCCGCGGTGGCCGAATCGTTTCATTCCCGCGGCTGGGAGATTTTTGGGGCCGACAACAATATGCGCGCGGATTTCTTTGGTCCCGAGGGCGACACTCTTTGGAACCTCAAACGGCTCTCGCGTGAGTTAAAGCATTTTACCCACAACGACCTCGACATCCGCAATCGGGAACGTGTGTTGGCCCTGGTGGCGCAAATCAAACCGGACGCCATCGTCCACTGTGCGGCGCAACCGAGCCACGATCTTGCTGCCAAAAGACCATTCGAGGATTTTGACGTCAATGCCGTCGGAACGCTGAATCTGCTGGAGTCCGCGCGGCGGGTCAGCACCGGGATTGTTTTCGTTCACATGTCCACCAATAAGGTTTACGGGGATGCGCCCAATCGGATCGCTCTCAACGAACTGCCCACGCGCTGGGATTATGCCGACGCCGCTTTTCAAAATGGAATCGCCGAGACGATGACGATCGACCAGTCCAAGCATTCCCTCTTCGGCGCGAGCAAGGTGGCGTCGGACATTCTTGTGCAGGAATACGGTCGCTATTTTGGGATGCCGACTTGCTGTTTGCGCTGCGGATGTTTGACAGGCCCCCAGCATAGCGGCGTCGAACTCCACGGTTTTCTCAGCTATCTCGTAAAGTGCAATCTCGAAGGCCGGATGTACAATATTTTCGGCTACAAGGGAAAACAGGTGCGGGACAATATCCACGCGGCCGACGTGGCTGAATTCATCCGGCGGTTTATCGAGGCTCCCCGCGTTGCTGAAGTCTATAATCTTGGGGGCGGCCGCGCCAATAGTTGTTCGCTGCTCGAAGCGTTCGCGCAGGCCGAAGCCATTTCCGGCAAAGCGCAAAAAACCACCTACGTCGATAAAGCGCGCGAGGGCGACCATATCTGTTACATTTCGGATTTGTCAAAATTACAGGCGCATTTCCCCGGCTACATTTTATCGCGGTCTCTGGCGGATATTTTCAGGGAATGCGTCGATGCGTGGCGAAACCGTTTGGCTGCCTGAACAGGCGAAGACCGCTGGATGAATTACGGCTTCTGGAATTTCTACAAGGTTTATAATCAAAACCGGATGCTGACCCGCAATGTGACGCCGCTGGGCGACGACCTCTCGTACCCGATGCGGCGCCTCAGCGAGACGTTGCTGGCGATGGGCCACCAAACCGCGACGCTGGACATGCAGCCGCTGGAGTGGTTCGACCGCGTTTTCTTTCTTGACTACCCGATGCGGTTTAACCGCTTTTACCGCGGCTTTCTGGCGAACAAGCACCCGGACATCAATCTGATCATCTGCGAGCCTCCCATCGTCCGCCCCGACAATTACGATAAGCGAAATCACCAGCCGTTCCGCCGGGTGATGACTTGGAAACACGACCTTGCCGCAATCGACCCCGCGAAATACCTTCTCTACCGCCTGCCAAATAAGTTTCAGGATCGAACGGCCTCACGCCCTTTTGCCGAACGAAAACTCTGCTGTCTCATCAACAGCTTCATGTTTTCCATCCATCCTCGGGAACTCTACACGGAGCGGATTCGCGCCATTCGCTGGTTCGAGACAAATGCGCCTGCGTCTTTTGATCTGATTGGGGTGGAATGGGACAAGCCTCTTTTCATCGGGCAGTTATCAAGGCTGAACTTTCCGCTTCGCTTTTTTTACCGCCGAATCGGATTTCTGAAAAAGCTCAAAATCCGCAAGTTCTCCTCCTTCATCGGCCCGAACACAAAGTCCAAGCATCTGACTTTGAAAGATTACCGGTTTTGCGTCGCCTACGAAAATTCCCGCGAGCCGGATTATCTCTCCGAAAAGCTATTCGATTGCTTTTTTGCCGGTTGTGTTCCAATCTATGAAGGCGCCCCGAATGTGCTTGACACAATTCCGGCGAACACATTTATTGACAAGCGCAAATACACCTACGACGAGTTGTATCGTTACATTTCGACGATGACGGAACGCGAGTACAATGGGTATTTGGACGCCATCGAGTCATTTCTGCAAGGCCCGGCGATGCGCCCATTTACGGCGGAGGCGTACACTGAATTGTTCGTCAAGAACTTCGCGTGAAACGGCCTAAAAAGACGGTTGGTTTTGAATGTTTTTCCCATATGCTGTCGAAAGCTCTATGAACCGAGACGGATCCAACTCTAAACTAAAGGGGCCAAGCGGATTATTTTGGCTGTTGCTGCTGATTCTGGTGGGGTGTTATGCCGTTTTATGTTACCAGGGGTTCTTTCCATACGAGGTTTTCTTTGCCAATGATTCCGCGCTGGGCGCGATGAGAGACAGCTCGGCGCGTTATCCCGGAATTTTCACCGGATTTTGGGCGGATTTTTGGTGGATTGGCGGCGCGGTGCCCGCCCCATCACCTTCGATTTCAGGCCTGTTTTCAGCGGCCCTTGCGCCCGAACACTACCTCAAAGTTTATGCGCCCCTGACGATGGTGTTTTTTGGGTGTTGCGCATGGTTTCTATTCCGCCAGTTGCGTTTTGCTCCGGTTGTATGCGTCGTGGGCGGGGTGGGCGCGGGATTGAACATGCACTATTTCTCCAATGCCTGCTGGGGTCTGGGCACGTGGATCGTTTCCGCGGGCATGGTTTTCGTCGCCGTGGGAATCATCGTCAGTCCTTACATCAGGAAACTGTGGCTCAAAGGCATATTGGCGGGATTGGCGGTCGGCATGACCATCATGGAGGGCTTTGACGTCGGGGCGATCTTCAGCATCTACGTTGGGATTTTTATCGTTTTCTATTTTCTTTCCTCGGAATCGGATTTCGCCAAAGGCGCCATGCGCGCGGTGGGCACGGAGGTGCTCGTCGTGATTTTTGCCGCTCTTATTTCCGCCAGCACACTCTACACCCTGGTGGGAACACAACTCGGCGGTGGCGGCGGTGCGGGCGGCGACCGTTGGGACTTCAATGTGCAATGGAGCATCCCAAAACTGGAATCGCTCCGCGTTTTCATCCCCGGCCTGTTCGGTTATCGCCTTCGGGAATTTACAACGTCTCCGGACAAATCCGGTTCATATTGGGGCAGCGTCGCCGAAGACCCCCGCATCGCGGAATTGCAAAGCAGCGATCCGCAAGTCCGCGTTCACGCGGCGCAGGCCATGGGCATGCCGCAAAATATTCAGGACATCTTTTCCGGCGACGATGTCAAGGTGCGCAACCAGATTATGCAACAAGTCAGGGATAGCGGCGTCCAATTGCGCCATACCGGCTCCGGCGAATACGCCGGCCTGCTGGTTTGCCTGCTGGCGGTCTTCGGCCTGGCAAATTCCATTCGCAAAACCGATTCCCCATACTCGCCCCAGGAGCGCCGGCAAATATGGTTCTGGACGATTGCGGGCGCAATATCGCTCATGGCCGCGTGGGGGCAGCACGGCTTCGTTTATCGGTTCTTCTATGACCTTCCATTTCTCACGGACATTCGCAGCCCGATGAAGTACATGCATCCGCTGAACCTTTCCCTGATCATTCTTTCCGGCTTCGGCCTCGAGGTGCTTTACCGCCGCTACCTAAGCGCGCCAACTCCGAAGGGAAAGGGCTTTTTCTCGTTGATGTTGGCGGGACTGAAAAAGTTCTCCGCCTTTGACATCAAGTGGGTGATCGGATGCGCCATTGTGCTTGTCGTTTCCGTCGCCGCCTTTCTCATGATGAGGGGGTCGCGTGGCGAACTGATCCAATACCTCCATAGCGATGGATTCGGTCCGCAGATGGTCGATACCGCGCGCATGGAACTCGCGCCTCAGATTGCGGATTTCAGCATCAGCGAGGTCGGGGACTACGTCATTTACCTGGCGATCTCCGTCGGGTTGATCACGCTCATTCTCACCGGCGCCTTCACCGGGAAGAAGGCCGCAATTGCCTGGATCGGACTGTGCGTGATTACGATTTGCGACCTTGCGCGCGCGGACGCTCCGTGGATTCGCTATTTCAACTACAAAGCCAAATACGCCATGAACCCCGTCGTGGATGTCCTTCGCAAAAATCCCTGGGAACACCGCGTTACCTCCCGCTTTTCGCCGATGGGCGGATACGATCTGAGCACCGATCAAAATTTTGCCCCACTGTGCCATTGGTGGCTGGAAAATGATTTCCCCTATAACGACATCCAGTCTCTGGAAATCGACCAGGCCCCCCGCATGCCGGCGCTCGACTCCAGCTACATCGGCACTTTTATGGCGCACTCCGGCGCCGATCTCTCCCCAGCCGCCCTTCAATGGGCCTCCACCCACCCGCGCGACAACCCGATTTGGAACTGGGTCGTGCAGTCAACGGCCGCCGCCCGCCTTTGGCAGTTGACCAACACACGCTACATCTTCGCCGACGCCCAGTTGGCCGACGTGCTGAACCAGTTCGTCAATCCGCCGAATAGTTTCACGACGGTCCTGCGCATGGACATGACCAACAAGCCGGGGATCACATTGGCCGAAGACGCCGGTGACATGGCGGTCCGAACCAACGCGGAAGGCAAATTCGCGCTGATCGAATTCAAGAACGCCCTGCCGCGCGCCAAACTTTATTCCAGTTGGCAAATCAAGGACGATCCGGCGACGTTGCAAACCCTCTCATACCAGAGCTTCAACCCCCAGAAGACCGTTGTCATTTCGACCAACGTTCCAATCGCCGAAAAGTCCGGCTCGCCGGATGCCGATCCCGGCACGGTCGAAATCACGCATTACCAATCCAAGCATGTGCAACTTAAGGCCGATGCGAAGACGCCCGCCGTGCTGCTGGTGAACGACCGTACCAGCGAGTGGTGGAGGGCCTGGGTGGACGGCAAACAGGTTCCGATGCTGCGCGCCAACTATATCATGGAAGGCGTCTTCGTGCCCCCTGGCCGGCACTCGATTGATCTGCGCTTCCAACCGCCGCTGAAGTTTCTATACTTCAGCGTCGCCGCACTCCTGCTCGGGATCGTCCTGGGAGGATACGTGATTTACGACCACTTCAGCATCGAACCCCAAACAGAACCTTCGCCGTCGCGCCAGCCCTAACACCCCATTTACAAATATGGATGGGATGGCAGCCCACTCAAGCCGAAGCCGCCGTCAAATTTGAAGTTCTCGCTTTCCGATTCTTCGTGGCCTTCGTGGCCTTCGTGGTGTCAAGTTCGGACCCGGACGCCACCTAACTAATTATGCGACACGACCCGGGCGCGCAAACGAGATCGCGGCATGCGTCCCAATTTGAGTCCGGCGGAACCGCGCTTAGACCCGGCTTGTTTTGCCAGGATATAGCTTGGCGATTTTCGCAGCCGGCGCCGATATTTCAGTTTATGGCGCATTCTTTCGCGGGCGGCGATCGTGTGCTTCAGGCAGTACACGCCAACGGCGGGTGCTCCGCACGTCAAACAAATGCCGCGCGCTTTTTTGCGCATCATATGGATTTGCTGCCGGGACATGGGGGTGCCGTCGGCCTTGAGCAATCCGGTAAATTCGTCGCTAATTTTCTTTCTGCTCCAGCTCTTTTTTTTCATAGTTGTGTCTCTCCTCCCATCTTCGAAGTGGGTATTTGTATTATACACCAGTTTGAAAGAACCGCCAGAAAAAGTGTCAACTATTTCGGATTTATCTTGCAAAAAATATAACTGGGGTCAGGTCGCGGGTATAAACCGTTGCAACAGCAACGCCAGCAGAAACAAAATCGGGAATATCGCCGTCCATGGCTTCCCGATTACCGCCACGCTCAGCAAATCTACTAATACGATTCCGGCCAGCAGCCGCGACACTGTAAAACCAATATTCGCTCCGCGCCCAAAACTCCGGCTCACCGCCCACAGTCCCCAAAGCGCCAGCACGACCGAAAAAACCGTCGCGGCCCTCGCCGAAACGCCGTCATCGATGCATCCCGCCATGAAAATCGGCGCCACAAGCAGAATGCACGGCCAGTAATTGATCTTCGCGCGCCCGCTCTCCTTCCGGGCGATCCAGCTCAAGCCCGCGACATAAACCGCCAGCGCAATGCCCTTCCAAATAACCTCGCCATTCACCCCATTGGACGCTGCGGACGCCGCCACGAGATAGACTCCCAACCGGCACGCGCCCATCAAAAGCGGCGCAAACGGCGTCCATTTATGCACCGCATTGTAAGTCACGATGCACCCGCTCAATAGCAGCCCAAAAATGAGCACCGTCGAACCCCGCCACGCGACGCCCGCCAGCCCCAGAATCAGCCAGACACATCCCCACTGCCAAACTTCCCCTTCGCTGATCGCCCCTGAAGGGATCGGCCGGGTCCGGCGATGATGCCGGTCGAAGGTCGCGTCAAAAGCGTCATTGAGAAACATTCCGCCCTCATAAAGCAAACTCAGCGAAATCGAAATACAGACCAACGTCCAAACAGCGCCGCCCCCCCCAAGCCACCACGCCGCCACGCAATCCGACCAGACAGTAGGCAAATTGGACACGCGCCCCAACGTCAGGAAAACCCGCCATTTCGATGGCCGTGGAAACCAGTTCATAGGCGGCCCAACCCCCAGGGCTGATTCATACTAGGCTGGAACTGGTTTTGAAACTCACGCATTCTGTACGCCACCTTTGAACCGCTTTAACCCGCAAATTAAATTATTTGGTCTCCACTTGATATAAAACGGCGGTTGCGAATTTGATGGGCAGTGTCCTAATTTGGATCGTCCAAATGCTTCCAAATTTTTACGATGACCCAAACGAATACAAATCCAAGCGATGCTCCGCCGAGGCAAATCCAAATCCAACGTAGCACTTCATGTGTCATTTCTTCCCTTTCGCATCCTTCAAAATAATCGCCCCGTCTCCGCATTGCGAGTTTGAAATTGCCCAGCGGCATTGGGGGCGCTCGGAATTAAACCGAGTGCCGTCTGGATGTACGTCGGCTTTTGGGGCCGTACTTAATCGTTTAACATTTGAAATTTCTCCTTGCATGTCTCGATCGGGTCTTGTCAATCAATTTGTTGAATGTTAAAGTACGGCCCCAAATATTTTTTCTTGTGCTCTGCACCGTGGAAACCCGTGACCGCGCGCATATCGCCGAGGTTCAACAACGGTTAGCAGAAAACAACGTAGAACTGTTCCGTGCAGAGAAATGAGTGTCTTTAACTGACTCAGTCCTGGCCCAGAGTGATTACCAAAAATAATTTCCGAACTGGCAGGAGACGGAATGGTTTTCGGAGAGGTACAGCCAGTTTGATTCTTTTTGCTCTTCGGGAGCTTCGTAGCATCCGCTGTGCGGTGCTTATCTCGTATTGTGCTGACTGCCTTCGTGGTAACCTTCCCGTTCACCCAACCCCCGCGACCGCAATTGCGCCACGCACCACTCATATTCCGCCGCAAGCTGATCCACGACGTTCCGGCTTTTCAATTCCGCCGGCAACACCTCCCAGGTATAAGTCTCCATCTCCAGGTGCGAACAAAGTCCAGGGTCCGCCGCCAGGACATCCAGCACCCCCAGCAAATGGTCCGCCGTAGTGTCAAACCAATTCCCCGGCCCGGGTTTAAATTGAAGCGGAATATGAAAGTGAATGCGCCATTCCTCGTCCTTCAACGACGCAGGTGAACCCAGCGCGACATCCAGATCGGGAAACCGGGTGAAGCCGCCCCCAGCCGCGCGAGCCACGACCTGGTGCAAATAAACCTCATCGGCAAAGGCACCCACAGCCGCCCGGGCCTCCATCGTAGGCCGCATTTTCAACGCCGAACTAAGGTGAATTTTGGAGATTTTAATCCCGTGCCCGCGCAATTTCGCCAACGACTCGCGCGGGTCTTCGTATTCGACCGCCATGTGACAGGTGTCATAATTGACGCCGAGGCACGACGCCATTTGCGGGTCATTCCCATGTTCCGAGCGCAGGAGATCAAAGAACTCCACCGTCTCATCCGTCGTCTCCAGCACGCAGAGCGGTTCCGGCTCCAACCCAAGATGCAGCGTGCGCCCGCTCTTTTCAGCGACGGCGGCGACATGCTCGACGCAACGCCAGATGTTGGAGCGGATTTGCCGCCCCTGTTCGGGCGTTTTGATAAAGTCCTTGAACGAGCAGGGCAGGGTGCTGACGCTTCCTTCGACGCCCTCGGGGACCAATTGCGCCAACAAGTCGAACAGCCGGTTGGTATATTCGAGCCGCTCGGGCGTCGTCCAATCCGGCGAATAGACCTGTTCCTTGACCCGCTGCCCGTGAAATTTGCCGTAGGGAAACCCGTTGATAGTGAAGACGTAACAGTCATGCTGCGTGAGCCAGCGCCGAAAATCGGCCAGCGCCGCCCCCTCGGACAATTCCCGCGAGGCTCGGTCGCTCAACCTCAGCCCGATTCCGAAACTGCCGGAAGGCGAAACGCGCTGTTTTACCGCCAGCGTGTATTGTTCCAGGGCGCCGAACGTTTCCGGCCACGTCTCCCCGCGGTGGATATTTCCGCAGTAAGCAAGATGATGGCCTTTGGCGAGCAGCATCGGCTTACACAGGGGCGCGGAATTTCTTTGACTGGCTCAGAAATCGCGCCGGATTTTCGAAAATCAGCGCCTCGATTTCCGCCGGAGCGTGCCCGCGCTGCCGCATTTCCAGCGCCGCTCGCGGAACCGCCAGAGGCACGCTCACCCCCCAATCGCACGCACTGTTCATCCAGAGCCGCTGATTCCCGTATAGTTCGACCATGTCCGCCGCCCGCGCCGCCGTGCATTTGGATTCCGGGTAAAGCGTCATCCCCGCCCAAAACCCCGCGTCCAGCACCAGCTTGATGGTGTGCTCCTCGACATGGTCGATAATCACACGCTCCGGGTTGATGCGGGAATCCGCCTTCAACGAATCAATGATAAGCTTTGTCCCCTTGAGCTTGTCCTCCAGGTGCGGTGTGTGAATGAGAATCAACTGCCCATGCCGCGCCGCCAGATCGACATGCCGCTCAAACACGGTTAACTCATTGCGGCTGTTCTTGTTCAATCCAATCTCCCCGATCCCCAGAACATTCGCCCGGTCCAGGAACTGGGGAATGATGTCCAGCACCTCGTTCGCCAGCTTGAGGTCCTCGGATTCCTTGGGATTGAGGCAAAGCCAGCAATAATGAACCAGCCCGTGCCTGGCGGCCCGTTTCGGTTCGTATTCGGTCAATTGCCGGAAATAATCATAAAACCCATCGACCGACGTCCGGTCGAACCCCGCCCAAAAAGCCGGTTCGCAAACCGCCTGGCATCCTGCCGTTGCCAACGCGACGTAATCGTCGGTCGTCCGACTAACCATATGGGCATGAGGCTCGATATAACGCATGGCTTATTTGTGCCCCGCCCAGGCCCCCGACGCGCCGGACGTCGTCGCGGCGGCAATCGGCTCCAAAGTGGGGTCGCTCAGACTGACCAGGACGCGCTTAGCCCGCTCCGGCTTGTCGTGATGCAATTCTTTCAGGGCATTGCGGAAGGCATCGATACGGAAATCGCTGTCAGCGCCCTCAGCGCGGTCAAAGCGGTCAAGGAAAGCCGCGAGATCGATCAATTTGGCCCGAGCTTCCATGAAATACAGGTCGAGAACACGTTGGCGGGTCATGCGCATAACCTTTCGAGTTTCTGCGAGGCTGGCCTTCGGGACAAGTTGAAAAACCGTACCGTTGTATTTTTAGACGCTTTTAAGCGATTTTTTCACTTCCGCCTTTCGGCAAGGAGTTTGCTTAAGACATGGCGATGTGTCATTTGTTCCCTTGTTCGCTGGATTTTGGCGCAGAAATGACCACAATGGACAAAAAGAACACGGGCCGCCTGTTTCAATGCTGAGAAATTACAACCAGGAAAAGTTTTTCGACGAAATGATGGATGCCCACGGCGGCGTCCGCTCTCATTACCGCCAATTCTGCTCCCTGTTCGAATCGCTCGATTCAGACGAGTTCGAGGAAAAACGCCATTCCATCGACCTCGCCTTTCTCCGCCAGGGAATCACGTTCAACGTCTATGGCGATTCCCAAGGCGCCGAGCGCATTTTCCCATTCGATCTGGTCCCGCGCATCATCCCCGCCGCGGAGTGGGAACGTCTGGAACGAGGATTGATTCAACGGATCACCGCGCTGAATCTTTTTCTGCGCGATATTTATCACGAACAAAAAATCGTCAAGGACGGCGTGGTCCCTCCCTTCTATATTCTTTCCGGAAAACACTTCCGCCGGGAGTTCGTCAATATCAAAGTCCCCAAAGACATTTACATCCATGTGTGCGGGACAGATTTGATCCGCGGCGAGGACGGCCAATACATGGTCCTTGAGGACAACGGCAGATGCCCCAGCGGCGTGAGCTACGTGCTGGAAAATCGCCGCGCGATGAAGCGCAGCTTTCCAGAAATGTTCGAGCGCATCGGCGTGCGCCCCGTGGAGCATTACCCACAGGAGTTGCTGAAAATGCTCCAACACATTGCGCCCCCGGGTGTCGCGAATCCGACCATCGCTCTGCTCACCCCCGGCGTTTACAACAGCGCCTATTTCGAACACACGTACCTCGCTCGGCAAATGGGAATTGAAATCGTCGAAGGCCGCGACCTCGTCGTCAGCGATTCGCGGGTGTTCATGCGCACCACCAAAGGACTCCAGCCCGTCCACGTAATTTACCGGCGCATCGACGATGATTTTCTGGACCCCACTGTTTTCCGCCGCGATTCGATGCTCGGCGTCCCGGGCCTGGTCCACGCCTATCGTTCCGGCCATGTCTCTCTCGCCAATTCCATCGGCACCGGCATTGCCGACGACAAAGTGATGTATTATTTCGTCCCGCGAATGATCAAATATTACCTCGACCAGGATCCAATCATCCCGAACGTTCCTACGTACCTCGCGAGCGAGGAGGCCGACAAAAAATATATTTTGGAAAACCTTTCCAATCTCGTCGTCAAGGCGGCAAACGAATCGGGCGGCTACGGAATGTTGATGGGCCCGAGCGCGGACGCCAAGGAAATCGAAGCCTTCCGCCAACGCATCGTAGCCGACCCGCGCAATTACATCGGCCAGCCGATGATCCCGTTATCGCGCCATCCGACCCATGTTGAAAGCACGGATTTCCAGGGACGCCACATTGATTTGCGCCCTTACATTATTTGCGGGGAAAAGACCACCGTCGTCCCCGGCGGCTTGACGCGCGTGGCGCTGCGTCCGGGTTCGCTCGTCGTGAATTCCTCGCAAGGCGGCGGAAGCAAGGACACCTGGGTGCTTTATGGAGACGAATAACGATGCTTAGCCGGGTGGCCAATTGCCTCTACTGGATGTCGCGGTACATCGAGCGTGCGGAAAACATCGCGCGCATCGTCGATGTCAACCTGCAACTGCTGCTGGATTTGCGCGACCTTGACGACGAGCGCCTCGCCGAGCATTGGATGCCGATCGTCCAAAGCACCGGCGACGAAAGCGCCTTCCTGAAATTGCACCCGAAAGCCACCGGCCAGTCCGTGACGGAATTTCTTGTTTTCCAGCAGGCAAACCCCAACTCCATTATTTCCGCGGTTTGCCAGGCCCGTGAAAACGCCCGCATGGTGCGGGACCAGATCACGATTGAGTTTTGGGAGGAATTGAACCGGATTTATCTTTTTGTGCGCTCGCCCGAGGCGCGCAAAGTGTGGCGGCAAAGTCCGAGCGAATTTTTCCAGGAGATCAAGGCGGCGTCGCTGCACCTGGTGGGAATCGGGGACGCCACGATCCTGCACAACGAGGGATGGTGGTTTGCGCAGGCGGGCAAATTCATTGAACGCGCCGACAAAACATCGCGAATCCTGGACGTCCGTTACGCGAGCCTCCCCGCGCAGGGCGCGCCCGTCGCGATCAGCCAAAGCGAAGCGCTCGGTTGGGCGGCGGTGCTGCGGTCGTGCAGCGCGTGGGACGCCTACAAATCCATTCGCGGCGCAGAAATTCATCCGGTCTATGTCGCGGATTTTCTTTTGTTCAACGAGGACTTTCCGAGGTCGGCGCGATTTTGCGTGGGCGAACTGAACCGCGCGTTGCGGCGGATTTCCGGCGTCCAGCCGGGGCGTTTTTCCAACGACGCCGAAAAATTGTGCGGCCGGCTGGTGGCGGCGCTGCAATTCAGCACCGTGGACGAAATTTTCGAGCAGGGGATGCATTTGTACCTGGACCAATTCCAGGATAAATTGAATGCGATTGGCAGCGCGCTCTTTGATGCTTACATTTTCCAGGAGTTCAGCAACGATGGGGCCGATATGATGATCCAACAAGAGGAACAGCAACAGCAACAGCAGCAACGGAGCGCGCGATGAAACGCGTCGGCATCCTGACTGCGGGCGGAGACACACCGGCGCTGAACGCCACGATTCACGGAGCGGTCACCCGCGCCAACCAACTCAAGATCGAAATCATCGGGTTGATCAAAGGCTTCAACTCCCTCTTCAATCCGCAATTGCCCCACGTCCATCTCAACCCGCTTTTCCAGGAGATCCCGGAATTGGACCCGACCAAAGGCGGAACGCTCATCGGTTCCTCGCGCGATTATGTGGACCCTGAGAAAACCGAGGAACTGGACCTCATCGTGTCGAGGCTGAAAAAAATCGGCATTGAAGGATTGATCTGCATCGGGGGCGACGGGACGTTGAACGGCCTGCAACCGCTGGCGGATCGTCTGCCCACGGTCCTGGCGCCCAAAACAATCGACAACGACCTCGGCTTGAACTACCCGAGCGAGCCGGATGAATGGGTGCGCGCCAAGGATGGAAACACCGCCGGCTACAAATATCGCCGGACGCACTCCCACGCCGTTTTTGGCCTGGACCAGATTGTCAATTACGCGACGCCCGGTTTTGCGACGGCGGTGTATGTTTCCGCTTCCGGCGTGGAGCGCATCCGCACGACCGCTGAGAGCCACCGGCGAATTGCGATTGTGGAAGTGATGGGACGCCATTCGGGTTACATCGCGCTGGGCACGGCGTACGGGCAGCCGGACATCATCCTGGTGCCGGAGGTCCCGATTGATTTGGAACGGATGGTCGATCGCATCAAATATCTTTATGATTTGCAGAAAAACGTTGTGATCGTCTGCGGGGAGGGAATCACCGACGAGCAGGGGCACGAGTTCGGGGCAGGATCGGAAACGGCGGACCCCGCCGGCAACGTCGTGCTGAGCGGGGCGGGGGAAGCCTTGCGGGCGATGCTGATCCGGATGATTGGCGACCGTTATTTTCAACTTTACAGGCGGTGCGAATCGGCGCGCGAAGCGATCTTCCTGCGCAAAGTCGGCCACACCCAGCGCGGCGGGCGGCCTATTTTATTTGACAGATTTTACGCCGCGCAACTCGGCGGCAAAGCGGTGGATTTGCTCGTCGAAGGCCGCAACAACTCCGTGGCCATTCTTCAGCGCAACGACCAGAAAGGGTTCTACGTGGACGGTTACGACGCCAACCGTTTTCGCGACCGCTGGGGGCACATCCATGCGCGGTTGATGCACCCGTCGTTTTACGACCGCGACCGGATGTTCCTGTCGCAGACCGGCATTGATTACCTGCTGCCGATATTCACGGACGCCATCGGAGACGATGACATGGAGGCGGTGCGCACCCGGTTGTTCGCGCCGGGAAGTTTGTCGCACCCGTATCACAGCATCAATACCGACCTTCAGAAGAGAATGCACTACCTCGAATAAAAAAATCCAATGTCCATACACATCGCGCTGCAGCACCGAACCAGCTACCACTACGACCGGTTGGTGTCGCTTGGCCCGCAAATCGCGCGATTGCGCCCCGCCCCGCATTCGCGGACGCGCATCCTGAGCTACTCGCTGACGGCGCTGCCGCAAAAACATTTCATCAACTGGCAGCAGGATCCCCAATCCAATTACCTCGCGCGCCTGGTTTTTCCCGATAAGACCGACCGGCTTGAAGTGGAAGTCAATCTCGTCGCGGAGATGGCCGTGCTCAACCCGTTCGACTTTTTCCTGGAGCCGGAAGCGGAACGCGCGCCCTTCTCCTACGCGGCGACGTTCGACCACGAGTTGGCTCCCTATCGCCTGGAGTGCGCTCCGACGCCTCGCTTAGACGAATACTACGAAAATGTCACCGGCCCTTTCGCGCAACGCAAAGGCAACGACCGGGCGCGGACGATAGATTTTTTGGTGGCCGTCAACCAAAGCCTCCACCGGGACGTCAAGTATTTGATTCGCCTCGAGCCAGGCGTGCAGACCCCGGAGGAAACGCTGCTCAACCGCAGCGGGTCGTGCCGCGATTCGGCGTGGCTGATGGTGCAACTGCTCCGGCGTTTCGGTTTCGCCGCGCGTTTTGTCAGCGGTTATCTCGTTCAGCTTGTGCCCGACGTGAAGTCGCTGGACGGCCCGTCCGGCGCGGCGAGCGATTTCACCGATCTCCATGCCTGGTGCGAAGCGTATTTGCCGGGCGCCGGATGGATTGGGCTGGACCCGACCTCCGGGCTGCTGGCGGGCGAGGGACACATTCCATTGGCGGCAACGCCCGATCCGCAAAGCGCCGCGCCGATCAGCGGGGCTGTGGACCCGTGCGAATGCAAGCTTGCGTTCGAGATGAAGGTCACGCGCATTTACGAATCCCCGCGCGTCACAAAGCCCTACACGGAGGAACAGTGGAAGGACATGGATAAAGTGGGACTTCACGTCGATGCGGATTTGCAAGAGCACGATTGCCATTTGACGATGGGAGGCGAGCCGACGTTCGTCTCCGTGTCCGATCGCGATGGGGCAGAATGGAACACAACGGCTCAAGGGCCGTCAAAACGCGCGATTGCCGACGAGTTGCTTCGCCGGCTCAAAAAACGATTTTCCAAGGGCGCGCTTTTGCATTACGGCCAGGGAAAATGGTATCCGGGAGAATCGCTTCCGCGCTGGGCGTTTTCGGCGTATTGGCGCAAGGACGGCCAGCCGCTCTGGGAAAACGAAAAACTGTTCGCCCTGGAAAGCACCAATTACGGGCATGGCAACAAGGAGGCCGAGAAATTCATTCAGGCCTTGGCGCAACGTTTGGGATGCGGCGGCAAATGGATCATGCCCGCGTACGAGGATTCGTGGTACTATCTGTGGAAAGAACGGCGGCTCCCCGTAAATGTCGATCCGCTCAAGTCAAATCTGAAAAACGAGGAGGAACGCAAGCGGCTGGCAAAAGTTCTTGAGCAGGGTCTCGGACGCGTCGTTGGTTACATCCTGCCGGTGGAACGCGCCGCCGCGGGCGCAACGCCGGGGTGGAAGACCGGCCCGTGGTATTTTCGCCCGGAACATTGTTTTTTGCTTCCGGGAGATTCTCCCATGGGATTTCGCCTTCCGCTGGAGTCGCTCCCTTGGGTTCGCGCCGGCGATTACCCGTATATATATGAGCAGGACCCCCTGGAAACGCGTTCGGCGCTTTCGCGGCGTCCGGCGCAGCCCTATCAGCGCCAGGCGCCGCTGCAACCAGTCCCGCCCGCGCCCCAGGTATCCGCGCCTTCGGTTCCCCGCACCGCTTTGTGCGTCGAAAGTCGCAACGGGCGGTTGCATATTTTCATGCCGCCTGCGCGCGTCCTGGAGGATTATCTGGACTGCGTCGCGGCGGTCGAAGAAACGGCGAAATCGCTGGATATTCCCGTGGTGGTCGAGGGCTACGCGCCGCCGCACGATCATCGCTTGAATGTGCTGAAGGTCACGCCGGACCCTGGAGTCATCGAGGTGAACCTGCATCCGTCCGCCTCGTGGAACGAGTTGGTCGAACAAATCGAGACGCTTTACGAAGAGGCGCGGCAGGCGCGATTGAGCACGGAAAAATTTATGATGGACGGGCGGCACGTCGGGACCGGCGGCGGAAATCATCTCGTGCTCGGCGGGCCGAGTCCGGCGGAATCGCCGTTGTTGCGCCGGCCGGATTTGCTGCGGTCGGTCGTCAGCTATTGGCAAAACCACCCGTCACTTTCGTTTTTGTTCAGCGGACTTTTCATCGGCCCCACGAGCCAGAGTCCGCGCGTCGATGAGGCGCGCAACGACTCGCTTTACGAACTGGGAGTGGCGTTTCGTCAATTGCCGGACGGCGGAAATGTTCCGCCATGGCTGGGCGACCGTTTGTTTCGGAATTTGCTGGTCGATGCGACGGGCAACACGCACCGCGCGGAATTTAGCATCGACAAGCTTTTCCCGCCGGAAAGCAGCGCGGGACGACTCGGATTGCTCGAAATGCGCGCCTTTGAAATGCCGCCGCATCCGCGCATGAGCCTCGCGCAGCAATTGCTGGTTCGCGCTCTGGTTTCTCGGTTCTGGCGCGCACCTTATACAGAGTCGCTGGTCCCGTGGGGGACCGATATTCATGACCGCTGGATGCTGCCGCATTTTGTGTGGGACGATTTTTGCGACGTGATCGAGGATTTGCGGCGTCACGGCTACGCGATGCAGAGCGAATGGTTTCGGCCGCATTTCGAGTTTCGTTTTCCGCAATTTGGGGATTTGGACGTACGGAACATTCACCTGGAAATACGTCAAGCATTGGAACCGTGGCATGTTTTGGGAGAAGAACCCGGGCCGGGAGGAACGGTGCGTTACGTCGATTCCTCGCTGGAACGCGTGCAAATCAAAGCGCGCGGGCTGACGGGATCGCGTTACGTGATTATGGCAGCCGGCTGGGCATTACCGGTGCATCCAACGGGCGTCAACGGCGAATTTGTCTGCGGACTTCGCTACCGCGCCTGGCAGCCCCCCAATTGCCTGCATCCGACCATCGGAGTCCATACGCCGCTGGTTTTTGACATTGTGGATACGTGGAATGATAAAAGCCTGGGCGGTTGCACCTATCATGTCATGCATCCGGGCGGGCTCAATTACAGCACATTTCCCATCAATGCGTACGAAGCGGAAAGCCGCCGACTCGGCCGATTCTTCAGGCAGGGGCACACGGGAGGCGTCGTCAAGCCGCGCAAGCCGGCCAGGAGCAGCGAGTTTCCCTTTACCTTGGATCTCCGCGTGTTGTAGTTTCGGTTTCCGTCATGGAATCCATCGCCAAAAAAAAGGCCCGCGTCGTTAAAATCATCGAGCGGCTCAAGCAAACCTATCCCGACGCGCGGCTGGCGTTGGATTTTTCAAACCCGCTGGAATTGCTGATCGCGTTGATCCTGGCCGCGCAGGCAAGGGACGAGCGCGTCAACGTCGTCACCGCCGGGTTGTTCAAGAAATATCGCACCGCAGCCGACTGGGCGGCCGCTCCGGCGGCGACGCTCCAAAAGGAAATCAGCCAGATCACGTTTTTTCGCAACAAGACCCGTTCAATACAAGGCGCCTCCCGGATGCTCGTCGAAAAATTCGGCGGCAAGGTGCCGGATAATTTGGACGATCTTTTGACGTTGCCGGGAGTCGGGCGCAAGACGGCGAATGTTTTGTTGGGAAACGCCTTTGGCCGTCTGACGATCGGCGTTGATCGCCACGTGGCGCGCGTGTCCGGGCGGCTCGAATTAACGACGCAGACCGACCCCGATCTGATCGAGGAAGATTTGACCAGAATCGTGCCGGAAAAGGACCGGGTGAAATTCTGCCATCTATTCCAATATCATGGCCGCCAAATCTGCGTTGCCAAAAAACCAAAATGCCCCGTGTGCCCGATTAACTCCCTGTGTCCGTTTCCTAAGATCGGAATTCGCTGAATACCTGGCGTAATTCTGTGTCCAACTGATTGTGAAAAAGCAAAACTCAGTTCCTTTCGGCGCAACCCGGATGACTCGCCGCCGGTTGCTTACCTCCACCGCCAGCCTTGCCGCCGCCGCCTTCGCCTCGTCGTTGCTGCCGCCAAATCTCCGAAAAGCATTGGCCGATCCCCCCAAACGGAGCGGTTTGCACGACATCAAACATGTCGTCGTCCTCATGCAGGAGAACCGCTCGTTCGATCACTACTACGGAACCATGGCCGGCGTGCGCGGCTTTGACGATCCCACCGCGTTGACTTTGCCGAATGGAAAATCGATTTTTCACCAGCCTGACGTGGAGCACCCCGACGGTTACCTGTTGCCGTTCCATTTGGACACGCGCGCTACCAGCGCCCAGAAAATCCCTTCGACGAGCCACGCCTGGGGCGTTCAGCACTCCTCATGGAACGAAGGGAAAATGGACAACTGGCTGGCCGCCCACCGCAAAGCCGACGGCGTCAACGGACCGTTTTGCATGGGCTATCACACCCGTGCCGATATTCCGTTTCAATTCGCCCTCGCCGAGGCGTTCACCGTCTGTGACGCATACCATTGTTCGCTTTTGGGCCCGACGTGGCCAAACCGCATGTATTGGATGACGGGGACCATCGATCCGGACGGGCATCACGGTGGGCCGGTTGTGCATAATAAAATGCCGGACGGCGGCTTTACGTGGACGACTTACCCGGAACGTTTGGAAAAGGCCGGCGTAAGCTGGAAGGTCTATCAGCAAAAAGACAACTTCGGCTGCAATCCGCTGGAATATTTCAAACCGTTCATCAATTCGCCCTCCACTTCGTCACTTTATACGAGAGGAATGGTGCGCCGGCCCGAGGGCGAGTTCGAGCACGACGCCATCAACGATAAATTGCCCGCGGTTTCGTGGATCATTCCAACGGCCGCCCAATCCGAACATCCCGATTACATGCCGGCCGCGGGCGCTGCATTCGTCGCCAGCAAACTGGACGCGATTGCCGCAAACCCGGACCTCTGGGCAAAAACCGCGTTCATCATCAGCTACGACGAGAATGACGGCATTTTCGATCACGTCGTCCCCCCGGTCCCGCCGCCCGGAACTCCCGGTGAATTTGTTCACGGTTTGCCGATTGGCGCAGGATTCCGCGTGCCGTGCGTCATCGTTTCGCCGTGGACTGTCGGCGGCTGGGTGTGCAGCGAGAATTTTGACCACACCTCCATCCTGCGATTTCTCGAACAATGGACCGGCGTCAAGGAAACCAACATCAGCGACTGGCGGCGAAAAACTTTTGGCGACCTGACTTCCCCGTTCCGGTTCGACGACCCGAAGGCCGATCCGCCCCTGTTGCCCGACACGAGCGGCCCGCTGGCGCAGGCCCATTATGACGCGGCCTATCTTCCGAAGCCGGCGGCTCCCAATTCCGGCCAGTCGATGCCCGTGCAGGAAAAAGGCGTGCGCAAACGTATTGTGTCGCGCGCTGTTTAATTCGGCGAAGGCACGGAAATAACAGGGGATTGGCCGCCCGGCCCGCGCCACTCGCGCCAGTCGGTCATGATCTGGCGCGCCTCCGCCGTGCCGGCGTTGTGCCACGAATCTTCGTGCGGCCTTTTCACAAAAGTGTTATCCTGAAAGTAGGCGCTGTTCTGCGAGGGAATTTTTTCCAGGAACGGCTGTTTGCCGGCGTGCGCCGTCGCCGCCCGCTGTAGCAGGAATCTGAATTCGGGGCTGTATTTCTCGAGGTAGGCAATTTTTAATTGACTCACGTCATCGCCCAACCCTTGGAAACCGATCACTACAGCCCGCACCCGCGCGTCTGTATCGCCGTCCGGCGGAATGAGATCGCGCGGCGCGGCGTAGAGGCGTTTCGCGCCCTGATCATAAAACCACACCCGGGCGCCGCCTTCGCCTCCGCGAATATGCCGGACCCGGCCCGTCGCAAAAATAACGGCGAGGGCCGCCAGCACGAGAACGCTCCCGGTGGCAAAAACGGTTTTGAGTGGCTCCTTCAAGGCTGCTGCGTCTGGTGGTATAAAAGATTGACCGACCACCAGCACTCCTGGTTGTCGCAGCGAATATCGTTCGCGCTGAGCAACTGCGCATGACCGTCGGCGAACGCGTAGTTGGCCCTGCCATCGTGCCGCTGGCAGCCGTATTGGTCCTCCTGCAAACGGTTGAACCCCGCGCCATCCTCCGATCCACTTCCGGTGGTGTCGGAATTCTTGATCCACCAACTGTCGTCCGCCCAGGTCGCCGGGCTGCCGCAGCCGCCGTCCCCGTACCAAATCAGTTTTGAGGCCGTGGTAATTTCCGTGGAACGGTGCAAGCCTTCGTAATAATCCGGCGTGGGACGTCCAAACGGCATGCTGGCCACCTGCGCCGATGGGTTAGGATTACCGTCCACATGAATCCAGTGGGCGCCTGCCACCCCAATGCCGCTTTGGTTCCACTTCTCATACGGGCCGGCGGCGCCATAGATGTCGCTCCAGTCGGTGCTGGGATCGAGCGCAAACCCGCCGTAAGAGGCGTCATAGGCGGAAATGCCGTTGGCATAGACCGCATTGTGCTCGGCCGGGCAATCATAGATGCCCGGCACGTGCGCGACATAATTCCAAAGAATGACGCGATAGGTTGTTTCCACGGTGGAATTCGGCACCGCAGTTTGGAGGGGGTTCAGCCAGTCGCCATTGTCCAGCGAATAAGTCATGGAGGCGACCGCCAACTCGCGCTGGTTGGATTTGCAGGATGCCGACTGTCCCTCATTTTTGGCTTGCGACAACGCCGGCAACAAAAGCGAAGCCAGGATCGAGATGATCGCGATAACGACCATCAGTTCGATCAATGTAAACGCCCGGCCACTTCGCCTGGAATTTGCGGCCATGGTTGGATGATGACAACCGCCGTCATCCAGTCAAGCGCCTTTCAGTCAAAATCCATTGACCACATCGATGAGCTGTCGCAACCGCCCGTACTGGCGGCGGTCAAACCCAAAGGCGATGCGCGGCAGGTCCAAAAATTCGTTTTGTTCCTTTTCTTCCGGCGTCGGTTCGATGATGCGGAATTTTTCCCCGATGATGATATCTTCGAAATCGTCATTGAGTGATTCGATGGCGGAAGGGGAGGGCGGATGTTTGAGGCGAATGACCAGCAAATCCTTTACCGTGCGGGTGGAATGATAGTTGCGATAAAATCGCGTGATGATGCGCACGGCATGGGCGGCGTTGTCCGCGATTTGATAAAGCCCCAAATCGTCCGGGGAAATGAGTTGGGCGCGCAGAAGGTGTTCGCGGATATTTTTGTCCCACGTTTTCCAATAAACGCCGCCGGGCCGGTCCAATAGCACCAGTGGCACCAGCCGGCCCTTGCCGGTTTGCATCAGCGTCAGCGCCTCGTAACCCTCGTCCAGCGTGCCAAATCCCCCCGGAAAAAGCACAATCGCGTCCGAATGGCGGATGAACGTCAGCTTGCGCGTGAAAAAATACTTGAAGGAAATGAGCTTCTTGTCCTTATCAATAATCGGGTTTGCCGATTGCTCCCACGGCAATTGGATATTGGCGCCAAAACTCATTTCCGGACCCGCCCCCTCGTGCCCGGCCTGCATGATGCCCGGGCCTGCGCCGGTGATCACCATGTATCCTTCCTGCGCGATCTTCCGCGCGAATTCCACCGCCTCCAGGTATTCCTGGCGCGTCGGCAGTGTGCGCGCCGAGCCGAAAATCGTCACCTTCGGCTTGTCATTCCACGGCGCGAAAAGGCGAAAGGCGTAACGCAATTCGCGCACCGCCGTGCGGATGACGCGGGCATCGCCGCGGTCCTTGACGTCGGTGAGCAGCTTGAGGGCATTGAGCATGACGTCCTCAACCAGATCGGCGTTGTAACCACCTCCCTTGTCCGCGATTAATTCCTGGATGCGGCGCCGGAAGTCGGCGTCCACTTGGTTTTTGTCCAGCTTTTCCACTCCTAAAAACTATGCCGTTGCGCCCGCTATGCAACAACCTTAAACTTTTCACCGGCCCGGCTGATTCCGCCAGGCCCAATGATGACAGATTACAAAAACACCTTGAACCTGCCGCAAACCGGTTTTGCGATGAAGGCCGACCTCATCACCCGCGAACCCCAGCGGCTTGAGAAGTGGGAAAGCCAGCGCCTCTACTGGAAAATCCAGACTCAGCGCGCCGGCGCCAAACGGTTCGTCCTCCATGACGGACCGCCCTTTGCGAATGGCGATGTCCACATCGGCACCGCCCTGAACAAAATTCTCAAAGACATCATCATCCGCTATCGCAGTGCCCGCGGGGAGGACGCCCCTTACATTCCCGGCTGGGATTGTCACGGCCTTCCCATTGAATTCAAGGTCACCCAGGAAATGAGAAAAGCCGGCCAGACCTTCGCCGAGCCCGTTGCCATCCGTTCCGCCTGCGAAGCCTCGGCGCGCAAGTTCATCGACCTCCAACGCACTCAATTCAAGCGCCTGGGCGTCCTGGGCGATTGGGAAAACCCATATTTAACGCTGGACCGCAAGTACGAGGCGGACGAATTGCTGCTTTTTGCTGATATTATCGACAAAGGCCTGGTTTACCGCGGCAAAAAGCCCGTGTACTGGAGCATCCCCGCGCGCAGCGCCCTGGCCGAAGCGGAGGTCGAATACCACGACCACACCAGCCAGAGCATTTTCGTCAAGTTCCCCGTGGTCAGCCAACCCGGCACATTCATCGTTATTTGGACCACGACGCCCTGGACGCTCCCGGCCAACCTCGCTGTCGCATATAATTCAAAATTCACGTATTCGCTCGCCCGCGTCGGCGCCGAGCAATACTGGATTCTCTCCTCGCTCCTCCCCGCCGTGGCGGAGAAGTGCCATTGGGCGAATTACGAAACCGCGCGCACTGCCCCCGGCACCGAGTTGGCGTCGCTTCGTTACGATCATCCCTTTTGCCGCCGGCAGGGATCGCTCTTGGCCGGTGACGCATTTGTCGAAAGTTCCACTGGCACCGGTTTTGTGCATATCGCGCCCGGGCACGGCTTGGACGACTACAACCTCGGACGCCAGAATGGCCTCCCGATTTATTCGCCGGTCGATGACGACGGGTGTTTCGCGTGGACCAATGACCTCCCCGAAGACCAGCAAATGCCCCGCGAATTCATCGGCAAATCCATCCTGGAACACCACGGCAAAAGCGACGCCAACGTCGTCGTCCTCCACGAATTGCGCGCGCGTAACGCTTTGTTGCACGAGGAAAATTACCACCACAGCTACCCCTTCTGCTGGCGCAGCAAGACGCCCATCATCTTTCGCGCGATGGACCAATGGTTCATCGGCATGGAGCAACCCCTCAACGCACGTACTTTCCGCCAGGCCGCCTTGGAGGAGATCGACCGCGTCGCCTGGGTCCCCGAATGGGGAGTCCAGCGCATCAAGGGCGCGGTTTCGACGCGCCCAGACTGGTGCATTTCCCGCCAGCGTTCCTGGGGTGTGCCGCTCCCGGCGTTTTATGGCGCCAACGGCGAATCCATTCTCGATCCTCAAATCGTCCGCAATGTCGCCGCCCTCATCGAACAGCATGGGTCCAATATCTGGTTCGAAAAATCGGCCGCCGAATTGTGGTCCTCTGTCAAACCTGCAAATTGGGCCGGCCCCGACGCCGTCACCAAATCCTCCGACACCCTCGATGTCTGGATCGATTCCGGCTCCTCCTCCCGCGCGGTCTTGATGCGTCGCCCGGAATTGGCGCGCCAGGCCGATGTTTACATTGAAGGCAGCGACCAGCATCGCGGCTGGTTTCAATCCTCCCTTTTGCTGTCGTTGGCGGGCAACGGCGCCGCGCCTTTTCGCACGGTGCTCACCCACGGCTTCATGGTCGATGCCGACCGCGAAAAAATTTCCAAGAGCAAGCAAGGGCAGGGGGGGTACGAAAAGCCCCAGACCGCCGCCGCGTACGTCTCCAAATATGGCGCGGATGTCGTTCGGCTCTGGGTTGCCTCGCAGGATTACCGAAACGATATTGTTGTCAGCGACGAGCGCATCAGCAAGGTCGCGGAAACCTATCGCCATCTTCGCAACACGTTGCGCTACCAGCTTTCCAACCTCTACGATTTTGACCCGGCCAAACACGCCGTCAAAGACGATAAACTGGCCGCAATCGACCGCTGGATCCTGGCGCAATTCTCAACATTGGAAGCCGACGTCGCTGCGGCCTACGATCGCTACGAGTTCCACATTGTTTACCAAAAAACCAGCCAGTTCGCCACTGTCGAGCTCTCCGCCATTTACCACGATCTCGTCAAAGATCGTCTTTACACTTACGCCGCCGATTCCCCCCGTCGCCGCTCAGCGCAGACCGCTCTTTACCGGATCGTCCGAGGCCTGTGCGGAATGCTCTCCCCGATTCTGGCCTTCACGGCGGATGAAGCATGGGAATTTGTTCCGGGCGCCGAAACCCCTTCGGTGCATCTCGGCGTCTGGCAGGCGGTCTCCCTGGAGTTGACAGGCCAGGAATCGGCGAAGTGGGCTAGGCTGTTCGAGATCCGCGAGGCCGCTTTGCTCCAATTGGAGAAGGAACGCCAGGCAAAGAATATCGGCAAAGCCTTGGATGCCAAAGTGATCGTCACTGCCCCGGCTAAAGTTTTCGGCATTTCCGCCGATGATGATAAGGAAGTGTTACGAGAGCTTTTAAACGTGTCCCAGGTGATCCTTAGAGACGACCCGGATGCCGCGGCGGCGACCATCGAAGTGGCAAAGGCGGATGGCCAGAAATGCGAGCGCTGCTGGCATTGGGAGTCGGATATTGGCGCCGATGTGCGGTACCCGGGCATTTGTGGGCGGTGCGCCGCTGCTGTGGACGTAGCGTCAAGTAGATAATCAAGTAGTTAATGAAGCGTCCGCATTTTAGCACGCCTGTTTGCGCGTTGTTGCTCGCTGCTGCCTATCTGATTGGCGGCATGCTGGGCAACGCTTCCTCGTTTATGCGGGGCGAGATCTCCCTGGTCTGGCCCCCGGCCGGAATCGCCCTGGCCGCCGTCCTGATTTTTGGCTATCGCATCTGGTGGGGCGTCGCCGTCGGCGCCTGGGTTTTCACCTTCATGCGCGGCTCACCCTTCGGTTTCTTCACAATTGCCACCGCGATCGGCAACACCGTCGGCGCTCTTCTTTGCGCCTATCTTTTGGAGCGGTTCGTCCAGTTCGAAAACGCCATGGAGCGCCTCAAACACGCGACGGGCTTTATCGTTTTTGCCTGTGTGCTCGGCACCACCGTCAACGCGCTCTTCAATGTTCTCGGCCTTTGTTACAGCGGAAAACTGCCGTGGGACGACCTTTTTTCCAACGCCGTGATCTGGTGGGTCCCCAACGCCATGGGCGTTCTGGTGGTGACTCCCATCATACTTGCCTGGTTATCGCCCAGCACTTTGCCGCCGAGGCGCCGAAGCATCGTGGAAGCCGCCTGTTGCGCCATCGGTTTGGTCGTCGGAACAGACCTTTCGTTCAACTCTTGGTTTATCAACGGCGTTGATAATTATCCGCTCGCCTATCTGCCTTATCCATTCTTGGTTTGGGCTGCCCTGCGATTCGGCCAGCGCGGCGCCACCACCGGCACCATGGTCGTCGCCGGTTGGTCGATCTACGAATTGCTTCACCGCCGCGGTCCATTTTGGGCGGGCAATGATCAAACCAGCTTGATGCTCATTGGCTGTTACATCGGCGTCGTTGCCGTCAGCAATCTTCTTCTGGCCGCCACCGCTGTCGAACGTGAAATCGCCCTCCGCGACACGGCCCAGAGCGAGAAACGCTACCGGGCCGTCGTCGAAGACCAGACGGATTTGATCTGCCGTTTTCTTCCGGATGGCAGGCTGCTGTTCGTCAACCAGGCGTACTGCCGTTTTCACGGCAAGCCCCGCGAGCAATTGATCGGCTCCAATTTCTTCCCCACTTTGAGCGAGCAGGACCGCGAAATTCCCCTGCGCCAATTCTCCCGCCTCACGCCCGAAGACCCAATTCAAGCTTACGACAACAAACTCCAGATCGGCGGCGGAAAACTCGTCTGGCAGCAATGCACCGTCCGCGCGTTGTTCGAGGAGGACGGACGCCTCGCGGAATTCCAGGCGGTGATCCAGGACATCACGCGCCGCAAGGAATCCGAGGAAGCCCTGCGGCTGGGCGAGGAGCGTTTTCGCGGGATTCTCTATAGCGTCGTCGATGGCGTTATTGTGCTTGATTCAGCCGGCGCCATCACCCTGTTCAACCCCGCCGCCGAGCGCGTTTTTGGATGTTCCGCCGCACAGGTCGTTAACCGCTCCTTCCGCGAATTGCTCCTGTCCGACCATTGGGAGACTTACGACAATTACCTTGCCCGGCACCTCGGCGAGACTCCGCCAAGGGTGATCGAGGTCGGCGCCGTTGGCCCGGATGGCAACGCGCTGCCCATCGACCTTGCCGTCAGCCAGGTCGTCCGCGGTGGCGTGCCGATGCTCATCGTCGTCGTCCGCGACATTTCCAAGCGCAAATCGTTGGAGGAACAATACCGTCAAGCACAAAAAATGGAGGCGATAGGAAGACTCGCCGGTGGCATCGCGCATGATTTCAACAACCTGATGCAGGCCATTCTCGGTTACATCAATCTCCTCGACCGCCGCCTGGAGCCGGGTGATCCCAATCACGAAATGGTGAATCAAATCCAAAAATCGCTCGCGCACGCCAGCTCGTTGACCCGCCAATTGCTGGCGTTCAGCCGCAAACAAGTCCTCAAGGCCAAACCGCTGGCGCTCAATAAAGCCGTCGGGGAAATGCACGATTTGTTGCAGCGCGTCCTCGGCGAAACCATTCGTTTGGAAATTCAATTGGCCGAACCCGTCCCGTGGATTCGCGCGGACCCCGGGCAGATGGAGCAGGTGATTCTCAACCTCGCCATCAACGCGCGCGACGCCATGACTCAGGGCGGCACCCTCCGCATCGAAACCGATAATGTCACTTTCACGGAGGCGAAAGCTTTCCCGTCCGGCCAACTGCACCCCGGCCCGTATGCGTTGCTCCGGATTTCCGATACCGGTTGCGGCATGAACCAGGAAGTGCTCGCGCACCTGTTCGAGCCGTTTTTTACCACAAAAGAGAGCGGGAAGGGCACCGGGTTGGGATTGTCCAACGTCTATGGCGTTGTCAAGCAAAGCGGCGGGGATATTGCCGTCACAACAGTCGTCGGCTCCGGCACGACTTTTCATATTTATCTGCCACGTTTCGATGCCGGCGAAGACGACGAGGAATCCACTCACATCAAACCTGCCCGTGGCGGCGGCAATGAAACCGTCCTGCTGGTCGAGGACGAGGAACTGGTTCGCATGATGCTGGTGGAAGTTTTGAAAACCGCCGGTTACTCTGTGCTCGATGCCCGCCACGGCGAGGACGCCCTTTCTTTGGCCGCGCGATTCGGCGACCCCATTGACCTGCTCGTCACAGACATGACGATGCCCGGTTTCAGCGGGTCGGAACTGGCCCGCCGCCTCGGCGAACAACGCCCGACCATGCGTGTGCTCTTTATTTCCGGTTACACCGACCAGGAAGCCTCGCAATGGGGCAAGCTCGATCAACCCATTCACTTCCTTCAAAAACCCTTCCACCCCGACGCATTTTTAAGTAAAACTCGCCAGATCCTGGACCATGCCGAGACATGATGCGTGAACGGGCAAAGGAATTTGTCCTGCAGTGGATCCGCGGGCGCCAAGGCTCCGCAGCGGAATTGGTGCGCGCCATCCAGGAAGAGATCGGCTGGCCCGCGCGCCTCGTTTTGCCTTCCATTCTCGACGAATTGCGCGGCAGCCGCGAATTACCCGATGCCGGCAGAAAATATCTCCGCTACACATTGTCCGGCGGTGAAATGACCCAGGCGCTGGCCGAGGGCGCCACGCCTGACCAGGAGCATCAATCCTCGCTCGACCAACTTTTTGGCCGCAGCCGCCGTTTTCGCCGGTCGCGCAAGTTTGCCGAGGCGGTCGAGTTCGTGGCCAAATTTCCCGAATATTCGCCCTTCAACAATATGCTCGCCTATTTGCAAAATCCGATGGCGACTTATTTTGCCACCGCCCGCCATTGGCACAAAGCCTTTGGCCGCTCGGTCAAGGAAGACGCCCGCGGCATGGTCCTTTTGGCGCCGCGCACGCCCGTCTTGCTCGTCTATGATATTGGGGACACCGAAGGCCCGCCGCTGCCGGACAAGATGCGCGTTTTTTCCGAAACTCCGGGGCGCTTCAACCCGGCCATCCTCGACCGCACCATCAAGAACGCCCAACGCGACCGCATTCGTATTGAACGCAAACCGATGGGCCAATTGCGCGGCGGATTCGCCACCACGCGCATGAATGATTCCGCCTCCAAAATGCGCATTGGATTGCGCGAAGACCTCGACGCCCCCGCCGCCTACTCCGTCCTGTGCCATGAATTGGCGCACATCTATCTCGGCCACGTCGGGGCCGATCTGGACGGCTGGTGGCCCTATCGCGTCAGCTTGACGGAAGCCGTCGCCGAGATCGAAGCGGAATCTGTCGCCTATATTATTTGCCGCCGCGCCAACCTCGAAACCCGCTCTGTGGAATATCTTTCCAGCTACGTCGAAGACAATTCGGACATCGACGCCATTAGTCTTGACTTGGTCAGCCGCGTCGCCGGCCGCATTGAAGACATGGGCCGCCGCCTGATGCCGCCTCGGGAATCCGTTGCGAAATAGCGGCCCGTGCGATACTGTCTTGACAATGAGACAAACGAGAGCGAAAGCCGATCGGTCCTGGCGCAAGTCGCGCATTGCCGCGCGTCTTTTGCTTCGCCGGGAGTCCCGTTCTTTGTGTCCCCGCGATCAGGAATTGGCGCGGGGCCTGGCCCACGATCCCGAGGTGACCAATCGCCTGATTCAGCAGGCGCTCTATTATTTGGGCATCGGCCCCCGCAAACATGCCTTCGACCAAAAACTGGTGGGCCGGCGAAATTGACTGGGCTACTCCGGCTGGCCGCGTCCTCGAGAAATTTCTCGCCTCGTTGCCGCCGGACCGTGATTTCCGTGTTACCGTCTATGGGTCCGCGCCATTGCAATTAAGCGTCGATCCTCAATTGATGAGCGCCGATGTCGATGTTTTCTCCGACGACGACGAGGACTTGTCCGCATTCATTACCGCCGCGAAGCTCGATAAACTGCACGGCAGCGTCTATGTCGAACCTGGTTTTGAACTCAGTTTCCCAACCAGCCCGAAATGGCGGCAGCGCGCCCGGACTGTTCAGCGCGGCAACGTCACCCTGACCATTCCTCATCCTCTGGACATTTTGATCGCAAAACTCCACCGCCTTGACGCCAAGGACCTCAAGGCCTTTGAGCGCGTCATCGAACTTACCGGTCACCCCACCGCGGAAGAGTTCAAGTTGGAATTGGAAAACGCTGTCGATTTGTTTCGCCCGGCGTTTGACGACGACTCCCCGAATCGTTTCCCGGAAAACACGCGTCGATTATGGCGCGAGATTTTCCATGCCGATATTCAAGTTCGCCGTGACATCATCGAACCCGCGATCTCACGGCGAAACCGGGGGTTCGGCGAAACCCCGCCCGATTACAAAACCCATCTCGATCGCTAAGCTGAAAAACCGGCTCAATTATTCTTCACGAAAAGTTTTCCCGGCAATTGCCGAATCAGTCGTTTCATCTCCAATCCCAGCAACGCCACCGACACCGCCGACGGAGCCAATCCGCTTCGGCGAATCACTTCATCGATGGCGCTTTCCTCATTGCTCAGCGCGTCGTAAACGGATTGCTCGGACGTTGACAAAGTAAACGCCGGCATCTCCGTCGCGTCCTTCAACATCGAAGGGCGGTTGCTGGACGGAAATAAATATTCAAACTCGCACAAAATGTCCTCCGCCCCTTCACACAACTTCGCCCCTTTCTTGATGAGGTCGTGGCACCCCTTGCTGCGCGGCGAGTCGATGCGTCCCGGCACCGCAAATACTTGACGCCCGTTTTCGACCGCCATCCCCGCCGTGATCAACGCTCCGCTGGTCATGTTCGCCTCGACCACCAGCGTCCCCAGCGTCATCCCCGCCACAATCCGGTTGCGAATGGGGAACCCTTGTTTGTCCGCCTTTCGGTTGAATGGAAATTGCGTGATGACCGCCCCCTGCGCCGCGATGCGCTCGAACAATTCAACATTCTCCGCCGGAAAAATCAGGTTGATGCCCGTACCCAGCACCGCGATCGTCCGCCCTTTGGAATGCAACGCCCCCTGATGCGCCGCCGTATCGATCCCGCGTGCCCCCCCGCTGACCACCGTGACCCCGACATACGCCAATTGGTGCGCCAGCTTTCGCGCCGTCTCCACCCCGTAATGCGTCGTCATGCGCGAGCCGACAATCGCCACGCCGTTCTTGTCCCTCGCCAGCAACGTCCCGCGCACATAAAGCACAATGGGCGGATCATAAATCTGCCGCAGCAACTCCGGATAATTTTCGTCCGACTGGATGACAATGTTGCACCCAAATTTCTCGATCCGTTCGATCTCCCCGCGCAGGTCGATATCCTTTTCCCAACCGGTGATGGCCGCCGCCAGTTCCTGTCCGATCCCCGGCACCTTCTGCAATTTCGAGCCCGAGGCGCCAAGGATCGCCGGCGCATCGGCAAAATGCTCAAGCAAATGCCGCACGCGCACCGGCCCGATGCCCTCGATCAGGTTCAAGGCAATAAGTGCTTCGCGGGAGTCCACAAACGGAGGAAACAGTTTTTTCGTCTTCGGGGCAAGCTGTTTGAATCAACATTCCAAAAAGATCTGGTAAATTCCCATAATATGTGGGAATACCTATAAAGGTGAAGCCGACATGCGGATATCGGGCGGAAAGGGGCGAAACAGCCAGGCGCGACTTTACGGTCAAAGCGTCAAGACCCGATCAAATCTCTCAAAACGTGCCTAATTCTAACCTAACATATTCTGGCGCAAATGGTTACAACAAATTCCCGTCCTCATCAAGTCCGACCGGGCCGCACCAAATCAAGTCAAATCAAGCCCAATCAAGGCTAATCAAGCTTGTTGAGTGGCCGCGAGGTACTTCTGGCTTTTGCTGTTCCCGTCCCCGCCGCCTACCCGGCATTCCACGAAATGTTCGCGCCGGTCGTCCACTAACGGGATCGTTTTACCGCCAAGCTCGTTCCCGTCCAGGACCAGGTCCATCGCCTCCGCCCAATCCGCGGCGTGCCGGGAGATCGTGATGTGATAAACGGTGTTCCGATAGCGGTAGTGGATTTTGTAACTCTCCCAGTTTTTCGGGAATCGCGGGGTGAGATGCAGTTGGTCCCCCGCAATGTTTGCGCCGAGCAATGTTTCGACCAGCAGCCGGTACATCCACCCCGCCGACCCGGTGTACCACGTCCAGCCGCCGCGGCCGGTATGCGGCGCTTCGCCATAAACGTCCGCCGCGATCACATACGGCTCCACTTTGTAGGTGCCGATTTGCTTGGCGGAGGCACCGTGACGGACGGGATTAAGCAGCGTGAAAAGTTCCCAGGCGCGCTCCGTTTCGCCCATCAGCGCATAGGCCATCACAGTCCAAATCGCGCCGTGGGTGTATTGGCCGCCGTTCTCCCGCACGCCGGGGATGTAGCCCTTGATGTAACCCGGATTGAGCGCGGAATGGTCGAAGGGCGGGTCAAACAATTGAATCAGTCCCGCGTCCCGCCGCACAAGGCGTTCATCCACCGATTGCATTGCCCGTCGCGAGCGCGACCCTTCCCCAGCGCCACTGATGACCGACCAGCTTTGCGGCAGCGAATCGATCTGGCATTCCTGGTTGGTATGCGAGCCGAGCGGTTCGCCGTTGTCAAAATAGGCGCGCCGATACCATTCGCCGTCC
This sequence comes from Verrucomicrobiia bacterium, assembly GCA_036272955.1. GTDB lineage: Bacteria > Verrucomicrobiota > Verrucomicrobiia > Limisphaerales > Palsa-1400 > DATAUD01. The sequence goes on from DATAXU010000026.1 coordinate 38,217, forward strand.
CAGGCGTGAAGCTCGATGTTCTGTTGCAATTCGCGCGCCTGGGCCACGCATTTCTCCGCGAAGGCCGGGTCGCCGTGCCCGCGCGCCAATTCCGCGAATTGCGTCAGCACGTCAAACAAAAAGAAAGCCAGCCAGACGCTTTCGCCTTTTCCCTGTTCGCCCACCTTGTTCATTCCATCATTCCAGTCCCCGCAGCCGATCAAGGGCAACCCGTGTTCGCCAAAGCGCAACCCGTTTTCGATCGCCCGCACGCAATGCTGGTAGAGTGTCGCCGATTCCTCGGAGCGATTGGGCAGATCATAATAGGATTCCTCCTCCGGCTTGAGCGGGCGCCCCTGGAGGAACGAAATTTTTTCATCGAGCACCCCCGTGTCCGCCAGGCACGAAACGTAGCGGCACGTCGCGTAAGGCAGCCACAGGTAATCGTCGGAAAAATGCGTTCGCACGCCGCGCCCCCCCGGCGGATGCCACCAATGCTGCACGTCCCCCTCGCGGAATTGCCGCGACGCCGCCCGCAGCAAATGCTCCCGTGTAAGCGCCGGTTCCGCGTGAACCAGCGCCATGACATCCTGCAATTGATCGCGAAATCCAAAAGCCCCGCCGGATTGATAGAAACCCGTCCGCCCCCAAAGCCGGCAGCTCAGGGTCTGGTACAAAAGCCAGCCATTTGCCAATACATTCACGGACGGATCCGGTGTGTCCACATTGACCGCCCCAAGCGTTCGATTCCAGTAAGACCAGACACCTGCCAGCGCCGTGCGGCTTGCGTCCGCCCAGCGAAATCGCCGTATCAGGTTCTGCACCTCACCTACGTTGCGGCCAAGCCCGAGCCGAAAACTGGTTTCACGCTCCTGGCCTTCCGGCAGATTAAACACGACCTGCATTGCCCCGCACGGATCCAGCCCGGCGCCGGCTTTTCCGGAAAGCCGGACGCGTTTCATCGCCGCCGGCTGCGCCAGCGATCCATTCCTGCCAATGAACTCCTTGCGATCTCCCGTCACCGTTCGCGCTGTGTCATTGACATCGAGGAAGGCGATGCGATCCGGGAATTCGCTGTTGTAATAATTGCGCGCCAGCAGCCCTCCCGTCTTGAGGTCCACTTCCGTTTGCACGTGCAGCAGCCCCTTTTGCCTCAAGTCCCCCAGCACCCATTCGCAATAGTTGGTGACGGACAGCCGTCGCGGCCGCCCCGAAATATTTCGCAATTTCAGCACCGTAAACTTGACAGGAGCGTCCATCGCCACATAGACCCACAACTCGGAGGCAATCCCATTTTCCGTGTGTTCGAACACGGTGTAACCAAAACCGTGGCGCGTCACGTAAGGCGTCGCCCCGCGCGCCGGCAACGGCGTCGGCGACCAGAATTGCCCCGTCTGCTCATCGCGAATGTAAAGCGCCTCGCCGGCCGGGTCCTGCACCGGATCGTCGCTCCACGGTGTCAAACGAAACTCGTGCGAATTCTCCGCCCAGGTGTAACCGGACCCGCTCTCGGAAACGAGCGTCCCGAAATTCGGATTGGCCAGCACGTTGACCCACGGCGCGGGCGTCACGTGTCCCGGTTCCAGCGTGATGACGTACTCGTGGCCGTCGCGGGTAAAACCGCCCAGCCCATTGCGGAAAATCAAATCGCGCTGGGGCAGGGGAGTACGCGACTCAACGGGCGCGGAGCGCGTCGGCGTCAACAGTGCAATCGAAGGATCCAAAACGCTTCGATGCTGGATTTGTTCGGCCAAAGTGCCCTTCTCATCGTCCAGCACAATTCTCGCAGCCGATTGCAACAGCAGACGGTCATCATTGGGAATTTGGTCCAGCCTCCTCACAAAAATCCCGCCTGGCCGGTCGAGCATGTTCGCTTCAAGCCCGGCGGCGATCAGGCTCGTGATTTGGTCCTGCAAGGATTGCCGGTAAACCGAAACGTCCTCGTTCAAAATCACCAGTTCCACCGGCAACCCTTTGATGCGCCAGTAGGAATGCGCCTGCACGAGCTGCCGGACAATCCCGATCTTCGAATGGTCGCTGATCCGCAGCACAACAATCGGCGCATCGCCGGAAATGCCATAACTCCAAAGCCCGCTCTGCCCGCGCCGGTTATTGAGCAACACGCTCGGATTCGCACGGCGTGCCGGGTCGGCATAAATCAGCGCACCGGCCAGCCGGCCATAAAGTTGCGCCTCCGCTTCCGTGGCGTCCAGTTGTCGCAGCGTCACCTGGCTGTGCGTCCACGCCAGGTCAAATGCCCGGTCGGCCATCCGCGGGCTTTGGTATTTTTCCACTTGCGCCACCGCCGCCTCCCGGCTTTCGGTCACGCCGATCACCAGGTCCACGGTCGCCGTTTGATTCGCCGCCACCGTGACAGTGCGCCGCAGCGAAATGATCGGGTCGAGGACGGAGCCAACTGTATTGGACAACGGCGAAACGCCCTGCATCGCGGCGGGTTTTGCAGGTGTCCTGCCCCGGCCGACAAATTTGAAACGATCCGTCTCGCAGGAGATTTCCCCCTGTTCGCCCCCGTGCCCGACCATCAGGTGCAACAACCACGGCGGCCTCTCCTCCGGCGATCGGGCGCGTCGCGTGCAAAGAATCGCGGAGGATTTCCGCGCAAATTCCGTCTGCACAAAAAGATTGCTGAACGCCGGATGCGCCGCGTCCGCCGCCGGCGCCGTGAGCACGACTTCCGCATAACTCGTCAGTTCGATGGTCCGCGCCGCGGACGAGCGATTGGTGATCTTGATGCGCCGCAATTCCACGTCGTCTTCCGGCGAAACCGCGATTTCCGTGTGAATTTCCAGGTCCAAATGGCGCTGCCGAAATTCCGCGCGAGACTGGGAGAAAATCGCTTCGTACCCCTTGGTCGCGCGCAACGTCGGCTGGTAAGCGGTGGACCAAAACTCTCCCGTCGCCACATCGCGCAGGTAAACAAACGTCCCCCACGAATCGCACGTGGAATCCTCGCGCCACCGCGTGACCCCAAGGTCGTGCCACCGGCTATAGCCGCCCCCCGCGCTGCTGATGACCACGTGGTAACGCCCGTTGGACAAAAGGTGGACTTCCGGCGATGGCGTTGCGGGATTGTTGAACACCCGCATCGCCGCCTCCCCGGTGCCGGCAAGGACGCGCGTGTCCTCCAATTTCAAATCTTCCGCCAGCACCCCCGCTCCCGTCTTCGGCACGCGCTCCTGCAACAACAGGTCGGCCGCCTTGAGCAGCGGACAATTCATAAAGCGCCGCTGCATCGAGCGTTGTCGCAACAAATTCGCCAGCGCCAGCAAGCTCATCCCCTGGTGGTGCGCCATGAACGATTGGATCGTCACGCTCGTATCATCCGGTGGGAGTCGCGATGGCGTGTAATCGACCGCTTCGTAAAGTCCGTAAGCTCCTTCACGCCCTTCCGCGGTCAGCCGTTGCAAATTTTCGCAGGCGTGCCGCGGCGCCACCATCAACGCCATCGCTGTGGCGTAAGGCGCGATGACCAGGTCCTCGGCCAATCCCCGTTTCAAACCCAGTCCCGGCACCCCGAATGCGCGGTACTGGTAATTCAGTTGAACATCCGTCCGGTTGTAGCCCGATTCCGAAATTCCCCACGGCACACCGCGAAATCGCCCGTACTCGATTTGTTGCTGCACCGCCGCCTGGCACGTGTGATCGAGCAGCGTGTTCTCGTAATTCGGCATCACCAGCAGCGGCATCAAATACTCGAACATCGAGCCGCTCCACGAGACGAGCGTCGGCTCCCCTCGCGACGCGACGAGCAGGCGCCCCAGCGAAAACCAATGGTCCTGCGGAACCTGCCCCAGGGCAATCGCCACGTAACTCCCAAGGCGCGCTTCCGAAGCCAGCAAATCATAGAAGCTCCCGTCGCACCGGCGTTCAGCCACGTTGAATCCGATTGAAAACAAAGCCCTCATCGGATCGAACAGGAACGTAAAATCCATCACCGCGAGTTCCTCGCATTGCGCCGCCAGCGTTTCCAACGCAACCAGCCGCTCACGCGCAGGATCGGCCTGCGCCAGTTCGCGCAAGGTCGGCGCCTTCTGGTTCCATTGCGCGGGCTGTTCCTCACCGGGTACTGCCAGCCACGGCATCAGGAATTGCATCTCCTCCAAATGTTCATCGCAATTCCGCTTCAACGCCAGCGCCCACGTTTTGATTTCGTCCGACTGGTTCGCTAGCGAAGCGGAAATCTCGGCCGCCTGCTGCGCCGCCTTCTGCAACAACGCAAACGCCGCCCGCGGGTTTGTTGGCGCCAGTCCTAATTCCCTGTCGAGGCGGGCCAGTGGGATGCTGTCCTGGGTCAAGTCCCGAAGAATGCGCAAGGTGTCCCGCAGACCTTCAAATAATTGCGGCGTGAAAATCGGCTGGTCGCATTCCTCCCGCAGTCCGGAGCCGAGTGTCAACAAATGTCCCGCCAGGTTGCCGCTATCGACGCTCGATATATAGAGCGGCAGCAGGGGCCGCAACGTTCGCGTGTCATACCAATTGTAAAAATGCCCGCGGTACTTTTCCAGCCGTAGCATCGTGGAGAGGCCATCGTGCGTGCGCTGAATCAGGCCGCGCCCCGACAAATACCCGAAATCCCGCGCGGCCAGGTTGGCCAGAAGGGAGAGGCCCATGTTCGTCGGCGAAGTCCGCGACGCAATCGTGGGCACCGGCGCCTCCTGAAAATTATCCGGCGGCAGCCAGTTTTCTTTCTCGGTGACAAACGTCTCGAAGAAATGCCATGTTTTGCGGGAGACACTTCGAAGAAAGTTGATTTGCCGTTCCGTCAGATCGAGCGGCAGAATTTCAATCGGCTGGCTGATCCGCCACGCAATCCACGGAGCCGCCAGCCACAAACCAAGCAGCGGCGCCGCGCAAATCAACGACGTGGACTCGGCGGCAGCCAGGACAATTCCGATCGCCAGCGCCAGCGCCGGCTCGATCCACATCGTCCCGTAAAAAGCGGCCAGATCGGAGCGCGTGGTCCGTTCGGAATCGCTCGTCGTTTTCCATTCGAGAAGCCGCTTGTGCGTCACCAGCAGGCGCAACAGAGTTCTTCCAATGGCGTCCAGGCTCATGAACGCGTCGTACGGCAGAAACGCCAGCGTCAGCAGAATCTGTGCAAGCTGCCGCGCGCAAGACGCTCCGCCGTTTCTCAGGTGCATCATCCACGGCGAATCGTCCGGCTTGCCAAACAGGCTGCCCACCGCCGGCAGCAGGCCCGGCAGGGCGATGATAAAAAGTACAAGGAGCGATCCCAACCCGCCCAGTTCGGGAACAAGCAGCCACGTCCCCACGATCAAAATCATCAGCGCGATCGGCACCAGGCTTCGCCGCAGGTTGTCGAGAATTTTCCATTGCGAAAGCGCCGAGAGTGGGTTGGCGATGCGCCGCGCATCCGAGCCGGGGACACGCGGCAAAAGCCATTGCGTGATCTGCCAATCGCCGCGGATCCAACGGTGCCGCCGGCTGATATCGACATTATAGCGCCACGGATATTCCTCGTAAAATTCCACGTCGCTCACCAACGCCGAACGCGCATGGCACGACTCCAGCAGGTCGTGGCTCAGGATTGTGTTCTCGGGGAAACGTCCGTCCATCGCCCGCTGGAACGCGTCAAGATCGTAAATTCCCTTCCCGATAAACGAACCTTCCTTGAAAACATCCTGGTACACGTCCGACACCGCCCGCGTGTAGGGATCGATGCCCGCCTCGCCCGCGAAAAGCCGCACAAACCACGACCGCCGCGCGTTCGGCAGGCTCACCCCGACCCGTGGCTGGAGAATGCTGTAGCCCTCCGCCACGATCCCGCGCGCGTCGTCGAACACTGGCCGGTTCAGCGGATGCGCCATCGTTCCGGCAAGCGCCCGGGCGGCGTCGCGCGGAAGCAGCGTGTCGGTGTCGAGCGTGATGATGTATTTGATCGGCGGCAGGGTGGACATGTCCCCAACGATCTCGGAAAAGGACTCGCGCGCGCCGCCGCGCAAAAGCGCGTTCAACTCCGTGAGTTTTCCGCGTTTGCGTTCGTAACCCATCCACAATCCCTCGCCGGCATTCCAGCGGCGCGGACGGTGGAACAGGAAAAAGAGGTTCTCCGTCGCGGCATATTTCCGGTTCAACATTTCCACTCCGGCCTTCGCCCTTTGCACAAGCGCTTCGTCGGCTGGCTCGATCTCCTCGGTCGCGTCGCGAAAATCCGTCAACAGCGCAAAGTGAAGGTGCTGGTCCCGATTTGCCAGGTGATGAATCTCCAATGTCTCGATGAGCCGGTCAACGCCCTCCAGGCTTGTCAGCATGGTCGGCACCACGACCATCGTGCGGCAATCCGGGGCGATGCCCTCGGAAAAATCCAATCGCGGCAGCAGCCGCGGTTGCACGAGCAACATGGAGAGCCAGTTCATCACCGCCACCGCCAGTTGGCTCGCGCAAAGGAAAAAAACGGCGCTGAAAAAAACCAATTGCCACCCCGCCACTCGCAACGCTTCCGCTTCGCGCACAAACCCAAATGTCGCCAGCAACGTCAGCACCCCAATCCCGCCCGCATAAAACGCCATCGGAAATCGTTGGATGCCGCGTTCGATTACCGTTTGCCAAGGCCAGCGCATGTTGGTTGCGCGCGCGAGCGCGGCGTGGCCCTTGTCGATCAAATAATATCCCACATGGGCGGTCCGGTGGTCGCGCCCATTTTCACGCGCGCCCTCGGCCGCCATTTGCACGGCTTGCCGCGCGACGTCTTCCTCCGAATGAGGACTGTATCGCGCCATAAACTCCACCGCATGGCGGTACCGGTCGCGTGTCGCAAAATTCATCCCGGCGAAAACGTCCCCGTCCCCCGAACGCAAAGCCTTTTCCACAAGGCTCAGGTTTTCCACAAAACCCTTCCAATCCATCGCGCTCAAAAAACGAAGGCTTCCAATGCTATGGCTGACAGAAACCTGGTCCGCCGCCTGGCTTTGGCTTTCCAATTGGATCAGTTGTTCGATGGTCACCCCTTGCTCCCCGAGCCGCTGTTCCAGCCAGCTTCGCGCCAGGTGCAGCGCCGGGGATTGCCGCGTCAAACGCTGGGAGAATTCCGCCACAAACGAACTGGAAAGGTTGAGGTTGGATTTCGCCATGTCCGCCACCACCACGACAAGCCCCGAAGGCGTGCGCTCCGCCATGTCCTGCAAACGGTCCACCCACAAATCCGCCGCGTCGCGGTCTTCCCGCCCCAACGTCAAACGGCTCGTCACGCGCTGCAGGTTTTCGATCAGCCCCAGCCGCAACATAATGGGGATCGCCCACAATTCGCCGAGCTTTAGCGGCGCCACCGTTTGATAAGCAGTGATGAAAGCGCTCAGCGACACCGTGTCGATCTGCGCGTCCACGTGCGAGATCAATTCGAGCACAAGATCATAGACGCGCGGCAACCCCGCGTTGGGACCATCCACGAGGCGCGGCAGTTCCCGGCTGTAACCGCGAGGCAAATGCCGCCGCGCGAGTTGGATTTGTTCTTCGATCAGGTAGAAATTATCCAGAAGCCACTCCGCCGCCGGTGTGATGCGGCGGTTGGGATTTACGGCGAAGGTCGAGCGGTTGTAGGCCCGCAACACATTCTCGTTGCGGCTCAACCTGGCAAGCAGGCGATTGGAACCCTTTCGCGTTTCGATTCGGTGGCTGGCCGCCAGCGTCTGGGCATGGCGCGCCAATTGCTCGGTGCCGAACAATTCCGCCCTGAGCGGCAGCTCGTCTCCATTCGTGCGCGAACGTGCCTCCGCGATCCAATTTTGAAATCCCACGACCCCATGATGCCTTAATTTCCCGCTATCAGACAGTTAGGTGTTACCCCACCGGCTTTTCCGCAAACAATCCAAATTCGGAAATCGCCGGGCACACCGGCCCAGTGAGGCGCAGGCGGACTCTATCCGTCACGATCGGTTGCCCGCGAACCAGCCGGCAATTCCCAATGCTCGTCCCCTTCGCGAATTCAACCCACTGGCCGTCCCGCCATTGATCGAGCGCGTACGTGTCCACGCGTTGTCCGAGCGGAAGATATTCGCGAATCCGCACCACGTTGAAAGTCACCGGTTTGCCAAGATCGAAGATAAGTTCGGAATTAGTGACCGAATCATCGGTTGACCAATATCTGTCGCCCTTTCCAGTGAGAACATTCTCCGGCGAAAACCGCGCATCACCCTCCCGAACATTCGACGCCGTCACTTTCGCGCTTGCCGCCAAATTGTGAGAAAACATCCCGCCGATAATGCGCCGGAATTCCCGCAATGATTTTGCGTCTTCGTCACTGATCCGCCCGCGGCGGTCCGGCGGGACATTCAGCAAAAGCGACGCGCCCCGGCCAATCGAGTCGTAATAGAGGTCCACCAACTGCGCCGGCGTTTTGACCCGGCCATCTTCGCTCGGATGATAAAACCAGCCAGGCCGGATGGACACATCGCACTCCGGGGGCATCCACTCCGGCCCGTTGCGAAGACCGTGAACGAGCATCTCCGTGTTCGCGTTCCCAGGCGCCTGGCCGCGCGAATCGAAGCCATACCAGCACGGGTCCCCGGCGACGCCGTTTTCGTTGCCCGTCCAACGGATGTCCGGCCCCGTGTCGCTGAACATCACCGCGTCAGGTTGGAGTTCCCGCACCAGCCTCCACGTATTGGGCCAGTCGTAGTAAGTGAGGTTGTTGATGTGGCGCTCCTCGCGTTTCCCCCCGTAATACCCCGAGCCGCCATTGGCGCCGTCGAACCAAACTTCGCAGATTGGCCCGTAGTGGGTCAGCAGCTCGCGAAGCTGGTTCCGATAATAAGTGATATACTCGGGCGTCCCATAAGCCGCGTTATTGCGGTCCCACGGCGAAAGATAAATGCCGAACTTCAATCCATATTTGCGGCAGGCATTGGAAATGTCCCGCACCACGTCCCCCGCGCCGTTTTTCCACGACGAATTTTTCACCGAATGCTCCGTGAATTGCGAAGGCCAGAGGCAAAACCCGTCGTGATGTTTGCACGTAAGAATCAGCCCTTTCATCCCAGCGTCCTTCGCGACGCGCACGATTTGATTCGCGTCGAAGTCGGTTGGGTTGAACACGCTTTCATTTTCGTCGCCTTCGCCCCATTCCCTGTCCGTGAAGGTGTTCACGGTGAAATGCAGAAACCCGTAAAACTCATCGGTCTGTCGGACGAGTTGCGCGGCGGTGGGCGTAGGTCCATAAGGCGCGGGCGCGCCAGCCACGGCGGTCATGCAACCAAAAACGGCCGTCGCGCCGATGAGAATGAATCTTGTCCGCATCAACCAGTCATCTCTCTTTTCGCCGCCAGAGGCAAGAGATGACTTTCGCGCCGCAAGGTTTTCACACAACATAATATCCGTGAAGCCCGAACAATCCGCGGTCAACGTTGCGGTCATTCTGACCGACTGGATCGACCCCACGCGCGACCGCGCCGTGCCCGTCAAAATTTATCACCCCGAAAATGTCCCCGGCCCGCTCCCGATAATTATTTTCTCCCACGGCCTGGGCGGCTCGCGCGACACCTACGAATACCTCGGGCGCCGATGGGCGAGCGAAGGCTTCGTCGCCGTCCACCTCCAGCATTTGGGAAGCGACTCCGCCATCTGGCAGACACCTGACGCGGCTTCGCGGGAATCTCTCAAAAATATTTTACTCAATCCCGTCAACATCACCAACCGAACACAAGACGTCTCTTTCGCAATCGACCAAATGCTCCGTTCCAACGCCAACAACGGCCCCTTGCGCGGAAGACTCAACGTCACCGCTGTTGGCGTTGCCGGCCACTCGTTCGGCGCCTTGACCGCATTGCAATGCGCCGGGCAAATCTCATTCCGCTCCGACGGCACGGAAATTTCCTTCACTGACACTCGCGTCAACGCGGTCGTCGCGATGAGTTCGCCTGTGCCCGAATCAGTCAAGGCCCGCGCGCGCGAAACATTCGCCCATATCAAAGTTCCCTGCCTTCACTTCACGGGCACCAAAGACAACGGCATGGCCGCGCCCGTCCCTCCGGAATACCGGCGCATCCCCTTCGATCACGTGGCGCAATCCGACCAGTATTTGATTACCTTCAAGGATGGCGACCACATGGTCTTCACAGGCCGGCGCGTTCTGGATCATCGTTTGCCCAAGGACGACATCATCCACCGCCTCATTTTGGACAGCACCACCGCGTTCTGGAACGCTTATCTCAAGGGCGACGCCGCGGCTAAAAGCTGGCTGGCTGGCGGCCCGTTCCAGGCCGAATTGGCGGAGCACGGCGTTTTCGAGAAAAAACAGATCGCTCCATGAGCAGAAGTCTCAGCCGCCGGGCGGCTGGACATTAAACGGCGATTGGTTAAACGTGTTTGCGTGAGTCGGGATTTCAGAATGCTCCGGATTTTTCCAACGCTCTGCCTTGTTCTGCTGCTGGCCGGTTGCGCCGTCCCCGGCCCCCGCAGCCGTTACGTCCAGCAAATTCAACCTTTCACCCTCACTAATCTTCTCGCCTTCCGTTACGGCACGAACTTGGAATTGCGCATCCCCATGCGCGGCAGGGACGCTTTTGCCCATGCCAGTTGGGCGGCGGCCGAGGCGATCACCAATTACCAGCACCGAATCGCCCTCCTCACATTTGACAGGCAAAAACGCGCCTTCCGCCGTTCTGTAACCGCCAAAACCAATCGCGTTGTGATTCGCAGCGTCCAGCAATGGAATCAATTGACGCACGAAATTTTCACCGGCTTGCTGCCGCGCCAACCCGGCCACGGCGTTCTTCTGCTGGTGCAAAACCGCGAGGTCGTCATTTTCCGCGATAAGGACAGCCGTTTCCGTTTGGTCAAACTCGAAGACAAACCGCCGGACATCACGGTGGACCATACTTATAACGACACTGATTTTGCCCGCGAAGCCATCCGATTGCTCGAACGCGGCCTGACGTCGATTGATCGGAGTCAAACGCAGTTCCTTTTCGTTACAGGCGAGGACCCGGCGTTCGTGCTCGTCGATCTCCAGGGCCGGCTCATCGTTTTTATCGATTCACCCGGCGACCCGGAAACGGAAGAGGTGCCGCTTCGATTCGCAATGCGGGCCTTCAACACTCTCGTTGTCCGCAGCCTCGTTGTCACTGCGGTCAAAAACCCCTTCACGCTGGTTTGCCGCGGCCTGTGGCACCTCGGTAATTCAGGCGCGGCCATGATTGAGTCCGGTTCGGAAATTTCTCTCCAGCCGCCCGCGCCGCTCAATACCGGGCCCGGAATGGACCTGGCCGCCTGGGAAAGGCAACTCGATCACATCGTCCGCTCCCGTCGCCGCAAGGGGCGCGTCGATTTGCTGATCGACGGCGAAAAATTCTTTCCCGCGTTTATCGAATCCGTCCAGGGCGCGACACGCAGCGTTGATGTCCAGACCTTTATTTTTGACACGGACGATTACGCGGTGAAAATCGCCGATCTCCTCAAAAAAAAGTCCGCCGCCGTCAAAGTTAAAGTCCTCATGGACGACATGGGCTCCCTCTTTGCCACGCAGGCCCAGGACGGTACAACGTTGCCCCCTGGCTTTCAGCCGCCGCCCGACATCAAGCGTTATCTAAAAGCCGGCTCGAAGGTGCGGGTGCGCGCTTCCGCCAATCCCTGGCTCACGGTGGACCATCGCAAATGCATGATTATCGACGACCGCCAGGCCTACCTCGGCGGAATGAATATCGGCCGCCAATATCGTTACGATTGGCACGACATGATGGTCGGTCTCACCGGGCCGATTGTCGGGCGCATCGAAAAAGACTACCGGCTCGCCTGGGCGCACGCGGGCCCGTTTGGTGATTTCGGTTACGCCTGGGAATGGCTCTTCGGCAGGGTCGCCCCGCGAAAACATGCGGTCGCCGGCGCCATCGACATGCGCCTGCTGCATACATCCACATTTCGACTGGAGATTTATCGCGCCCAACTCGCGGCCATCGACAACTCCAAAAGTTACATCTACATCGAAAATCCTTATTTTGACGACGACCTCATTTTGCGTGCGTTGATCCGGGCACGCATGCGCGGCGTCGATGTCCGCGTGATTTTTCCCGCGAAAAACGACAGCGGCATCATGCAACTCAACAACATCGTCATGGCCAACGATTTGATCGGCAATGGCATTCGGGTTTATGCCTACCCTGGCATGACGCATCTTAAGGCGGCGATTTATGACGGCTGGGCGTGTCTCGGCTCGGCGAACCTCAACAAAATGAGCCTGCGCATCGGCCAGGAGTTGGACATCGCGTATTCGGACCCCGCCTCCGTCGATCAATTGAAAAAGGAACTTTTCGAAACCGACTTCAGGCGTTCGCGCGAAGTGAAAAAGAGGGAAACGTTGAATTGGCTCGACTCGCTGGTCAAAGTTTTTTCAGACCAGTTGTAGCCTCATCGTCAGCGAAATAGCGGTGGACGAGAAAGTAATAGAGCGTGCCAAGAACAATCAAAGCACCCACCAGCCAGAGCATGATTTGATGGAGGTCACCTTGCATGAGTTTCGTGTTGTTTCCCGCCGCAATTCCCACCCACGTAAGCACTCCGCACCATAATGCGGAGCCGGCCAGCGTAAACACCGAGTACAGCCAGAAATTCATCCTGACAATCCCCATCGGTATCCCGATCAAATGGCGCACCACCGGCAGGAATCGCGAGGCGAAAACTCCGAAGGAACCAAAATGCTTCGACCACCGTTCCGCGGCCCGCAGTTTCGGCTCAGGCACCAGAAAGTAGGCCCCGTACCGAACTACCAATGGCCGCCCGGCGAGCCGCGACGCCCAATACATGATTGTCGCCCCAGCCCACGAGCCGAGCGCCCCGGCCAGGATGACTCCCCACACGCTCAGTTTGTGCGTCACCTGCGTCTGGTGTGCCGCAAACGGAATTATCATCTCGCTCGGAATCGGAAAAAACGTGCTTTCAATCGCCATCAGCGCCGCGATCAGCGGATACCCCTGCGAATCCAACGTCTGTTGATACCACGCAATCAGATGGGCGATTGCTTCCTTCACATCTTCCCGCCATAGATCGCATTTTTGCCCAGGATTTGTTCGATGCGCAGCAACTGGTTGTATTTGGCGACGCGATCCGTGCGGCTCAACGACCCGGTCTTTATCTGTCCGGCGTTGGTTGCTACTGCGATGTCCGCGATGGTTGCGTCTTCCGTCTCGCCAGAGCGATGGCTGATGACCGCCGTGTAACCGTTCTCTTGCGCCAACTCCACGGCATCCAGCGTTTCAGTGAGCGAACCAATTTGATTGACCTTGACGAGAATGGAATTGGCGACGCCCTGGTCGATTCCTTTTTGAAGGAATTTGACGTTCGTAACAAACAGATCGTCGCCGACCAATTGCAGTTTGTCCCCCAGTTTGTCCGTCAGCAATTTCCATGTCTTCCAATCATTCTCGGCGCACCCGTCCTCGATGCTGATGATCGGATACTTGCCGGCAAGCTCGGAATAAAACGCCACCAATTCTTCGCCCTTGAGCTTTCGTCCGCTGCTCTTCTTGAACACATAATTGCCCGAGTCCTTGTCGTAGAATTCCGACGCCGCGGAGTCCAGCGCCAGCGAAATGTCCTTGCCGGCCTTATAGCCCGCTTCCTTGATGGCTTGAAGAATCGCTTCGATGGCCGCTTCGGTGCTGTCCAATTTCGGCGCGAAACCTCCCTCGTCGCCCACCGCCGTCGAAAGCCCCTTTTTCTTCAATACGGATTTAAGGGCGTGAAACACTTCCGTAATCGCCTGGAGCCCCCTGGAAAAGGTCGGCAACCCGACGGGCACAATCATGAATTCCTGGAAATCAATCGGCGCATCCGAATGCGCCCCGCCATTGATGACATTGGCCATCGGCACCGGGAGCACTTTTGCATTGGGCCCGCCCAGGTACTTGAACAACGGCACCCCAAGGTCCGTCGCCGCGGCTTTCGCATTGGCCAGAGAAACCGCCAGGATGGCGTTGGCGCCCAGCTTCGATTTAGTTTCCGTCCCATCCAGGTCCAGCATGATGCGATCTACCGTCAATTGGTCCAGCGCATCGACTTCGCGCAAGGCGGGTAGAATCTTATCGGTGACGTTGGCGACGGCCTTGCTGACGCCTTTGCCGGCGTAGCGGGATTTATCTCCGTCGCGGAGTTCGAGTGCTTCGTGTTCACCGGTGCTGGCCCCCGAAGGGACTGCCGCGCGCCCGGCGGCGCCGCTATCGAGGAGAACATCGACTTCAATGGTGGGGTTGCCCCGGGAATCCAGAATTTCGCGTGCGTTTATATCAGAAATTAAGCTCATATTGGCCCGGCATCATAAGAACGCTGCGATGGCAGTCAAGGAGAAGCCACAGCCATTAATAGCGGAAGTTTTTGCCTGTCCAGTTTTTGGACGTGCTGTAATGAATTAGGGGAAGCACCACCGACCCAAGGCGGATTGGCCCGCCCATCCCATAACGATTGCAGGTAAACGCCTTAAATATCGACCCTTCGGACTTTAGGCCCGGAACCTGCTATGACGTGCCCAGCAGGACCATTGACTTTGAGCTCCAACGAAACGAAAGCAGCCTCTCAAAGCACGAACGCGACCCAGGAACGGGCCGTGGCGATTTTTCGCGCTTTAAAGCAAACGACGTATAAGCAAACGGACAGAATGTTTGCTTGGCTGGTCGCCTTTGAGTGGCTGGCAGCCATGGCCGCGGCTTCACTGATTTCCCCCCAGGTGTGGCCGACGGAGAAGCCTCTTCATTTGCTCGTCACAGCCGCCACTTTGGCGGGGTTGATCTATCTGGTGCCTCTTTATCTGGCGCTGCGTTCTCCCGGCAAAGCGGTGACGCGCCATTTTGTCGCCATCGGCCAAATGTTGACCCCGGCGCTTTTCATTCACCTGACCGGCGGCGGCTTTGAAACAGACTTTTTCATCTTTGGCGCCCTGGCGTCGCTGGCCTCATATCGCGATGTCCGGGTTCTGTTCTCGGCGACGGTTGTCGTCGCGGCGGACCATTTTCTTGCCCAGTGGGTCCGCGCGGTTTTTGGCGGTTCGACCGCGGCCCCCTGGAGTTGGCTCAGTTTCACCGGTTGGGTGCTCTTCGAGGATGTGCTGCTCTCGCTTTGGATCTGGGAAAGCTTGCGCCTGACGAACCACCTCGCGCGGCATCAGGGCGAACAACAAATCCTGCACGAGTCAATCGAAGCGGAAGTGGCCCATCACCTCGACACTCTCCACGAGGAGAATATCAAATATAAACAGGTCCAGGCCTTCCTCGAGAAGAGCGAGGCCAAATTCCGCTCTTTGGGCGAATCATCGCCGGATGGCATTTTCATGGCGGACAGCATCGGCCAGTGGATTTACAGCAATTCGCGCTGGGCTAAAATGACGGGCCAGTCTTCCAGCGAAGCCCTCGGCAATGGTTGGAGCCGCGCCGTTCATCCCGACGACAAGGCAAAGATTCTCGAGCAATGGAGCCAGTCCCTGCGCGACCATGCCAGTTTCTGCCACGAATTCCGGCTCGTGACCCCGGCGGGCGATGTCCGCTGGGTTTCCTGCAGCATTGCTCCCGTAGAGTATCAGGCGTCCGTATCCACTGAAAGTGGCGGTTACGTCGGCACCTTCAGGGACATCAGTCAATACAAGGAGGTCGAGGAAGAGCTTCGCCGCGCCAAGACCGACGCCGAGGCCGCCGTCAAAGCCAAGGGCGAATTCCTCGCCACCATGAGCCACGAAATCCGCACGCCGATGAACGGCGTCATCGGGATGACCAATCTCCTGATGGACACGGATATGACTTCGCAGCAACGGGAATATGCGGAGACCATCCGGCGCAGTGCCGAGTCCTTGCTGCTGTTGATTAATGACGTGCTCGACTTTTCCAAGGTGGAAGCGCGCAAACTGATTTTTGAAACAATCGACTTCAACTTGCAGGACACGATCGAAGGCTCCCTCGAATTGATGGGGGAAACGGCGCAGGCCAAAAACATCGAACTGGCCGGTTTTGTCCTGGCGGACGTTCCCACGGAGTTGCGCGGAGACCCTGGCCGGCTGCGCCAGGTGGTGGTGAATTTGGTCAGCAACGCCGTCAAATTTACGGAAATGGGGGAGGTCGTTGTTTCCGTCGCCAATCTCGCCGAGACGGACACCCACGTCGATCTGCGCTTTGAAGTGCGCGACACCGGCATCGGGATCCCTCCGGAAATGCAGCCGCGCCTGTTCCAGATTTTCAGCCAGGCGGACAGTTCGACGACCCGCAAATATGGCGGCACCGGTCTCGGTCTGGCCATTTCAAAACAATTGATCGAATTGATGGGCGGCCAGGTCGGATGCACCAGCGTGCCCGGCCAGGGATCG
This sequence comes from Verrucomicrobiia bacterium, assembly GCA_036272955.1. GTDB lineage: Bacteria > Verrucomicrobiota > Verrucomicrobiia > Limisphaerales > Palsa-1400 > DATAUD01. The sequence goes on from DATAXU010000026.1 coordinate 54,508, forward strand.
ACATTCTGGTTTACGGCGCGTTTTGAAAAACAGGCGACTCCCGTCTCGGCAAAACCCTCCGCCGGACAAGTCAGCCTTGGCAACCTTCACGTCCTGATCGTTGATGACAATGACACCAACCGCCGCATCCTGGAGGACCAGATGCAGGCGTGGGGCATCCGCGCCACTTCCGCGGCCGGCGCGCAGGAAGCGCTGGAGAGATTGCAGGATCCCAAACAGGAACGTTTCGACGTGGTGATCCTGGACATGCACATGCCCGGCATGAACGGAATCACTCTGGCCAAAGTCATCAAAGCCGATCCAAAAACATGCCATTCGCGACTCATCATCCTCACTTCGCTGGGCAAAATGATGAGCGAGGAGCAGTTGAAGAAATTGGGCATTGACGCCTGCCTGGTCAAGCCCGTCAAGCAGACCCGTCTCTTTGAATGTTTGACAGGATTTCAGGGCGTGCCGGGCAGCATGGAACCCCCGCGCCCAAAAGCCGCCGCTCCCGTTGCGTCTCCGCAGGAATTGCGCGTGCTCCTGGCCGAAGACAACGTCATCAATCAAAAAGTCGCCGTCGCCCAGTTGCGCAAGATGGGCTACTCCCCGGATGTCGCCAACAACGGCCTGGAAGCGTTGGAGGCGATCAAACGCGCGCGCTACGATGTCATTTTGATGGATTGCCAGATGCCCCATATGGACGGCTACGAAGCCTCCCGAAGCATCCGGCAAAACGAGGAAATCGACGGCGGCAAACCCGTTTACATCATCGCGATGACCGCCAATGCCATGCAGGGCGATCGCGAAAAATGCCTGGCCGCGTCGATGAACGACTACCTTTCCAAGCCCGTGAAAAATTCGGACTTGAAAGCCGCCCTTGCCCGTGCCGGCGCTGCGTCCGGCGGACCGGCCGCGCCGGAAAAAGAGACCGCGCCCGAGCCTGCTTTGGACAATCAGCCTCTGGTGGACCTGGAATGTCTGGAAGCGGCCGCCAATGACGATCCGAAAATGTTGGAGGAATTGGTCGAGCTTTATTTTGCGCAAGCGCGCGATTTGATGAATGGATTGCGCGCCGCCATTAATTCCGGCTCCGCCAAGGATGTCGATCATTTCGCGCACAAGCTCGTCGGCGCGAGCCTTGCCTGCGGGATGTCCGCGATGGTCCCGCCGTTGCGGGAATTGGAAAAGCGCGGAAAGGAAGGCAGCCTGGGCGACGCGGAGTCGTTGTTCGATTTGGCTAGCCGCCACCTTGAGTTGACGCGAGACAAGGTCGGAAGTTACGTCCGACAGCACCACAATTCCGCCGCCAAACCGGACGATCCCGCGGCCAAACCCGGCGCGGACAAAACTCGCGCCACTCCTCTGGCCGAACGCGCGGGTACTCCCGTGGATTTTGACCAGGTGCAGGCCGCCTCCGATGGCGACGTTGCCGTGATGCGCGAATTGGTGGAACTATATTTCCAGCAGGCCGCCCAAATCATGGCGGGGTTGGATCAAGCCATCACGGGAAGCGAAGTCCAGCAGGTGGATCATTTGGCACATAAATTGGCCGGTTCAAGCCTCGCTTGCGGCATGTCGGCTGTGGTGCCGGCGCTGCGCAAATTGGAGGGCAACGCCAAGGCGGGGCATTTGAACGGCGCCCGCCAACTCTTCGCGGAAACCGCCGCGCAAATGGAGGTTGTTCGCACTTGCGTTCAGGACCACATTCGACAAAAAGCGGCATGAAAAAGATTTTAATCATCGAAGACGACCTGATCGTCCGGTCCATTTACCGCCGCAAATTCGAAATGTCCGGCTACGAAGTGGAAACCGCCGAAGAAGGCAGCGCCGCGCTTGGGTTGTTGCCGGTTTTTCGACCGGATGTCATCCAGGTCGATATCATGCTTCCCGGAATCGATGGCGTCGAAGTGATCCGCCAAATCCGCGCATGGCCGGAATTCGAGCGGACCCCGATTCTCGTTCTCTCCAGCTTCTACCGTCCGGACCTCGCCAAGGATGCATGGAAAGCGGGCGCCAGCAAATGCGTTTCCAAAATGGATTGCACGCCCAACCTCGCGCTGGACCTGATCGAACAACTTCTTTCCGGTGATGGGGGCGGGTTCAAGTCAAAGTACGGCACCATTGCGCTGCCCAAAGGCGCATTGGAAATGCACAAAACACCGGGCGCCGCCGCAAAACCAGTGACGCCGGGTCAGCCCCGGCCCAGTCCCGCTGCCGCTCCGGACCCGCGGGAGTCAACTTCCGAACCGCCAAAGTTGCGTGTCAGTTTGGACCTGCCCGCCTCCAAAGGGGTGACACCGCCGAACGGAACAGCCGACGCTCCCAAACCGCAATTTCTCAGCCAGGCGTTGCCGGCTCCGTTCAAGCCAACGACCCCGACTCGCCCGACTTTTGCCGCTCCTCCTGTTCCTATAAAGCCCATTGTTCCGCCATCCTCATCGGAGTCGCCCGCGACAAACGGTTCGACTCCCTCCGGGGCGGATTTTCGACTGGAAGTGCGCCAGGAATTTGTCCGCCGCGCCCCGCAGATTCAAATCGAATTGCGGGACCGCGTCAGTGCCCTGATCAAAAGCAAGAGCACCACCGATCAACTCAATCTCCTCCGCGATTTGGAAGGCTGCGTCTCCTCGCTTTCGAGCCTTTCGGGAATCACCGGTTTCAGCCGTATCTCGCACCTTTCCGGCGCGCTCGACGCGCTCATCAAGGACCTTCTCAAGAAGCCGAGCCAGATGACCGCCTCGGTCTTGCGCACGGTGGCTCACGCTTCGGATTGCATGAACCTCCTTTTCCGCGATCTTTCCACAATTCCCCAGGACGTTCCCGAATCCATGCTCATCCTGGCCGTGGACGACGAGCCGATTTCCCGTCGCACAATCTCGGTGGCTTTGAGCAAAGCTGCGTTGCGTTGCGTCGGCGTGGAAGATTCGCGCGTGGCGCTGACGATCCTTACCGAAAATCCGTTTGATTTGATTTTTTTGGACGCCGAAATGCCCGGCCTCAACGGATTTGAGCTTTGCACGGAATTGAGGAAATTGCCGACGAACAAAGCGACCCCCGTCATTTTTGTCACCAGCCTCACGAAATTTGAAATCCGCGCGCAGTCTTCGCTCGCCGGCGGAAACGACTTGATTGCCAAGCCGTTTTTGATGATGGAACTGGCGGTAAAGGCGCTGACCTATCTTTTGAAACCCTCTGCACGTGTGGAATCAAAAGCCAAGCCAGCGCCGTGATTTTCAGTTACCGGCGATACCCGCCATGGTATCCACCACGGTATCCGCCGAATCCGCGACCGCCATACCCGTAATGCGGTCCCCATCCCCATCCGTATCCGCCTCTAAAGCCGCCATAGAAATAAGGCACCGGCCGCGCAACCGGATAAGGATAAACGGGCGCCGGGTAGGCGTAGTAAGGAGCCGGCGTAACCGGCGCAACCGTCACGCCCACCGCAACTCGCCCTGGAAGCGGGGGTAAATACCACGGACGCGCCTCCGCGGACGACGTTCCAAGTGTCACCAAAGCGAGCGCCGCGGCGCCCGCGAGTATTGATTTCGTTAGTGTTTTCATATCTTTTTAGCTTCCTTCCAACTTCCTATACGGAGCCTCCTTTCGAATCTTGCGCAAAAAAAATCCCTTCGTGGATACCCGCGAAGGGACGCTCGACTCTACTATTTCTCCTTTCTTGCTTACGACTGCGCCTGCGCAAATCTCCCTGCCCATGCGGAATCGCTAAACAGCAATCCGCATCCCACGCACAGGAATGCCGCCAGGCACAATGTCATCGGCGCAAATCCCACCAACGCCAGAACGCCCAAAACCATCCCCGTCAACCCCGTGAGGAACTTAGTCCCGCCCGGAAAAGCCCAGCTTGCCAGGAACAACGATGTTCCCAGGACCAGCACAGCCGTGGGCAGTAACACGTTCATACTCAGGCCGATCAACGCCAGGATGCTCAACACAATGACCGCCACTCCCCCCATCGTCGTGCTGCCGATTGTTTCTGGCCCATACCGTCCGCTTTGCGAATACCAGAGAGCCCTTGCGCTCCCTTCTGCCAGAAGCGCCGCTCCAGCCGCAATGCCCGCAATCGGCCCCAGAAAGGCGGGCGCGACACCAATCAAACCCACGATTCCCAGAACTGCCGCTCCCAAACCAAAAAATGCCCCTGCCGAGCTGCCTCCAATGATTGTGGCATGCGCCGGTTCACTCGTCTTCGGTTTCGGAGCCTGCCCGACGCTCGGACTGCCAGACGGGCTGTATTCATGTTCCGTTTCACTCTCGTACATAATTCTATTTTGCGTTTGCATTACTACTCCTTTCAGGAGGTTTCCCCCCTCTGTAACAACCTAGTCCTCCCCCTCCCTGGGGCAATTGGTAATAGTGCCTTGTTTTCCCCCGGCGAATTCCCCGAACCCCCCACCCGCTGTTTAGCGTTGGTTTTGAACGATCCCCGGAGCATTATTGTCGTTGTGACCGTGACCGAGGCCAACGATCGAACATTCACTGAGAAGCTCGTTCTCAGGGCGTTGATCATTTCTCTCGTGATCCATTTCGTCGCGTTTTTCACGTATAAAATCGGCCAATCCCAGGGATGGTGGACGAATTGGGCCATGCCACGTTGGATGCAAGCCTTTACGCGCGTGTTGACGCCGGCAATTCCAAAAAAACTCGCCGCCGCCACGCGCGATCAAATCCCTTTGGTATTCATGGAAACGGATCCCGCGGACGCCGTCCCGAAAGCCCCGCCAAAAACAAAATTTGAAGGCGCCCACAACACAATCGCCGCGAACGCAAAAATCGTAAAGCCTTCGGACATCCCGAATATTACCGGAAAGCAAACCAAGGTCCTCAAAACCACGGCAAACGCCAAACCCAAGGCCCCGCCCGCGCATCCCGCCGTTCAGCCCCATCAGCAAACGGCCGCCCCTGTCGCGCCTCCGCAAAAAACCTACATTCCCGGCGATCTCGCTTCAATGCGCCCAATCCCGAAGCCGCAGCCCCAGACGCAGGAAACCGACAACACGTCCGATTCCGAGACCCCCGCGCAGTCGCAACCCCGTCGTCCCCGCACTCTTTCCGACGCCCATGAACATGCCGGCACCCTCGGCGAGACGGCGAATTTGACCGGAGGCGTCGCAAACATGAAGCTCACCGGCTCTTCATTGGACGTCAAAAGCTCGGCGGTCGGCAATTATGAGGAAACGATGGTCGATGCCATCAAACAACAGTGGTATCAATCCCTGGACAACATTCCCTGGAACGCCTCAGGAAAAGTCGTTGTCAGCTTCAAATTATATCCCGACGGCCACGTGGACAAAGTGAACATCGCCCAAAACGAAGTGACAGACGAGTTGGCCACCTTTTGCGCCGAGGCCATTATCAAGCCGTCTCCTTTCGGGGCGTGGCCCCGCGAAATGCGCTTGGACATCCCCGCCGACTTTCTGGAACTTCAATTTACTTTTTATTACGACGTGGAATGAAGTAACCTGCCATCGCAAGAGAATCGAACATGGAAACTTTCATCATCTGCGTATTATTGTCAGCCTCCATCATCGGGTTGACGTTTATCATTGAGCGCGGCCTGGCCTTGCGCGTTACAAAGATTATTCCCTCCGCCGTGGTCGGCGCCCTCGAAATGTGCCGGACGGATGACGACCTGCCAATGCTCCGGCGCATCTGCCAGCAAAATCCTTCGCCGTTGAGCCGCCTTCTACTGCTCGCGGACAGACACCGCCAATGGCCCCGGGCCGAGAATTCCAGCGCATTGGAAACCAGCGCCCGCCGTGAGGTATCCCGTCTCGAACGCGGCCTGGTCGTGCTGGAAATCGTCGTCGGCATCGCGCCTCTGCTCGGCCTGGTCGGCACGATATACGGGTTGATCGAGCTTTTCGCCACCCTCGGCGCCTCCGGCCTTAACGACAATAGTGCCCTTGCTCACGGGATTTCCATCGCGCTGATCTCAACTTTGCTCGGATTGCTCACCGCGATCCCTTCGCTCATCGCATGGAGTTATTACAACAAGAAGGTGGAAAACCACGCGATCGAAATGGCCGCGTTGTGCGATAACTTTTTGCGCCAGCTTTATCACGGCGACGAAACTCCCGAGGCCTCCGACACGCTCGTCCGGCGCACCACCTGACCGCCATGCAATTCACCACCCAAAAGCGCCGTCAGGCCCCCAATGTCATCATCGTTTCGTTGATCGATGTCCTCATCGTCGTCCTCATTTTTTTGATGGTCACCACGACCTTCAAGCTGCAGCCGTCTGTCAAAATAACTTTGCCCGAGTCAAAACACGCCAAAGCCGGGGCAACTCAAAACGTGCGCGTCGTCTCCATTTCCAGGAATGGTCCCTTGTATTTGGACAAGGACCCGGTGACATTGGCGAAGCTCCAGGAAAAATTGGTCGAAGCGGTCCGCGACAATCCCAACATCTCGCTCGCCATCGACGCCGATACGAACGCTCCCTGGGGCGAGGTGATGAACGTGCGCGACGCCGCCCAAACCGCGAATATCAAAGTGGTCAGCGCCTACGTCAAATCCAGCCAAAGCCCCTGAACTGCTGTTACAGCTTGAGCAATTCCTCCGCGATCTGCACCGCATTGAGCGCCGCGCCCTTGAGCAATTGGTCCCCGGCCACCCAGAAACAAAGTCCGTTGTCGAACGCGCTGTCTTTCCGCAATCGTCCCACCTGGCAATTATATTTTTCAGTGGCGTATAAGGGCAGGGGATATTCTTTCTTCTCGGGATTATCGACAACGTCCAGTCCGGGCGCCTTTTTGAGGACCTCCAGCGCCGCGCCCACCGTCACCGGCTTGTCAAATTCCGCGCTTACCGCGACCGAGTGCGCCCGGTAAACCGGCACGCGCGCGCACGTCACGCTGGCGCGAAAGTTCGGATGATGCATGATTTTGCGCCCCTCGTTTTCCATCTTCGCTTCTTCCTTCGTGTAGCCGTTGGGAAGAAAAACATCCACATGCGGCAGCACGTTGAACGCGATTTGATGCGGGTAAACTTCCCGCGTGACCGGTTCCTGCGCGACCGTTTGTTCCACCTGCCGTTTCAATTCCTCCACCGCCTTCGCCCCAGTGCCGGAAACCGCCTGATAACTGGAGGCGAAAATTCTTTTGACTCCAAACGCGTGATGCAACGGATACAGCGCCATCAAAGTGATCGCGGTCGTGCAATTGGGATTGGCGATGATCCCCTTGTGTTTGCGCAGGTCGCCCGCGTTGATTTCAGGAATGACCAGCGGCACGTCCTCGTCCATGCGGAACGCGCTCGAATTGTCGATCACCACGCAGCCGGCTTTCGCCGCCACCGGCGCGAATTCCTTCGAGATGCTTCCGCCCGCGCTGAACAACGCAATGTCGATCCCTTTGAAGGAATCTTTCGTCAATTCCTGCACGGTGATCTCTTCGCCGCGCCACGTCATTTTCTTGCCGGCGGACCTCGCCGACGCGAGCAACGTCAGTTTGCCCACCGGAAAATTCCGCTTCTCCAGCGTTTTGATCATTTCAACGCCGACCGCGCCTGTCGCGCCGACGATGGCCACATGGGGTTTTGCGTTCATAAAAAGGGATTCCAATATAATGCGTCAGACCGCCCTGTCAAACCGCGTGCCGAACCGTTTCCGCCGTGTGTTTACTCTCTCGCGTCTTGGTGTGAGAATGATGAGGCGAAGCCTCGCGCAATCGGGCAATGACTTCCGGCAGATGGCTCAAAACGTAATCGACTTCCCCCTCGGTGTTGTAAATGCCAAGGCTGAACCGCACGCAGCCTTTCGCCCGCGCTGGCTTGATGCCCATCGCTGTCAATACATGAGAAGGATGAAGCGAACCCGTCGTGCATGCCGAACCGCTGGAAGCGCAAATCCCCAATTGGTCCAGCGCCATCAGAATTCCTTCAGCTTCGACAGACTCGAACGCGATATTGCTCGTGTTCGGCAGCCGCGGTTCCTTGGTGCCGATTCGGATTGTGTTCGGAATGCCCCCCAATATGGAGTTCTCCAGCCGGTCCCGCAACGCCCGCACCCGCGTATTCTCATCGTGCAAATGCGCGACCGCCAATTCCGCCGCGCGCCCAAACCCGACAACGCTCGCCACATTTTCCGTTCCGCCGCGCCTGCCATGTTCCTGCGGCCCGCCAATGATGTAAGGTTGAAATTTCGCGCGCCGCTTGACGTACAACATCCCAATCCCCTTCGGCGCATGAAGCTTGTGCGCGGACAACGACAGGTAATCCAGGCCAATGCCTCGAACGTCCATCTTGAGCTTTCCCGGAACCTGGGTCGCATCCGTATGAAAGGGGACGTTCCTGCTGTGGCAAATGGCGGCAATCTCATCGACGGGAAAAATCATGCCCGTCTCATTATTCGCCCACATGATCGAAACAATGGCCGTGTCGTGGCGAATGGACTGGTCAAGCAGGTGCAAGTCCAGCATCCCGTCCGCATCGACCTGAAGGAACGTCACTTCGACGCCCCGTTTTTGCAGGACCTCGCAATGCTTGATAATGCCGGAATGTTCCACGGACGACGTGACGATGTGGCGTTTTCCCGGCTGCGCCGCCAGCGCGCTTTCAAGAACGGCGTTATTGCTTTCCGTCCCGCAGCTTGTAAAGACGATTTCCTTCGGCTCGGCGTCAATGAGGGCCGCGACTTTCTCGCGGGCGCGTTCAATTTCGCCCGCAACGTAAGTGCCAAAACTATATGCGCTGGACGGATTGCCCCAAAAATCGCGAAGAAACGGCAGCATCGCTTCAATGACTTCCGGCGCGACGCGGGTCGTGGCGTTATTGTCAAAATAGTATGTTGGGCAGTCGTTCATCCAGCGATGTCAGTTTAAACATTCGCCCGGAATCCGCAAGCTTGGCGGGGGCAGGGGAGGGTTTCAATCCACCGTCAGCAGCGCCACCGAATCGTCGTCCTCGACGAATACCCGGTTGCCCGAAACCACCGGTTGCGGGTAGGTCGGTTTGTCCGCGACTTTAATATTGGCCAAAAGGCTGAATTCCTTGTCGCTCGGCTGGAAAACAATCAAGTGCGATTTGGGCGTCAGTGCAATCAGCACCGAACCGGCGTCCACAATCGAACCAAAATTCCCGCGCGCCCCCTCCGCCTCCGTCCACGCGGTTTTTCCCGTTTTGGCGTCGATGCAATAAAACTTCCCCTTCTCGGAAAGGCCGTAGAGAAAACCGTCCTTGAGCACAGGCGTGCAAAATCGCGGCGAAACATCCGTGTTGGTCCACAGCCCCGTGGCCGTGAACGCGCCGTCCTGTTCGTTCAGCTTGATGGCCGTCGTCCCGCGCCCCTGGCCCGTGTAAATAATAGTTTGACCATCGACAATCGGCGTGTCGAAATTTCCCGCCCCCATCCCGTGCCCCACGTACGGTGTTTCCCAAGCCAGTTTGCCGTCCGCCAGGACAAGCGCGATGACGCTTTTGTCCGTTTGCGTCACAATAAGTTTCGTGCCACCGACCGTCATCTCCACAGGCGACGCATACGCCGCCCCTTCGCCGGTCCATTTCCACTTTTCACCGCCACTGGCAAGGTCGTACGCGACGACCGCGCCGTTGGTCTTTCCCCCCAATTGCACGATGCACATGCCATCGACAAGCAGGGGCGACGTCGCCGTGAAAAACCCCGGCCATCCGTGAATATCGTCCTTGCGCCAGATCAGATTTCCTGAAGCCGCGTCCAGACAGGAAAGCGTCCCGCGCGCGCCCAGCGTAACAACCTTTCCGTCCGCAACCGCCGGCGAACTGCGCGGCCCGGGATGGCTGCCCGCCGGCCCCGTGGCCGGCAAAGCCTCATATCGATTGCTCCAAACAACCGTGCCGTTCGCGGCATTGAGGCATTGGATCTCCTCGTAATCATCCTGGCGGGAAAAGACGTAAAGGTTGTCGCCGACAAGCGCCGGTGTGGCGTCGCTCTGGCCCACGATCACTTTCCACTTCTGGTCCAGTTGTTGCGGCCATGTTTTCGGTGCAACAAAACCGGGAACCCGGTCGTCCCGATTCGGCCCGCGCCATTGCGGCCAATCCTGGGCCTGGGCCTGCATTTGCAACACCGAGACCGCGCCGATAACAATGAAAGTCAAAGGCAGTCTCATAGTGTTGGGTCTCCGCCGAAGTTTACGCCGCAACAGGAGCGGCGGCTTGGACGGCGCGCGAGGCCGCCAAATCGACCTTCCGCTGCCGCAGGCTCTTGAAAAACTCGTAACCTTCGCGGCAACGCCGGACAAAAATGTTCTTGTCCTCAAGCATCGTTTTGATGATCCGCAAAATCGGCTTCGGCCGCAGATAATAAGCCCGATAAAACCGGTCCACCGCCTCGAATATCTCGTCTTTGTTCAAACCCGGATACTCCAGCGAGCTTTGTTGAAAACCGTCGTTATGCACGATGTCCGTCTTGTCTTTGTTCGCGAACCATCCGTTTTGCCGCGCCATTTCATACAGTTCGGTGCCCGGATATGGCGCCGCCAGCGAAACCTGAATGCTGAAAACGTCCAGGTCCATCGCGTAACGAATGGTTTGTTCGATGGTTTCCTTCGTCTCCACCGGCAGCCCAAGGATGAATGTCCCGTGAATCACCACGCCGGCTTTCTGGCACGCCTTCGTGAATCGCCGCGCTTCCTCCAATTGAATTCCCTTTTTAATCCGGTTGAGGATTTCCTGGTTCCCGCTCTCGTAACCCACCAGAAAAAGCCGCAGCCCGGAATCCTTGAAGGATTTAACCGTGTCATAATCCAAATTCGCCCGGCTGTTGCACGACCACGTCAAACCCAAGGGCGCCAGTTTCTTGGCGATTTCCCGCGCGCGCGGCAAGTTCGCCGTGAACGTGTCGTCGTCAAAGAAAAACTCCTGCACCTGCGGAAAAAGTTTTTTCGCATGTGCCATTTCCCCCGCCACATTCTCAGGCGAGCGCACACGGTATTTGTGCCCGCCGATCGTTTGAGGCCACAGACAAAATGTGCATTGCGCCGGGCAGCCGCGCCCGGTGTAAAGACTCAGGTAGGGATGCAGCAGGTAGCCGATAAAATACTTCTCGATCTCCAAATCCCGTTTATACGTATCGACGACCCAGGGCAGGGTGTCCATGTTGGAAATCATTTCCCGTTCCCGGTTGTGGACGATTTTCCCCTCCGGCGTCCGATAGGACAGCCCGTCGATTTGCGCAAGCGGCCTGCCTTCGGCCACTTCCTTGCACGTAAAATCAAATTCCTTCCGGCCCACCCAATCAATGGCCGTGGACGCCTTCAAGGTTTCCGTCGGCAGCACCGCTGCGTGCGCGCCCACAAAACCGATTTTGGTCTCCGGCCGTTGCTCTTTGATCGCCGCCGCCACCTTCGAATCGTTTTTCAGCGACGGCGTGGAAGTATTGATGATGACGTGATCGTAATCGCGCGCGATTTCCAAACATTTCTTGATGTCGATGTCGTGCGGCGGGCAATCCAGCAGCCGGCTATTCGGGACAAGTGCCGCCGGCTGTGCCAGCCAGGTCGGATACCAAAACGACGTCACTTCCCGGCGCGCCTGATAACGTGAACCGGCGCCGCCGTCAAATCCATCAAAGCTCGGGGGGGACAAAAACAATGTTTTCATGCTGATACCAATACTCACTCACCAACCGCGTTTTTCCGGGCAATCTTCGCCAGCAATTCATCCCGCTGCGTCGTGTCCCCTGAACTGCACGAAGCCTCCGGCGAATTGATCGCCGCCTTGGCCTCCGCCATATGGCCTTTGCCGATGGAAAAACCGTTAAAAGCTTTCACCGAACTCCCCGCGTAATACGGCTTCGGCTTCGATCCAAAATTAAACGCAAAATTTTGGAACATGTCCCGCGGACTGCCGCTCAACGCGATGCTCTGTTCGTACCCGCAATGGACCATGCAATTCTCGCAACGCGGGTCCCGGGCCACTCCCTCCACCACGCCGTACTTGTTCCAATCCACTTTCTCCAGCATCTCCTTGTACGCCGGATAATGTCCGTCGGTCATCAGGTAACACGGTGCTTTCCAGCCGCGAATGTTGCGCGTCGGAATCGCCCACGCGGTGCAGGTCAATTCCCGTTTGCCGGCTAAAAATTCCTGGTAACCCGGCGTGCCGAAAATGGTGAACCGTTCGCCCCATTCCTGGATTTTTGCGAATTTCTCCCGTGTCATCTTCCGCGTCAAAAAGAAGTCCTCCGGCTGTTTGCCCAGCCGTTTGACCATGTCTTTCTTGGCCGCGTCGTATTCGTATCCGGGCGAAATCGTATGCCCATCGACTTCCATCGAAGAGAAAAACTCGAACATCTGTTCCAGTTCCACGGCATCCGTTTCTTTATACACGGTCGTGTTCGTTGCCACCTGGTAACCGATGATTTTGGCCATCTTGATGGCCTCCACGCATTCCTTGAAAACCCCTTCGCGCTCCACGATCAAATCGTGCGTGTATTCCAGCCCGTCAATATGAACATTCCAATACATCCACTTGGTCGGACGGATCACCGGCCGCTTGTCGGACTTTCCTTTGCGGATCGTCTCGATGTCCTTTTCGGAAATAAGCTTTTTCTCCAGGAGTTCCGCGAGCACCGGTTCCGTTCCCGCGTTATAGATGCTGGCAAGGTAATCCTTCATCTTCTTGCGCATCGATGTCCCATTGGTGCAGACATACACGATGCGTCCCTGTTCCAGCAGCCCCGCCACCAGTTCCTCGATCTTCGGATAAATCAACGGTTCGCCGCCGCAAATGGACACCATCGGCGCATCGCATTCGCTGGCCGCGCCAAGGCAGTCTTCCAGTGACATCATGTCCTTGAGGCTCGTGGAATACTCCCGGATGCGCCCGCACCCGGTGCAAGTCAGATTGCACGTATGCAGCGGTTCAAGTTGAAGCACAACGGCGAACTTTGGTGTCCGCAGCAGCTTATGTTTGACAATATGGGCGGCGATTTTCGCCGTCAACGCGAGTGGAAAACGCATAGTTTGTTAATTTAAAACGGCCAAATCCCAATTGGTCGATACCTGTGTCGGCTGGGGGGGAGTGGGCGCCGGGGCCTTCTTGGAGCTGGCCAGACCGGGCAAAAAGAACATCAAGGGCGAAAAGGCGGGTGTGGCGTTAAAACCGCCGCAACCGGTGCATACAAATAGCACGAATCCCAGCATCGCAAATGACTTGAGTATTGAACCGACCTTCACAAAAGCAACTATATAGACCTTTCGACCATTGGCAACTGATTATTCTTGTGGGGGAATCCCCTACACCCAGGACGCCTCAGGATGTAGTGCCTTAATTTGAATTTTCTGCCAATTTGAGCCATATTGCCGCCATGAAAATGATTCGTGGAAAAGTAACTGGAACTGGGGATGCTTGCGGGAGAAATCGCCCCGAAGCGTCGGGATCGTCTCCGCTCGATCAAAGGTGTCAAGTCCGTTGAGGAAGACGCGCCAAAAAGCGCGCTTAAATCAGGCTAGTAAAGTTCTGAAGCATTTCGTATGGCGCTTGGTCAAATACTGGGAGAACATTCTGACGACACAGAGCGCGTGCTCTTGGCCCGTACTACCATATAACTCGGCCGACCGAGTTATACACAGCGTCATAAGTAATTGCGCATCATAGTGAGTTGGTTTACGGTGGCGGATATGAAACCGCTGACCATACCGGATAAAGAAGAAATGGTTTTTGCTTTGCAGGATGAGATCCGCCGCTCGGAGCAGGCACGCTAC
>DATAXU010000027.1:0-19845 GCA_036272955.1 Verrucomicrobiia bacterium
TCCTCGGTGCCCTCGCGAAGGAGGTGGGTGTCCTGGCGCAGTTCGGCCTGCCAAAGCCAGAAGAGAAAGCCGCCGCGGCGCCAGGCGCTGAGGTTTTGAGGGGAAATGGGGACGCCTTTGAAGCCGTGCTTCAATATCTCCTGGACCTCGTGCAACCCGTTGAGCCAGGGGAGGATTTCGGGGGCTTGCTGGCCGTCTTCGAGGCGTACGTTGAGTTCCTTGCGGATGTCGCCATCGAGGGCGGCGATTTTGCCGCGGCCGGAGGAGGGGATTTCGAGGGGGAGGCCGACGATGTGAGCGGCAGGGGTTGTGGCAGCGGCAGGGGTTGTAGTTTCCATAAGAATGAATTTGGATTGATTGAATTTAATTTTTACCGATGTGACTTTAGTGTCCCATACAACGTTTATATAACACTGTTTAATGGGACTTGCAAGAAAATTTTTGAAGAAGTGTCTCTGGTTAGTCCAGCAGCCCGTTTAGAAAAAGGTGGCCTTTTGTTGAGCACGAAATTAAAACGGCGGAGAAGTACTGATGAATCAACAAAATGATGCAATAACCCGGTCTGACCACTCGGGTCCCCTCCGGGTGCCCCTCGGGTGACCCCTCCGGCCCTGTGAATTTTAAATCAGATTGACTTCGTAATTCTGTCTGATACAAGCAGTGGGATCCCAAGCAAAATGAAGGGGCCGTGCCCGGGTCCGGCATTTGCGGGCCTCGTCCGAAATAAGAAAGGACATTTTCATGCGTGATCGGTTGAGAAGATTAGCGGCGCTTTTTTTTGGCGCGGCGTTCTGTCTGGCGTTTACGGCTTCAGCGCAGATTTATTCTCCTTTGCACATTTTCACCACGGCGAGCCGTTCCATCGCGCCGCTGGCACAAGGCGCGGACGGCACTTTGTACGGGGTTTCCGCGTCGGGCGGAGTTTCGGGACCTCCTGGTTATGGAGCGGTATTCAAAGTGCAGGCCGATGGCTCCGGCTTCGGCATCATTTACAGTTTCACCAACGGCAGCGATGGCTCTGGACCGGCGGCGGGACTGATCCTGTCCGGCAACACGCTGTATGGGACGGCGGTAAACGGCGGCACCGGCAGCCATGGAACGGTGTTCAAGGTCAACATCGACGGGTCGGGCTTCGCCACGATTTACAGTTTCAGCAGCTATATAGGGGGCACCAACAGCGACGGGGCCAATCCGGTAGGCGGCCTGGTTTTGTCTGACAACACTTTATACGGGACTGCGTCAGTGGGAGCCAGCCATAACAGCGCCGGATCAATTTTCAAGGTGAACACCGACGGCACCGGCTTTACCAATTTTTACACTTTCAGCGGCCTGGTGAGAAGCATCGATGGAGCGCGCCCGATGGCGAGGATGGTATTGTCCGGCAGCACGCTGTATGGGACGACAGAGGGGGGCGGCACCAACGGTTACGGGACGGTATTCAAGATTGACACCAGCGGCACTGGTTTTGCCACTTTGCACGCTTTCGCCGCGACGACATCCGGCACGAACAGCGATGGCGCGGAACCGGAAGCCGGCCTGATATTATCGGGTGGCACGCTTTACGGCACGGCCTCGCTCGGCGGCAGGGGCTATGGGACGGTGTTCAGCGTGGACATTGCCGACTACGGCTTTACCAATCTTTATACTTTTACGAATGGCGCTGACGGGAGCACACCCCTTGCGGCGCTGGCCCTGTCAGGCGCCGCACTGTATGGCACGGCGAAGGCGGGCGGAACCAATTCCCCGGGTTGGGGAACGTTATTCAAGCTCAACACCGATGGCACCGGTTTTACGAACCTTTACGACTTCGCGCAAGGCGCCGGAGGGACTATGCCGCAAGCGGGATTGCTCCTATCGGGCAGCACGCTATATGGGACAACGCCGGACACCGGCGGTTCTACTGGCGGAACGGTGTTCAAGCTCAACACCGACGGCTCAGGATTCACGGTGCTTGCCAACGGCAGCGACGGCGCGCAGCCGCAAGGTGGACTGGTGTTGTCGGGCGACTCGTTTTATGGGAGCACTTCGGCGGGTGGCATCGCCGGCGAGGGGGCTGTGTTCAGGGTCGGTACCAATGGGACAGGTTTCACGACTCTTCATGCGTTTTCGGCTGCGACTTATGATCCAGGGTCCGGAGGTAATTTTTACACGAACTTCGACGGGGCCACTCCCCATGGAACCCTTGCTTCATCAGACGGCGTGCTTTATGGGACGACGGAGATTGGCGGGGCTTTCGGCGGCGGCACGGTTTTCCGGGTCAATATGGACGGGACGGACTTCACCAATCTTTACAACTTCACAAATGGAGTGGGTGGAGGAGAACCCCAGGCAGGGCTGGTGGTGTCGGGCAATGCGCTTTATGGAACGGCGAGCGGCAACTTTAATATTGGGACGATTTTCAAAATCAACACCGACGGCACGGGATTTACCAATCTTTACAATTTCACCACACTGGTCAACACCACGAACAGCGACGGAAATGGTCCGTTGACTGGATTGGTGCTGGGGGGAGACACGCTGTATGGGGCGGCTCTCTACGGCGGACCCGGGGGCGCCGGAACGCTCTTCAAGATTACTACAAACGGGATGGGCTTTAGCGCTTTTTATAATTTCCCCGTGCCCCTCCGCGGGACGAACAACGACCCCGACGGGGCCAATCCGGCCGGCGCTTTGATCTTGTCCGGCAATACGCTGTATGGGACGACCTCGTACGGCGGGCCGAAAGTCAGTCTCGACCCAAAAGACATCGGAGGTCCCGGCACGCTGTTCCAGGTGAATACTGGTGGGACAGGCTTTGTGACGTTGCACGCTTTCACCAACAAATTAGATGGGACAGCCCCGAAGGCAGGCTTGGCGCTGTCGGGCAGCACCTTGTATGGGACCACATCTACGGGGGGCAATGGAGGCGCCGGCATGGTTTTTCAGATCAACACGGACGGCACCGGTTTCGCGACTTTGCACACGTTCCCCACCCAGCAAGGCACGCCCGCGGGAGACTTGATGGCGATTGGCAACACCGTCTATGGGACATCGGAGTACGGCGCGCCCGTTTCGGCCAGTGCGCTCCCCGGTGGGGGATCGGTGTTCGCGGTGACACCAACTGCCACACCGTCGATTCAGTTCACCGCCAGCCCGACCAACGGCATTCCGCCACAAGCGGTGCAATTCAACGCGCCCGCGGTTGACAGCGCGGGGAATACCATCCTTGCATGGTACTGGAATTTCGGCGATGGCTCGACCAACTCCAGCAACACGCAGAATCCGGTGCATACATACACCAATAATGGCCCGTTCTTTCCCAGCCTGACCGCAATGAACATCAACGGCCTCTCCAACATCATCGGTTCCGGCCCCGTCATCGGCGTGGTTTATCCGAGTTCGACTCTCAACGGCGGGTTTGAAACGGGAAGTTTTACCAATTGGACGTCTAGCGGGGCCTTTGGCAGCCAATCCATCTCAACGGCTGCCAATTACCGGCACTCAGGCACGTACGGCGCTCAATTAACCGCCAACGGGGCGCTCAGGTATCTTTCCCAAATCCTTTCCACGACTCCCGGAGCCGTTTATTCCATCTCATTCTGGCTGGATAATCCCGTCAGCAAAACCAACAACGAGTTTCAGGTGTCCTGGAATGGAACTGTGCTCCTGGATAAGACAAATCTTCCCGTAACCGGCTGGACCAATATCCAACTGACGGTTACCGCGACAACAGGCACCGCGAACCTGCAATTTGGATACCGGAACGACACCGCGTATTTCGGTCTGGATGACGTCACCATCTCATTCGTGCTGCCACTGGGCATTGCCGGCATCAGCTTGTCCGGAACGAATTTGGTGCTTACCGGCGCTAACGGGCTATCCGGCCGGAGCTATCTTGTGTTGATGGGCACGAACCTGACCGAGCCGCTCAACCAATGGGTGCCCGTCGCAACCAACGCACTCGGAGCAAGCGGGAATTTCAGCATCACCGCAACCAACGCGGTAAATCCGAACGCCCCGCAGCGGTTTTATCTTCTCCAGTTGCAGTGATTTAAATATTCCTTCGCGCTGCATACGCGGCTACGACTTTCGGGGGAATAATGTGGTAACCGTTGTGAGGCTCGAAGACTGGCGCTTCGGAAGTCGGCTCGAGATGCACGCGCAGGCCATCTACCTCCGTGATTTCCAAACAGTCGTCCACCTCGTAAAGATCGTCGGTATGGACGGACTGCGTGCCGCGCAGCAGGTCTGCTTTCGCGCGCTTCTTTACGTCCGGTTCGCTCGCGGCGACTACGAATGCGTTGGCATGAAGCTCGGTAAATTGTCCGGGCTGATAGGCGCCGAGGTTGATGAAGTATAGCTTCCTGCCGATGGCTGCGGGATTGGGGCGAAGTGAGATGCGATAGCCGTCCACAATTTGCAGTTCAACCCATGAATCAATGTGCATTCGCAGCGGATCGCCGAACCATTTATCCATGATTCGCTCGTAGGACGTCTCTATGGACTCGCCGACGACAAGGACTACGTCGTGGAGTTCCGTGTTGCAACGCGGCGCGCGTCCGCCGAGGTAAACCGCGAAAAGTTTATTTTGTGGCTGGTGCGATGGAGACATAAATACGCGCGGCAGAACGATGAGCAAACAGCGAAATGAGGTCAAGCAGTTTGGGCGCGCCGGGTTCGAATCGAGGGCGACGGCGACCGGTCATAAGGCGGCCTGAACTATTTCCAAATCGATCTGAGATTCCAAATCTGGCACAATTGAATTGTCGCGGCGTTTGGCGTCCCGAAGAATTCCACTCCACGGCTTGCGGCAGAAGGATAAACCAGGACCGTGAAAACCTTGTCGCCATCATCGATGAAAACTTCCACTGAACAAGCATCCACAAAAACGCGCAGCTTTACCTTGCCGTCGCGCGATGTCAGCGGCGCGTGATATATGCCCGGAAAATTGGGGTTGAAACCGACGTTGCCCGAGTGCGTGCGGTCCACGAATACGGTTCCCCGGTCCCGATCGACGCCGATCAGGGTTTCCTCCGTCGCGCCTTTCAAAACTTTCACGCCTTCAATTCCGGAACTTTGCGGAGGGAATTCGAGGGCGAGTTCAAGTTGCTTGCCTTGAATTTTATTTTTAACGAGCCAGTCGTTGGCTCTCGCAATGTCTCCGCCTTTGAATTGAAAATGCTTGCCGCGCAGAGACGCCAGTTCTTTGACGGGATTTTGTGTGAGCCGGATGCCGTCGATGGTCTGGCGCAAGCCAACTTCACGCGGAATGGACATCTCGCTGCGCCATGGAGACGTGGGGACTTGTTGGCCGTATTGGCCATTGCTCATCCAGCCAAGCCACAGCCGCCGGTGATCGGAGCGGGGGATGTTTCCCCACGAGACAGCGGCGTAGTAATCAGGGCCGTAGTCAAACCAAAGAGGCGCTTTGCCCAAGGAGTTGGAGTCCCCCACGAAATGCGCGCCGTCGAACTGGCCGACAAAGTATTGGCCACCGGTGCCCCCCGCCACGCTGCCGGAGCCGGTATTGACCGTGAGCACCCAGCGGCTTGCGATTGTGCCCGCGACGGGCAATCGAAACAGGTCCGGGCATTCCCATGAGCCACCGGTCGCGCCCGCGGGACCAAATTCACTCAGGAGAACCCACTGCTTCAAATTCGTCGAAGCATAGAAGCGAACCTTGTGCTCCGCCGAAAGCGAGACCGTCATAATCCAGCGCCTGGCCGGTTCGTGCCACTGGACTTTGGGATCGCGGAAATCCCTTGAATTGATGTCAATGACAGGATTTCCGGAATACTTTGTCCATGTGCGGCCTTTGTCATTGCTGTAGGCGATGCATTGGAACTGCAAATTGTCAGAGGGACGATAGCCGGTGTAGATAGCAACGATGGGAGGTTTGCCGTTTTTGCCAAAGCCGCTGGAATTGTGCCAGTCAACCACAGCGCTGCCGGAGAAAATCATCACGCCATCGGCCTCTGGCAAGGCGAGCGGGAGGTGCTTCCAATGAACCATATCCGGACTTACCGCGTGGCCCCAGCTCATGTGCCCCCATTGATTACCAAACGGATTGTATTGGTAGAACAGGTGGTATTCACCCTCGTAATAGACCAATCCGTTTGGGTCGTTCATCCAGTTTTTTTCCGGTGTGAAATGATACTGGGGCCGGAGCGGCTCGGAGTAATAGGACGAGTCCGCAGCAATTGCGGAACCGGTGATGGACGCGAACAAGAAAGGCAGTGCTGTGAAAAAAGCGCAGCGGGTTTTTGTTTTCATTTTTGTGGTTTCGTATGCAGATCTTCCACCGACTTGTAATTCATTTCAACGTCGTTGTTTTGCTTCGCGCTAAACCTGCAGCTAGGCGTCAAAATGAGGATCGTGTAGTTTGTGGGCGATGATTTCGATTGTTGCGATTGTTTGCGGAGTTTTGATCGCGGCCCGGTGGGGTGCGCAGATCGGATTGGAATGGCTTAATCAGCGGCACGTCAAGGCGAATGCGGGCAGGGTGCCGGCGGCGTTCGTGGGGACGGTGACGCCGGAAACTTACGCGAAATCGACGGCCTACACGTTGACGAAAAGCGGGTTTGAAATGATTGAATTGACCTGGAATGTGGTGGTTCTGGGGGTGGTGCTTTTCAGCGGGGTGTTGCCGTGGTTTTATCGGGTTTTTTTGCATTCGATGGGAACGTCCGTTTGGGCGGAGGCGGCGTTTTTGGCGGTGGTGGGTATCGCGCTGGCGGCGGTGGATTTGCCGTTTGAATGGCATGCGCAATTTCACATCGAGGAACGGTTTGGGTTTAATACAACGACGGCGGCGATTTGGTGGATGGACCGGGTGAAGGGTTTGTTGCTGGGGCTGGCGCTGGGCTATCCGTTGCTGGTGCTGATCCTGAAACTGGCACTTTGGCTGGGAACGTGGTGGTGGTTTTGGGCGTGGGTTTGCCTGGCGGTGTTCCAGCTTGTCATGATGGTGGTGGCGCCGATTTTGATTATGCCGCTCTTTAACAAATTTACGGCGCTGCCGACGGGCGGTTTGCGGGAGGCGCTGCTGGCGCTGGGGGAACGGGCGGGATTTCGCGCGCGCGACATCCAGGTGATGGACGGGAGCAAGCGGTCGCGGCATTCGAACGCGTTTTTCACGGGGCTGGGACGGTTTCGGAAAATCGTTTTGTTTGACACGCTGGTGGAGCAGTTGGACCAGCCGGAATTGGAGTCGGTGCTGGCGCATGAGATCGGGCATTACAAGAAAGGGCATATACCGAAGACGATCGCGCTGTCGCTGGGAGGGTCGCTGTTGGGATTTTACATGATCGCGTTGTTGGCGAAGAGCGGGTGGTTTTTGCGGGCGTTTGGATTTGCGCCGGGGAATCTTGCGCCCGCGCTGCTGCTGATCTCGCTGCTGGCGGGGGTGGTGACGTTCTGGGTTTCGCCGCTTTTTCATGGGTTGTCGCGACGACACGAATATGAGGCGGATGCGTTCGCGGCGGAATTGATCCACCGGTATGAGCCGTTGATTGCGGCGCTGCGGAAGCTCAACGAGAAGAACCTCAGCAACCTTACGCCGCACCCGTTCTACAGCGGGTTTTATTATTCGCACCCGACGCTGCTGGAACGAGAGGCGGCGTTGACGCGGCGGGCGTGAGAAGCGCTACTCCACGGCGGGTCTTCCGAGGTCGGCTGGGTTGGTGGGCGCGCGGAGGGTGTCGAGAATCGGCTTATCAAGGCCGGCGACGGACGGGTCTTCGGGACCTTCGAGGTCAAGAATAACGATTTCGTTTTTGCCGGCGTGGAGCCAGCAGCCGGGGGCGAAGGCGGTTTGAGTGGGGCCGATGTTCCAGTAGCGGCCCAGGCAATGGCCGTTGACCCAGAGATCGCCTTTTCCCCAGCCGCGCAAATCCAGGAAGGTGTCGCCGGCGTGCTCGATGCGGAATGTGCCGCGCCAGAAGGCGGGAGCGTCGGCGGGCGGTTTTGCGGAGGTATATTTGAGGTGGGCGAGCATTTTGGCGTCGAGGGGCAGATTGAAAATTTCCCAGCCCTTGAGAACCTGGCCGTCGAGTGTCACGGGACCGATGAGGCCTTTGTGATCGGCCATTTCGGGGCCGAAATTGATGCGGCCCATCGGCTCAACAAGGATGTCCAGTTGGGAATCCTTGTCGCGAGCGGGAATCGTGACGGCGACGTTGGTGTCGCGCCTGTCAAGTATGCCGAGGCGTTTTCCGCCGAAAAACACGTAGCCGAAATCATGGATGGCGGCGGTTTGGAGAGTGGCGGAAGGACCGGCGGGGAGGAGCGTGCGATACAAAATGCAGCCGTAACCCTGATTGCAGGACTCCATGTTGGGCGGGCTGTTGTATTTTGAGGGATTGCGCAGGTTGGCGAAGACGGGGGCAACTTTCGTCAATTGAACCGCGGAAAATGCGATGACGGGATATTGAGGGGGTGGGTCGGGCAAAACTTCGCCAGGCAGGAGATGTTTTGAAATCAGGTCGCGGGTCTCGAAGAATTTTTTGGTTGTCCAGCCGGCTTCGCTGATGGGGGCGTCGTAATCGTAACTGGAAGTGTCGGGCTTGAAGGGGCGGTCGCATCCCGACCAGAGGCCGAAGGTAGTGCCGCCGTGAGCCATGTAAATGCTGAAGGAGGCGTCATGCGAGAGCATGTAATCGAGATCGGCGAGGTATTTCTCCGTTTTGCCGTAATGATGGGGCTGGCCCCAGGTGTCGAACCAGCCGGGATAAAATTCGCTGCATATCAGGGGGCCGTTGGGTTGGAATTGGCGGAGCTTGCGGAAATTACCTTTTGGATCGCCGCCGAAATTGGCGGCTTGAAAGAGGGTTGTGTCGAGGCCATTGGCCATTTCGGAGGGGGGGTTGCATTCAAAAAGCGGAACATTGAAACCGGCGTTGATGAGGGCGTGGCGAATGGCTTCGATATATTCGGGGTCTTTGCCGAAGTAGCCGTACTCGTTTTCGACCTGGGCCATAATGATTGGGCCGCCGTGGGTGATTTGAAGGGGGCCGAGGACGCGGCCGACTTCCTTGAGGTATGCGGTGGCGGGATCGAGGTAACGGGGATCGCGGGAGCGGAGTTTGATGCCGTCATTGTTGAGGAGCCACCAGGGGGTGCCGCCCATTTCCCATTCGGCGCAGGAATAGGGGCCGGGGCGGAGAATCACCCACAGACCTTCCTCCTGGGCGATTCGGCAAAATTCAGCATCGTCGGCCTGGCCGGTCCAGACGAAATGGCCGGGGGTGGGTTCGTGGAGATTCCAGAACAAGTAGGCGCAGACGGTGTTGAGACCCATCGCCTTGGCCATTTTCAGGCGCTGGCGCCAGTATTCGCGCGGGATGCGGGCGGCGTGCATTTCACCACAGCGAATTTGAAAGTGTTTACCGTCGAGCACAAAATCATAATCACCGATCGCGAAGGTGTGGGAGGCGGCGGAAGCGGCGGAAGCGTCGGCTGCGCCGATGGCGAGGACGGCGGCGATTGCAAGAGCAAGGCGCATTGGACTGAAAGTCATACGACACGAAATACCCGACGGGAGAGATTTTGGACAGACGAAATTTGACGGGAAAATTCTTGACTTCGGGGCCAAGGGAAGCCAGACTTGCCGGTACGCATGCGAGGAGTCCGGTCAGTCTTTATCTGTGTTGTCGCATTTGTTTTCTGCTTTTCCGAATCACGGTGCCTCGCGGGTCCCATGGTGGACCTCAACGGGAATGGGATGAGCGATATTTGGGAGGCGATCTATAACGCCAGCAGCCTCAACCCGAACGTCGATACCGACGGGGACGGCGTGACGAACAAGGGGGAGGCATTGGCGGCGACCAATCCGTTTGATTCCAATTCGTACCCGATGATTTCGTTCGGGACTTACGCTGGGGGGAATTTTACGGTGACGCTGCCGGTGGCGATTGGCAAACAATACTCGCTGTTAAGCGTAACCAATATCGCGGACCTGGCGGGGACCAATTGGTTCACGGAAACCAACCTGGTGGTGCGCAGCGGGTCGGTGGCGACATTGACGGCGGCGGTGGGGCCGACGGTGAAGTTTTTCAGGGTCTCGATTGCGGACGTGGACAGCGACGGGGACGGGGTGAACGATTGGGAGGAATATCAATTGGGCCTTGACCCGCTTGACCCGACCAGCAACGGGCAAATGGGGAACAACGGGCAGGCATTGACGGATTATCAATACGTCGTCGGCAAGCTTGCGATGCAAAATGTCGTATCCATTGTGGCGACGGGGGCGACGGCGGTCGAACCCGCGGCGGGTCAAAGCTCCACAAGCACCGGGCAATACACGGTGACGCGCGGGGGATTTCCTTTGAATTCAATAACGGTGAGCCTCGCGGTGAGCGGGACGGGACCGGGGTTTGCAATTTCCGGGACGGACTATACTCCGCTGCCGGTGTCGGTCACGTTGCCGGTGGGGGTGAGTTCGGAGGCCATTACGTTGACGCCGCTGGCGAATACGAAATTGGCGGCGCCAGTGGTCGCGCAATTAAAAGTGCAGGCGGGGGCCAATTACACGGTGGCCAGTTCCAACACGGCGGCGGTGGTGATTTATCCGTCGCCATCGACATCGGGAACGGGATTGACGGGTTTGTATTACACCAATTCGAGTTCGACTTACTCCAACAGCGCCAATTTCAACCCGGGGAATCTCAAAATGATCCGGACGGACCCCACGATTAATTTCGTGTGGGGCACCACGACCAACCCGATTCCCAACAACGGGCATTATTGCGTGCGATGGATCGGGCAGGTGGAACCGCAATATTCGGAGATTTATTATTTCGACGCCTACACGGACGACGGCGTGAGGGTTTGGGTGAACGACAAACTTATTATTGACAATTGGACGGCGCACTCGGCCGCGGATTCGGTGGGGAGCATCGTGCTGCAAGGGGGGGCGCGCTACGACATCAAGATGGATTACTTCCAGCAAACCTCTTCGGCGGTGGCGGAACTATATTGGTACAGCCCGGATCAGTCGCGGCAGATCATTCCAAATACGTGCCTGTTTCCGACCAACACGGCGGCGGCGCCGACGGTGATCATGAGTCCGCTCTCGGCGGTCGCGTTTTTGGGGCAGCCGTTTACGTTTTCCGTGACGGCGGCGAATACGCCGTTGCGCTATACCGCGGCCGGGTTGCCGCCGGGGCTGGCGTTTAATGTGACGAACGGGGTCATCAGCGGCGTTCCAACGCTGGCGGGCACGTTCCAAACCGTTCTGACCGCGAGCAACGCGATCGGTGTTGCGGCATCGACGGTAAACATCCAGGTGTTTAACACGGGCAGCGCGGTGTCGCAGGAATTGTGGCTGAATGCGCCGGGGGTGAATGTCGCGGACATCCCGGTCAACACGCCGGCGAACGTGACTAACGCACTGGGGGGATTGCAGGGGATCACCGACTTCGGCGACAATTACGGGGAGCGCATCCAGGGATATTTCACGGCGCCGGTGACGGGGAATTATTACTTTTGGATCGCGGGGAGTGATTCGGCGGAATTGTGGATTTCGAACGATGGCGATCCTGTCAACAAAGTGAAACGGGCGTATGTGATGCCGACGGCGAATCCCAGTCCGCCGCCGACCAACGGGACCGCGCCGCTCCAGTGGAATCTCCAGACCAATCAACAGTCCGGCTGGCTGGCGTTGACGGCGGGGCAGGCCTACGACATCGAAGTTTTGCACAAGGCGGGGGTTGGGCCGAAGGATAATTGGGCGGTCGGGTGGTTGCAGGACCCGACGGGCACCAATACCGTTCCGGGGGGTGTCGTGCCGGGATATTTGCTGTCGCGCTATTTTCCGCCGCTGGCGTCGTCGGCTTCGGGGACGCTGTATTCGGCGGAGATGCTGGCTGTGCCTGGGGTTACGAGCAAGGCGGTGGGGTCGGCGACGTTGCTGGTGAATGCGGCGGGCACGCAGGCCGTGCTGAATTATCAAGTCAACAACCTGTCCTCCGGCGTGGGCAGCCAGCAGATTGACAGTGATCCGTATTTGGGGAATCCGAGCGAGTTGATCTATGACATTTCCGCGTCGAAACTGCAGGCCAACGGGAGTTTTCTTTGGAACATCAAGGCAGTTGGGCCGCTGACGGCGCCGGATGTTTTGCAAATCATCAGCGGCGGCATGGCGTCGATCAGCGTTGCGACGGTGGATTATCCGGACGGCGAACTGAGCGGGCATTTCACCCTGGCAAACGGCTCTCAGTCGTTTACGCCGCCGCCCGCGCCGCCAACGTGGACGGACGACTCGGCAAATTCCAACGCGGCGTCGCGATTTCTGATCCAGGCGACATTCGGGCCGAGCGCCGAAGACATCGCGACGGTGCAATCGATGGGATACTCCAACTGGATCAATTACCAGTTCAGCCTGCCGGCGAGCCACATGCTGCCGGTGGTCGTCGCCAATGAGAGCGCGAACCCGGAATTTCCATTTCCGAGCGCGGACTGGTTCAATGCGTGGTGGGAGCAATCGATCACGGCGCCGGACCAATTGCGGCAGCGGGTGGCATTTGCGTTGAGCGAAATCATGGTGGTGTCGGAAAACGGGGTGTTGCAGAACCACGCCTCGGCGCTGGCGTCCTATTACGATACTCTGCTTGACAACGCATTCGGCAATTACCGGGCCTTGCTGGAGAACGTGACGCTTGCGTCGGCGATGGGGCTTTACCTGGATGTGCAGGGCAATACCGCGGGCAGCATGATCACGGGGCTTCATGCGGACGAGAATTATGCGCGGGAAGTGGAGCAGTTGTTTTCGATTGGTTTGAACCGCCTCTGGCCGGACGGCAGCCTTGTGATGAACGCGGAGGGAAACCTGGTGCCGACTTACGATCAGAATGTTGTGATGGGATTTGCCAGCGTGTTCACCGGCTGGAATTATTACCAAGCCAACCAGTCGAATGGGCGGTTGCCGTCCAATTGGTATCCGGCGGCCAACTACACCAACGCGATGGTGCTGGTACCATCGCACCACGACATGAATGCGAAATTGATATTGGACAATGTGGTGCTGCCGCCGGCCGCGGGAAGCCAGACGAATTCCGCCGACACGAATTATGACGAGTATGGCGAACAGAACCTGGAGTGGTCGCTGAATTCCATTTTCAACAACCAGAACGTTGCGCCGTTTATTTGCCGGGAACTGATTCAGCGGCTGGTCACCAGCAATCCGAGCCGCGACTACGTTTATCGCGTGGCATCGGTATTCAATGACGATGGAACGGGTGTGCGGGGCGACATGCAAGCGGTGATCCGCGCGATCCTGCTGGATTACGAGGCGCGCTCGACCAACATGTTCAGCGACCCGACCTACGGCAAGCAACGCGAAGGGCTTCTGCGTGTGACGGCGCCGGCGCGGGCGTTTCCATCGCCGCCAGCAAATGGAGGGACGTATAGCGAGAGCGGCACCCAGACAATTTCCATCACGACGACCAATGCGCATCGTCTTAACAACTCGGACACGGTGCTTTTGAGTTTCACCGATAGGTCCGGGAATCCTGCGCCGGCAACACAGGGTTATAGCGTTACCGTGACCAGCCCAACGACATTCACGGTGAGCGCGTCGGCCATTTCCACGGGAACATACACGCAGAGCAACGGCGTCATTACGGTTACCATCTCCAGTTATGGACTGTCCCCGGGGAATTCGGCGTACCTTGATTTCACCAGCGGAGGGGCGTTCTCGGGCGTTTACCCGGTTGTTGCGACGAACTCCACCTCGTCCTTTACGGTTTCCACGACGTCGGCGATTACGCTCAAGGGAAATTGCCTGATGCCGAAAATCAGCGGCGGGGGTTACGTTCAAAGCAAAACCAATGTCACTTTTACGCTCGCATATATGCACGGACTCACTGCCGGGGAAGACGTGTTTATCAATTTTACGGCGGCGAATAGTCCCGCTGATGGAATCTACGCGGTCAACACCGTGCCGAATCCTTTCCAATTCACCATCATCGCGACGAATTCCGCCAGCCACACCCAGGACGACGAGGTGATTTATCCGCTGGCGGCGCCGCCGCTGACCCGCTCCGGCACGGTTGCCGTGGTGGAAAACACGTGGAACATGGGTTACACCGACACGGGCGCCA
Organism: Verrucomicrobiia bacterium; assembly: GCA_036272955.1. Lineage (GTDB taxonomy): Bacteria > Verrucomicrobiota > Verrucomicrobiia > Limisphaerales > Palsa-1400 > DATAUD01. Next base: position 14,079 of record DATAXU010000027.1, read on the forward strand.
GCTCGAGCCTCTCGCAATCGCCGTTGCGCTCGCCGACGGTGTTCAACTTTTTTTATCCGAATTACGAATTTCCGGGCGCGCTGGCGGCGGCGGGGCTGACGACGCCGGAATTCCAATTAACCTCCGACACGAGCGTGGCGCTGGCGATGAATTTCCTGGAAGGCGGCGTGCTCAACAACGGCAACAACACGAACGGATTGAGCAGCTTCACCGGCGGGAACGGCTCGATTGTCCTGGACTTGGGACCGTGGATGACGACGGCCCACACGAGCGCGGCGGGAATTCCGGGGTTGGTCAGCGCGCTGAACACCCTGCTCGCTGCGGGCGAGCTTTCCAGCGCGGCCCAGACAAAGATTGTCAATTATGTTTCGAGCACGGCCAATTTCCCCTATTCTAATCCGCCGACGGATTCGCAAATGCGCGACCGCGTGCGGGGGGTGGTCCACTTGATCCTGACTTCGCCGGATTTCACCATTCAAAAATAATATGCCGTCAAAACAAAATTCAGTCATGGACCGCCGGGGATTTATCCGCCAGGCGGCTTGCGCGGCGGTGGGAACCGCGGCGCTGACCTGTTCGCTGCGGGATTTGCGATTCATGAACGCCGCCGTGGCGCAAAGCAACATCACGGATTACAAGGCGCTGGTCTGCGTTTTTCTGCAAGGGGGCAATGATTCGAACAACCTCATCGTTCCAACCATCACGTCCGAATACAACAATTACGCGACGATCCGCACACCCGTGCTGGCGCTTCCCCAGGCGTCGCTGCTGGGCATCACCGCGCAGGTGAGCGACGGCCACGAATACGGTTTGCATCCGTCGTGCGCCGGGTTGCAGACACTTTTCGGCGAAGGCAAATTGGCGATTCTCTTCAATACGGGCACGCTGGTTTATCCATTGACGCGCACCCAATACGAATCGGGTGGCGTCGAAACACCGCCGCAACTGTTTTCGCACGCGGACCAGCAAACCCAATGGCAGACTTCGATTCCAGACCAGCCGCCGACGACAGGGTGGGGCGGGCGTTGCGCGGATTTACTCGCCTCGGTGCAGCCGGACGCGCCCATTTCGCTCGTGGTAACACTGGCGGGCGCCAATACGTTTGAAGTCGGCAACACGTTGACGCAATACTCGGTGTCCACCAGCGGGGCGATTTCCCTGAGTTCGGTAACGGGCGCACGCTTGCAGGCATTGACCAACATTCTCGGCCTGCCGTATCCCAACATGCAGGCGCAAGCGTACGCACAGGTCGCCGAACATTCCATCAACACGGGCGCGCTGCTCAACACGGCCGTGGCGCCGACCAGTTCCGCCGGCTTTTGGACCGTCCCATTTCCAACCAAGATCACCCCGCCCGGCGGGACGGCATTCACCTCAACCCTCAGCCCACAACTGCAAATGGTGGCGCGGCTGATACAGGCCGGAAGCCGAAGTGTTGCCAGCGGCGGCTTTGGGATGAAACGGCAGATTTTCTTTTGCCAGATTGGCGGGTACGATTTGCATACCAACCAGACTCCGGGGCCGGGGGAGACGACCCTCGGTTCGCACGCCAACCTGCTGGCGGAATTGAGCCAGAGCATGCTCGCGTTCCAGCGCGCGATGGAGCAGCTCGGATTGTCCGACAACGTGACCAGTTTTACCGCGAGCGATTTTGGTCGCACATTTCCGAGCAACGGCGAGGGGAGCGATCACGGGTGGGGCAGCCATCATTTGATCCTCGGCGGGGCGGTCAAAGGCCAGCAAACTTACGGCGCGTTCCCCGTGCTCACGATCAACGGACCGAACGACACGAGCACCGGACGATGGATCCCAACGACGGCGATCGACCAATACTTCGCGACGCTGGCAACGTGGTTCGGAGTGGACAGCGGCAATCTTGCGACGGTATTTCCAAACATTGGCAGATTCTCGGCGCCGAATTTGGGATTCGTATGAGGCAAGCAAAGTCCGCTCTCCTCGGCATCGTGATGGCCTTGGTGGCGATTGCGCTTTTTATCTATTTACGGAAAGAGCCGTCCCGGAAAAACCCGACTGCCAGCCCCGTCTCCACAGTCACGGAACCAGTGGCTGGGCCGCCCGCAACCACCACAACCCCGCCGACCCCGACTGTAAAACAAAGCGCGCCCGTACCGACCGTTTACGCCACGACCCGTGTCGCCGGTCCCAGGGAGACGGCGCGACCGGTTTATCCGTTGCAATTCACGAATATTCCTCCGGACCGGGTGCTCGACAACATGCGGATTGTTTTTCACGAGTATGCGTCGATGTTTGGCGGAAATCCCGTGGGCACAAATCCCGAAATCACGTCGTCGCTGAATGGCAACAATCCAAAGCAGGTCAATTTTATAAACCCGGAAGCAGGAATGCGCATCGACGCCCAGGGCGAAATGATCGACCCGTGGGGAACACCGTTTTTCTTTCATCAGCTTTCCGGCAGGGTCATGGAAATCCATTCCGCTGGGCCTGACCGCGTCATGTGGTCAGACGACGACCTGGTGATTAAGTGACGGACAAATCACTTTGAATTGATCCCAATGTACTCGCCCACCGCCTCGGCCAAAACCAATCCAACTCCCGCCATTTCGGAAATTATATTTGGCAATCACCCTAATCGTCATCATCGCCGCCGCCGCTTTTTACGGCCCAATCGGGATAAGGCACGCGGGAACCTTTCATTGCCCGCCACAAAATGCGGTTGAACAAATCTTCGGGACACTGGTCCTCCTTTTCCAGCGGCAATTTGGCGGAAACATACGCGTCCTTGCGCAGGATGGCGTCGCTGATGCGTTTGGGATGCGGATTCATTTTGTCGAGCGGCACCTCGTTCGTCACAACGTCATAGGCGGTGAAATCGGGCGTGTTCGTAAAGCAGTCAAACATCGGCGTGGCGGTTGCGTCGAGCTGGTTCATCGGCGGGAGTCCGAGAATCAGTTCAACCGTCCGTACCAAACTGGTCTGGTTATATTGCGTGCTGACCACCGCGTGCCGTTTGGTGTAGGGGCTGATGACGTAGGCCGTGGTGCGGTACGCGCTGACGTGGTCCCAGCCATCCTGCGGATCGTCCTCGACCGCGATAATGCAGGTGTTCTTCCAAAATTGGCTGTGGCTGACCGTATCGACGAGTTGGCCGAAAGCCAGATCGTTATCGGCGACTTGCGCGTCGGGAGCGGGGGCGCCGAAGCCTGTTCCACTCGTGTGATCGTCCGGCAGCCACAGCACCACCAGATTCGCCAGCGTGCCGGTTTTCTCAAATTTCCTGAAGTCCTCGATAAAATTGCCGACACGGCAAACATCCGGGACATGAAGATCAAATGGCATGTAGTTGGTCATGATATAAGGGCGGATCGATTCGAGGTCCGACGTGCAGGTATAAACAATGGCATTGGAGTGCGCGGCAAAATCCCTGTAGGAATCGACCCACTTATTTTCCGGCCGGCCCGTCGCCCGCCAAAAAATATGGGGCGTGGTGTATTCGCCAAAATCACAAAATGTTTTTCCATGCTCGAGCGCATCGTCCCAAATGAAACCCGCCGACGAATACATCATGGCGTCGTCGCCGTTTAGTTCCGAACCGCCGCCGGAGTAACTGCGCGGCCACCCTGCGTAAGAACGCTGGGCGTAGTCGTTGGCCAGCGAGCTGTCCGTCCATTGATGTCCCTCGGCGCTCATAATTCCGGAGCAATAAGTGTTATCCAGCAGTGTGAAATCGCGGACAAATTTGTGCTCGTTGGGGGTGACATGTTCTCCGAAAACGCACAAATCGGCCTCGCCATTGCCTTCCTTGACATCGCCGAGAACCTGATCGTAGGTGCGGTTTTCCTTGATAATATATATGACATGCTCAAAAACGCTCGGCTCACCAACGCGCTCCGGCACGGGTTGGGCCGGGCGATTTTCGCGCGGGGGCAGTTTCGCCTGGGCCAGCAGCGGGTAGCGGAGGTTTGCCAGCGCGGTTTGTGTGAATTTTTCCAATTGCCGCGAAGAGGGCACGGGAACCAAAGACAATGAACCATAGAATTGCTTCGTGTTGAATCCTTCCCCGCCGCCGCGCGCCGCCGCTTTTTTCCGGCTGACGCTGATGATGTTGGCCACATCCAGCGCATCATGCCGCGCGTCAAATGCGATCGAACCCGGAAACCATCCGACCGGCACCAAGCCCAGCATTTTCGACGCTCCTGGTTTGAAACGATACACCGCAAGGGCGTTTTGCGATGCGTTGCAAACGAAAAGCCGGGTGCCGTTGCGGTCAAAAGCCAGGGCGTCGGGCTGCGCGCCAAAAGGATCGCCCGGTTTTTGACGGGCCGAAATTGTTTCGACGATCTCGTCGGCGCGTGTGTCAATAACGCTGAGCGTGTCGCTTCCTGAATTGGCGCACACGACGTATTTCCCGTTGGGCGACGCTGCCAGCGCGGAGGCGTGAAGCCCCGTCAAAATTTCGGTTGCCGGCGTTGTGGATTGACCTTTCAAGTCGATGATGGACACGGACCCTTCACTCGCGATCGAACGGGCGTCAACGCGCACGACGCCGTTGCGCCCAATCGGCCCGACAAGGCTTTTCGCATCCGGGCGACGTCCGCCCCAATTGCTGACGTAAATTTTTGTCCCGACGAACACGACGCCAAAGGGCGCGACGCCGACGTCCCAGGTCCGGAGTATTTTGCCTGACGCAGCGTCGATTTCGGCGAGGCGGTTGGCGACGTTGAGGGCGACGTAAATCTTTGAGCCGTCCGGCGCGACGGCGATTCCAGCGGGGACATCCGCCTTGCGGCCGGGCATATTCGCGGCGGGCAGAGCAATGGAGAACAACGGCGAAACCTTGCGCTGCTTGTCCACCGCAAAGACCTTCACGTCGCCATTCACATCGGAAAGATAAATCCGCGCGCCATCGGGGGAAAATACCAGGCCGGTATAGCTGAGCTTGGTTTTGAGATTCGGGTCCAAAATGAGCGCAGAAACGGATTCGCCCCCGGCCCGCTGGTTGCTCGATGGCATGGGGACGTTTTGGAGGATTTTTCCGGTGGCCGGGTCCAGGACAATCAGTTCGGCTTTCAATCCCGAGGTGACGAGCAAACGAGCGCCGGGACTTAACGCGAGTGCGTTGGGCCGCATTCCGGGCAATTCAACCAGCGTCCCGGCCGGCGTGAGCAACTGGTTGACCGGCGTTTCAAAACCTTTTGTTTCCCAGCCGACGGCTTCGGTCGTGGTCCCGTAATTTTGGCCGTTGTCGGCGTGAGTGGTGTCCAGCGCAATTGCCGCGATGACGCAAACCGCAATGATCAGTCTATTCATTGATATGTTGATATATAATATGGCGAACCAACGTAAGTGACGGCTCGCCCGCGGAACAATCATAAATATCTATGAGGCGGCGCGCAATCAGTGGAAAACCTATTGCCGCGAAACGCGCGACGGCTTTTAATCACGGTTTATGGCGCATATTCACGAGAAAATTGATTTCACTGTGGCGATCTTCGTCGTTCGCGATCATCAAATCCTGCTCATCCATCATCGCAAACTCAACAAATGGCTGCCGCTGGGCGGGCACATCGAACTGGACGAAGACCCGGAAATTGCCGCGCTCCGCGAAGCGAGGGAGGAAAGCGGCCTCGAAGTGGAGCTTCTCGGCGAGCGCCCGCCGACCACCGAACCCGGCACACGCGCGCTGATCGCGCCGCGTTTTCTGGACATCCATCGCATCACCGAAACGCATGAACACATCGGCATGAACTATTGGGCGCGCCCGAAGCGGGGGTCCGTGACGCTGGCG